>JBHHUY010000009.1:0-29205 GCA_046753965.1 Phycisphaerae bacterium
CCCCCACACGGGCAAGAGCCCGAGCATGCATGTTCCGAACAGGCCGAGGCAGGCCATGGATCACTCCTTCTCGTTGGTTGGTTTGTTGCCGTCTTTCGCTTCGCCGGGGCCTTTGTTTAGCTCGGGCTTCCAGTCGGGTTCGACGTATTGAAACCGCGTCTGGATGCCCCGCAGCACGACGAAGACAACGCGCTCCGGTTGTGCTTTGGCGATCTTCTCCATCGCCGCGCGGTAACTCTTCCGACTGCGGACCGTGTAGCCGTTGATCTCCTGGATCAAGTCGCCCGGCTGGATGCCGCCCAGCGCCGCCCAGCCTCCACTCTCGACTTGTTCGACAATGACCCCGCGGACGGACTTGTCCCACTGGCGGGTGTCGCGATCGAAGAAGGTGACATTCCGCACGGTCAACTCGAAATCCCGGTCGTGCAGGCGGCGGGCCTCACTGGGTTGCCAGCGCGTGGGCTCCAGTTTCACGCGGACATCCAGGGTTTCGCCGTCTCGCAGGACGGTCAAGGTCGCCTCGCCGTCGACGTCGAGCCGTTTCACGCGCCGCGCGAACAGGCCGGCGTCCTGCATGCCTTTCAGCCGCAGTTGCTCCCCGTTAAGCGCGACGATGATGTCGCCGACTTTCAGATTCGACTCGGCGGCATGGGTCCGGGGATAGACGCGGGTGATCCGGAAACCGAGCCGGTCGGGATGGCCCAGCTTCTTCGCCAGCTTGCCGACGACGGGCTGGGTGGCCACGCCGACCCAGGCCTTTCGAACGTCGCGCGGCGGATCCTCGTCTTCGTCGGGTTTGGGTTTGAGAAGGGTGAGGTGATTCTTCCCCTGGCGGTCGAACTCCACCAGGAGGTAGTCCGGCGGCGGGTTCATGGCCATGATCTTCTTGTACAGCGCGGCGACGGCCTTGAGGTCGGGCGTCGGCTCGCCGTCGATCTTTCGGATGATGTCGCCGTATCGAAGGGCCGGTTCGGCCAACTCGGCGGGGCCGCCGGAGCGCGTGCTGCTGACCAGGACGCCCGCGGCGCCTTCCAGACGCATCTCGCGGGCCATCCGCGGGGTGATTTCTTCGGCCGTCAGTCCCCAGGACCGCAGGGCCGCTTCGTCGCCGCGGTCCTTTTCCAGCTTGCGCGTCACCAGCTCGACCGTCCGTGTTTCATCTCCGCGTTGGCAGGTGAGGCGGATTGCAGAGCCGATCGGGAAATCGGCGATTCGTTTCATCAGCGGCGGAATCTGCTCCGCGAAGCGGACGGTGATCGCATCACCTCCGATGCGCAGGAGGACGTCCCCCGGCTTGATCCCGGCTTCTGCCGCGGGGCCGTCTTCGACGACCGAGTTGATCAGCACGCCGCGCTCATAACCCGTCTTGGCGATCGGCTTGAAGCTGACGCCGATCCAGCTTCGCGGAACTTCGCCCTGGCGGATCAACTCGGCAGTCACCTGCTTGGCGAGATTCGAGGGAATCGCGAAGCCCATGCCGCTGCCGCCGAGTTCGTTGACCCCGATGACTTCGCCTTTGAGGTTGACGAGCGGGCCGCCGCTGTTGCCGGGGTTGATCAGGGCGTCGTGTTGAATCCATCGCGTGAAGAGCCCGGTACGCTGGCCTTGGTCGAGCTCCATCTCTTCGATGTCGTTGTCGTCGCCGCCCCCGGCGAAGACGCGCGCGGTGTTGGACACAATCCCCAGGGTGACAGACCGCGACAGCGAGAACGGCGAGCCCATGGCCATCACATGGTCGCCGACCTCCAGCTCATCAGAGTTCCCGAAGGTCGCCACGGGCAGGGGCGTGCTCGGGCTCTTGAGCTCGTTGAGTTGGAGCTTGAGCACCGCCAGATCGGTCAGCGGGTCTTCGCCGACGAGAACGGCCGTGATCTCCTGTTTGTCGGCCAGGGTGCACCTGAACTTCTTGCCCTTGTTGGTGACGTGCTGGTTGGTGACAACGTAGCCTTCCGGGGAGATGATCGTGCCGCTTCCGGTCGCCGCGCCTTTGTGCTCCTTGCCGCCCCAGTAGTTCACCGTCGAGACGTGGATGTTGACCAGCGCGGGGAAGACCCGGTCCCGGGCCGATTCGATCATCCGCCGGAGCTCTTCACGAAGCTCGCCCGTCGCGGCGCGATCGGGACCAGACGGTTCAGGGTCGGCCAAGAGGAGCGGGATGGGCGCCAGGCACACGCCGACGAAGGGCACGATCACGCGACACAAAAACCGTCGCCGAAGAAAGTGACGGCGTTTGTGGATCATCTCTGTTCCTCCCGGGCGTATGGGCTCGCAAGACACCCGGCTCATGGTGCGTTGGGAAAACTCCCCTTGCGAAGAGTGTCGCCGAAGCATCGAGCCGACGCAAGGGAGACGACCCGGCGTTCGCGGGTCGGGCGAGCGCGAGATCAGGCGTCGAACGCCTCCTCGCCGATGAGCCTGACGAATCGGACTGCGATAGAAGGGTGCTCGATGACCTTCTTGGGCCGGCGCTCCACGGTGGTCAGACGCTGGTGTCCGCCGGCCTCCACCGGCAATACCAGGATGCCGCCCTCGATGAGTTGATCGACCAGTGTGGGAATGACGCGAGGAGCCGCCGCGGTCACGAGAATCCGGTCGAACGGGGCCTCCTCCGGCCACCCGAGGCTCCCGTCGCCCACTCGATAGGTGATGTCGTGCAGCCCGAATGTGGCCAGTCGCTGCCGGGCTGTTCGGGAGAGGGACTCCAGCCGCTCGATCGAATAGACCCGCTTGACGAGAGAGGCGAGGACGGCGGTCTGGTAGCCCGTGCCCGTCCCGATTTCCAGCACGCGATGATGCGGCTCGGTCTGCAGCAAGCTCGTCATCAAGGCGACGATGTATGGCTGGGAGATCGTCTGATCCAGGCCGACGGGCAGGGCACGGTCGTCATAGGCTTGGCGCGCCAGCTCCGCCGGCAGGAACCGCTCGCGCGGCAGTCGCCGCATCACCTCCAGCAGTCGCGAATCGCGGATGCCACGGGCTTCGATCTGCGATTCGACCATGTGGGCTCGTTGGGATTCAGCATCGGGCTCGATCATCCAATCACCGTCCGGGACACCCAGCACCAGCGCATCCGTGGGTTGCACGCTTCATCGCCGCGGTACGGCGTCCGGCCCGTAGCCGTAGGGGCAGAAAGGCCGGGCCACCCGATGTCGCCGGTTCAGTCTAGTCTCGCGCGGGTCGTCCCACTGCATCGATTATCGGCTGCGAGGGCCGGCTTCCCAGGGGACCGGCGAGCGATTCGGCTCCCGACGCGCGGACCGAAGAACAATCAAGGGTCATAGGTTATTGTTCGCAAAGGAGTTAAGAGAGTCAGACTTTTGCGCGTGAGGTGACATTGCTTCAGACCGATAGGATTGGTAGACTAAATGGATCCGTTTCCCACCGAATCGTGCCGGAAAGAAGGTCCGCGAGCGATGCGCATCAGCCTGGGCAGTCGAGTGAGAAGCTTGCCGCAACTCCTCTGCATGGGCTTGGTGCTGGTCGCCGGGGCATCGGGGTGTGAGGATCAGCAGGTCATCCCGCTGACACCGCTCGATCTCACGACGAGTCTCGGTTCGGCTTCCAAGGCTCGAAACCCGGCCCCTTGCGCCGACCTTTCTGATGAAGATCGGGTCGTTCGGCAGGTCCTGGCCGCGCTCAATGCGGAACGGGCCAAGCATCAACTCCGCCCCCTCAAGCTGGACCCGACCCTGATGCAGCTTGCCGATTTTTACGCCTGCCGACTCGTCGATGGGCGATTCTTTCAGCACGTCGATCCCTATGACGGTTCCACGGTAGACACCCGGGCCGCCGATTTCGGCTACGCCTTTGTGAAAATAGGCGAGAATCTGGCCGCAGGCCAGCGGACCGTGGATCAGGCGATCGCCGATTGGATGCGTTCGCCCAGCCACCGCGCCAACATCCTCGACCCGGCGTTCACCGAGGTCGGCATCGCCGTCAAGGGCGGCGGCGAACTGGGTCTCTACTGGGTCAACGAATTCGGCCGCCCGGCGGCGGAGCCCATCACGACGTCCGGAAGCGGGCATCCTGCCGCCAGCGCGTCGAGCGATCCCACCTCCCGGCCCGGCGACGCAGGGGGGCATCCTGCCCACTGACCGGCGGGTCCACGCTTGACCGGCGTCACTACGACCCCAACTGCTTCCACAATTCCGCCTCTGCCTTGCGGTACTTCTCCCGGGTTCGCTTGAGGTCTGACCGGATGAGGGCCAGGTCCGGGTCGTCTACCGGGATGGCGCCGCCGTGAATCTCCGCGAGGGCTTTGAGGCTGGATGTGGCGTCCTCGATTCGGGCGGCCGCGTCTGAGAAGCTGCGGGCGGCATCGAAAATCGCTTGCTGACGCGTTTCCTTCGCCTTGGGTTCGTTGAAGAGCCGCCATGGATGCCGCAGGACGTATTTCATCCCGGTCTTGATGTGGTCGGAGGCCTCCTTGAAGTTCAACAGCATCCGGTTGATCTTGTCCCGGTTCAGGATGGCGATCTGGCTGGTCGTGCTCGTGACGACGTTGATATCCGCCACGGCGGTGTCGATCTTGGCCGCGGTCCGCTTCAGGTGGGCCATCAGGCTGTCCGCCTGGGCGGCGTCGGTCTCCAGGCTGATATGTTCCGACGTTTGCTCAAGGTTGGCGAGCGTCCGGGCCACCGGTTCCTCGCTCGATCGGACGATGCGGGTGATCGAGGTGAGACCGTCGTTGATGGCGTCCATGGCGAGGTGAATCTTCTGGAGGAGCACATCCGGTTCATCGGCGTCGAACTCCTGGCGGAGCTGGTGGGTCGCTTCGTTGACGTTGTCGGCGATCTGCTGAATCTTGGCCATCAGTGTCGCCTTCTGCACGGGGTCGAGTTGTCGAGCCAGGGAGGCGGTCATCGCGTTGATGTCGCTCAGCGAGCGTCCGAGCTTGCCCATGAGCGAGCGCTCGGCGTCCGGATCGAGCTGGGCCTTGATCCGGCCCAGGAGACTGTCGGGATCGTTTGCGTCGAGTTCGCCCTGAAGCGAGGAGACGATCGCCCCGAGCCCCCCCGGTTCGGAGCCCTGAATGAACGTGCCGGGTTGCAGGTCCGTTGTGCTGCTGCCGAGGTCCAGCTTGATGAGGCCGTCGCCGCCGAGGGGCGGCCCCTCCGCGATCGCCGAACAGTCCTCGCGGAGCCTGAGCCATTCCTTGATTTCGGCCTTGACGAGCACATATGGCACCGGCGCGCCTTCCTCCGACTCTGCGCTTGAAGTGTCGCCCGGCATCAGTTCCGCCTCGACCACCTGCCCGACGCGCTGCCCGCCGATCAGCACGGCGGAACCCGGCACGATGGTCGGCATGGAGGGCGACGGCGTGAAGTGAATCGTGACGGTCCGCATGTCGCCGCCGACTCCCTTGCTCAGCCACAACACAACCGCGAAGAACAGCACGACCACCGCGAGGGTGAAGCTTCCGACTTTCAGGGCATTCCGCTGGCTGGGCATCAGTGTTTCGACTCCTCGGAGGGAACGAGCAGTTTCTCAAACTCGCTCAGGCCGTCGGCATCGGTCAGGGGGCCGATCGTCAATCCGTTGAGAAACTGGTTGATCAGGCGGTCCCGGTCGGTTTGAAGTTCGTCGAAGTCGGTGTCGCGAAGTTGTTCGAACTCCGCGCGCGATCCGATCTTGAGCACCCGGCCCTGGTCGAGCATGACCATGCGGTCCGCGATCCGGAAGGCCGAGTCCATCTCGTGGGTGACCACCACGCTGGTGACGTTCAGTTTCTTGGAGAGGTCGATGATGAGTTCATCGATGGCGGCGCTCGTGACGGGGTCGAGCCCCGCCGAGGGTTCATCATAGAAGAGGATTTCCGGGTCGAGGACGGTGGCCCGCGCCAGGCCCGCGCGCTTCTTCTGGCCGCCTGAGAGCATGGAAGGCATCTTGTCGCGGTGGGGCAGCATGTGGACCTGTTGGAGCTTGAGGGTCACGACGATGTCGATGATGGACGGGTCCACGACACTGTGCTCGCGCAGGGGCAGCGCCACGTTTTCCGCAAGCGACATGGAGTTGAACAGGGCGCCGCTCTGAAACAGGATGCCGAAGTGTTTTCGCACTTCATTGAGTTCCTGCTCCGACATGGCCGCGATATCCCGGGGCGCGGGCATGTCCTTGGTTTGATAAAGGATGCGGCCCGACGTGACCTCGTACTCGCCGATCAGGCAGTTCAGCAGGGTGCTCTTGCCGCAGCCGCTGCCCCCCATGATGACGAGGGTCTCCCCCCGGAGAATCTCGAAGGAGACATCGTTCAGCACGACAAGCGCCTCGCCGCCTTCGGTCGGGAACGACTTCCGCAGATTCCGGATTGAGATGACGTGGTCGCGAGTCTCGCCCATCTTCGGCCCCGTCTTACGCGGCTCCGGCGATCGCATGCCGCCTGAGCAACTCGGAAGATGAGGTCGCGATTCTACCACCTTGCCGGACATGGTGCACGCGCATGCAGGAAGCCTCGGCCCCGCGAGGCGCCGGCGGACGGAGGGCGAGGGGTCAGGCGAGTTCGACCGCGATGAGGGTTACGTCGTCGTGGCGGAACTCGCGGCCGGCCCATTCGCGGAGCCGGGTGAGCATGTGCGCTTTGATCTGCAAGGGTTCCTGATCCCCGACTTCCCTCAAGGCGGACTCGACGCGGTGGGAGCCGAACAGTTCGCCCGACGCGTTGGGGGCTTCCAACACGCCGTCGCTGAAGAGGAAGAGCTTGTCGCCTTCTTGGAACGGCGCCTCACCCATGTCATACCGCGTGCCGGCGGTGACGCCGAGCGGCAGATTGCGGGCCTCGACCCCGTCCGCCAATTGGAGGGTGGTCCAGGCGCCGCCGTTGGACCGGGCCAGCATCGGCGGGTGCCCCGCGTACGAGAAATAGACACGGTGCTCAGGGCGATAATACGTGATTATCACGGCCGTGGTCATCGCGGAGAAGCCTTTTTCCACGATTCGATTGTTGAGTTCGGTCATCATCGCCGGCTGATCCGTGTCGTTGACGTGATCCTGAAGCTGGCCGTAGACCCATTCGCTGATCTGGCTGACCCCCTCGCCGTGTCCGACCACATCCGCGAGGACCAGATGGTTGATGCAGTCCGAGTCACAAAGGGAGAAGTAGTAGGCGTCTCCGCCCTTGCCGCCGTCGCACGCGCTGGAGTAGAGGCTGGCCGTCAGACCGGCCGAGCAGACATCCAACTCGGCATCCTTGATGCCGCCCCAGATTTCTGAGCAGTGCAATCGGCGCATCACGGACTCCGGTTTTCAACGGCGACAAACGACCGAGTGGGCCGGCCGCAGGGGTCGGGCAACGGCGACATATGGACAAGGCCTTGGTCCCGGCGGTTCTCGCCGGCGCTCCTCCGTCGAACACTTAGAGTGCGTCCTGAAACCTTTGTGGCACGGGCGTCCCGCCCGTGTCCGCACCGCCGAGACGGCGGTGCCACAGGCCTTTTAGGACGCACTCTTAGTCACGCCGGGTGATCTCCATCGCCTTGGCCTCGATGTCGGAGGGAGAGAGCCCGACGTAGGCCAGGATGGCGGCGGGAGATTTCGCGCTCTTCGGAATCCGGCGACAGGTCATGGATTCGACGCGGACGCTCCCGGCCGCCGCGGCGGCCTCGGCCAGGGCGCCGGAGAGGCCGCCGATATAGTTATCCTCGACACAGAGGATTCAATTGCGGGTTCGCGCGGCGGCCGACAGAATCGGCTCGGCCTTCAGCGGGAACCCGTAGGCATCGATCAAGGTGCAGTGCGTTCCCTGGTTCGAGAGCCGTTCCACCACTTCCTTGCAGACATGGACCATGTACCCGGCGGCGACAATCGTGAGCGCGTCGCCTTCGGCCAGAGTCTGCGAGCCGCCGATCTCGAACGTGGTCGTCGGCGAATACAACAACGGCACGTCCGGGCGATGTGTGCGCATGTAGCAGAGGCCCGGATGATTCGCCATCAGGACGCAGCAGTGATAGGCCGCGACGGCGTCGCTCGGATGGAACGAGACGCACGCGGGCTGTCCGAAACCGTTGTCCGCCCGACCGGCGCTGCGGAAATAGGCGACGTCCTGAAGACTCATCTGGCTGGGGCCGTCGGCCGCGAGCGAGACGCCGGCGTGTGAGCCCACGAGTTTGAGGTTGGCCCGTGTGATCTGGGCCATCTCGATCTGGTCGTAGGCGCGGGCGATGAACTTGGCAAACGAGCTGACGAACGGGATGAAGCCGGCGGCGGACAGGCCAACAGCTACCGAAACCATGTTCTGCTCGGCGATCTTGCACTCGATGAACTGGTCCGGGCGTTCTCTTCCGAGGAGATCGGAGAAGGTCGAATTGCTCACGTCTCCGTCAAGCGCGACGATCCGCGGATCAGCTTTTCCCAACGCCAGCAGCGCTGCGCCATAGGCCCGCCGCGTTGCCAGCTTGCCCTTGGCCAGCGCCGATTCCAGGCCGGCGTTCTTTACCGCATCGAGAAATGCCGGAACAGAGATGTTCCCGGTCTCCGACGCGGCAGCAGCGGCCGGAGCGGCGGGGCGTCGGGCTTCCGCCGGCGGCTTTCCGATGCCCAGGGTCTCGCGCATCGCGTCGAGTTCGGCACAGGCCGAGTCGAGTTGATCCGGCGGAACCGGTTTTCCGTGGTGCGTCTTGGCCTGGATGGAGGGGCAGCCCCATCCTTTGACCGTTCTCGCGATCATCGCAAGCGGCTTGCCGCGTTTTTCGGGGTGGGCCAGCACCGTCCGAATCGACTGCGGATCATGGCCGTCGATCATCACCGCGTCCCAGCCGAAGGCCTCGGCCTTGGCCGCGAGGGTGCCGGCGGACTGCTGCTCGGAGACGTAGTCGGCCTGGCCTTGTCCGTTGCAGTTGAAGATCGCGACGACGCTCGTCAGGTGATGGTCCGCGATGAAGTCCATGGCTTCCCAGATTTGGCCCTCGCGCGATTCGCCGTCGCCGATGATGACGAAGACCTGTCGATCGATGCCGCGCTTGCGCGCCGCGAGAGCGAGCCCGGCGCCGGCGCTCAGCCCCTGCCCGAGTGAACCGGTCGCCGCGTCGAAAAAGGGAAACCCCTCGGCCGGGTTGGGGTGTCCGTCCAGCGGACTGTCGGCCTCGCGGAGGCTGTGCAGATCGGCGAGCGTCAGAGGCCGAGCCGCACTGCGATTGCGGCCAACGACACCCCCGAGATCGGCATAGGCTGCATAGACGGCAGGAACGGCGTGGCCTTCAGACAGAACCAGTCGATCATTGCCGGGATGCCAGGGATCGGCCGGGTCGTATCGCATCACGTCGTACATCAGGGTGACGACGATGTGCATGATCGACAGCGCGCTGGTCGGATGCCCCGAGCCCGCCGAGGTGGTCATTCGAAGCGCTTCCTTGTTGAGTTCGATACACTTGTTGTGTGCGAAGGTGTTGAAGTCCATTCCCGTTCCCGCGTGTGGCCTGGGGTTTGACGAATCGGGTTTGTCGGCCGCCGGATGCCGAACCGCGTCTTTGGCGGGCACGCCCGCTTCTGTGGAACCGGATAGGGTAGCGGCAACGCCGCGTGTCGCAAGGAAGCCGCCCGCCGGCCGGCTACACCCGGACCGGGCCCCGCCGTATAATCGGCGGCGGCAACGGACGGGGGCGTCTCCGGCGGTGTGGCCGGTGGGCCCTGAGGATTCGTCACGCAGGGGTTGGATCGTGGATTGCTTTCAGATCAACGGCGGCAAACGATTGCGGGGATCGGTCAGTATCAACGGCTCGAAGAATGCCGCGCTGCCGCTTATGGCCGCTTCCATTCTGACGGAGGGGGAGACGGTCTTTCGGGGCGCGCCCGATCTGGCCGACACGCGGCACCTCTCGTTCTTGTTGGAACGCCTCGGCCTGGCCGTGACCCACGAAGAGAAGGGGGACATCCGCCTCAAGGTCGAGGACGAGATGAACTGTCACGCCGAATACGACCTGGTGCGGAAGATGCGCGCCAGCATCTGCGTGATGGGCCCGCTTCTCGCGAAGCGCGGCCGCGCACAGGTCAGCCTCCCCGGCGGCTGCAACATCGGCGACCGACCGGTGGGTCTCCATCTCCAGGGCCTGGCCGCCCTCGGTGCCGACGTGGAACTCGTCGGCGGCGACATCCACTTGAAATGCAAGAAGCTGAAGGGATGCGAGATCTTCCTCGGCGGGCCGTTCGGCTCGACCGTGCTTGGCACCGCCAACGTGCTGATGGCCGCCACGCTGGCCGAGGGCACGACCGTGATCGAATCGGCCGCGTGCGAGCCCGAGGTGGCCGACTTGGCGAACTATCTCAACGCCTGCGGCGCGCGGATCACGGGTCACGGCACTCCTCGGATTACCATTGAAGGCGTCGGCGAACTTCACGGTTGCGAATACACCATCGTTCCGGATCGCATCGAGGCCGGCACCTTCATGATCGCCGCCGCGATCACCAACGGCGACGTCAAGATTGTGAACTGCCGGCTCGACCATCTCCTGGCCCTGGTCGATCGCTTGCGGGCGGTCGGCGTGAATGTCGAGCGGACAGGTGAGGGCGGCGTGCAGGTTTCTTCCTCTCGGCGCCTCGAGCCGATCTCCCTGACGACACAGCCCTACCCCGGTTTCCCGACCGATCTTCAGGCCCAGACCATGGCCCTTCTGTGCCTCGCGGACGGCAACAGCATCATCACCGAGAAGATTTTCCCGGATCGGTTCCTGCATGTTGCCGAACTTAACAGAATGGGGGCCCGGCTCCGAAAGGAGGGGCCGACCGTCATCGTCGAGGGCGTCAAGCAACTCGTCGGCGCGCCCGTGATGGCGAGCGACCTCCGGGCCTCGGCCGCGCTGGTGTTGGCGGGACTGGTCGCCAAGGGCAGAACCACCGTCTCACGGGTCTATCCCATCGACCGCGGCTACGAACGGATCGAGCAGCGGCTCTCGGCGATCGGCGCCGACATCAAACGCGTGCCGGAGTAAGGCACGCGGTCGAGCCGCGGGCTTCAGCCCGCGCGGCGCCGTGCGGCGGACAACGCTTCAGAATCAGAGTGCGGTCTGAGTCTTATGGAGAATCCTCAGCGTCGGCAAGGCGGCCGGCGAGCGCGGCGGATCAGTTGAGCCGTCTCGCGAACGCTTGGTGAACGGAATCATGAACTGCGTCGGATGCGATTACCTGCTGTGGGATCTGCCCGAGAACCGCTGCCCGGAATGCGGCCTGCCGTTTCAGGTGACCGACTACGCCTTCGCACCGAAGTCCGTCGAGTTCGTCTGTCCCTGCTGCGACCAGACCTACCAGAGCGCCGACATCTGTCACCCCGGTTTCGTGGATTTGGATGAGAACGGCCGGCCGACGCCGCGGCGGCGGTCGTGCATCCGATGCGGCCGCGATCTGGATGTCCCCGCGATGCGCGTCCGACCGGTCACCGAGAAGGCGCGGGGCGAACCGCTGCGCGATGGAACGCCCTGGAGCGCTCGCCGCCGGGTCGGGCGGGTCCCGGCGTTTTTCGACGGCGTCGCGCGCCTCGCGACACAGCCCCATGAGTATTTTCGTTTGTCGCACCGCGTACGGAACGACGGCGCCCTGCTCTTCAGCGTGATCTGCGCTTACGTGTCCGTCGCCGCCCTCATCGGCCTGCTGCTTCTCTTCCAACGCACAGGCCTGCTCGGACGGGCATCGAACACGGCGCTTGCGGCCGATCCTCATCTGTGGGTCTTCCTCCTGTTGGCGATTCCGGCTGTGCAACTCGGCTGGGCCTACGTCTATGGTTTCTTCATCTACATTGTGCTTCGGGGAATGGGCCTGCGCGCTTCAGACTGGGAACGGTCGATTCGCGCCGTCGCATACGGCAGCGCGGTTCTACCCGCCCTGATGGTTTTACCGCCCGTCGGCCTGCCGTGGTATCTCAACGTTGTCGCCAGTGGTGTCGAGCAATACAACGCCACCACGCGCGGCCGCGCCCTGCTCGCCACACTGATCCCCGTCCTGCTGATTGGGAACATCGCCGCCGGCATCGCCTTGGCCGTGGTGTTTGTCTGAGCAAGGCCGATCAGACATGCCGGCGGCGCCGTCCAACACCGTGCGTTTTTGACGGCCGACCGGTCGGGGGACTACCATCGACGTCATGTCCGAACGCGCCTATCTGAGATGCATTCGACCGGCCTGCGCCGCGACCTATGACCTGTTGGAAGCGCGGCATGCCTGCGAGGCCTGCGGATCGCTGCTCGACGTCGCCTATGACTGGCCGCGCCTGTCGCCGCCGGGACGTCTCTCGTTCTTCGCCGAGCGCTGGACGACGCGAAACGAACCGCTCGATTTTTCCGGTGTTTGGCGGTTTCGCGAGTTGCTTCCGTTCGCGCCGAGCGAGGCGATGGTCACCATCGGCGAGGGCCAGACGCTCTTACAAGCGCCGGACGTTGCGGCGTTGGACCTGCCGTTGCAGCCCGGCCGCCTGCATCTGCAATACGAGGGCATGAACCCATCGGGGAGTTTCAAGGACAACGGTATGGCCGCGGCGTTCACGATGGCGCGGTTGTCGGGCCGCCGGCTGGTCGCCTGCGCATCGACGGGCAACACGAGTGCGAGCATGGCAATGTTCGCCTCGTTGACGCCGCTGCTCGACGGGCGACCGATGCGCGGCATCGTGTTTATCGGCGAAGGCAAGATCGCCGCCGGCAAGCTGTCGCAGGCGTTGGATTGCGGCGCGACGACCCTCCAGATCAGGGGTGATTTCGACGCCTGTCTGCATCGCGTTCGGGAGGCGGCCGATCGTCTGGGGCTGTACCTGATGAACTCGATGAATCCGTTCCGCCTTGAGGGACAGAAGGCGATCATGTATCGCGTCTTGGAGGGGCTGAGCTGGCAGGTTCCGGATTGGATTGTCGTTCCCGGCGGTAATCTGGGCAACGCGAGTGCGTTCGGCAAGGCGTATCTTGAACTGCGGGAACTCGGTCTGGTCCCGCGCGTGCCGCGGCTCGCGATCATCAATGCGACGGGGGCCGATACGCTCTTCGAATTGGTTACGCGGCGCGGACTTCGATGGAACGCAGGGGATTGGGACCAGGCGTTGGTCGATCGGTATTACGACGAGATGACCGCCTCCGGGCGCCGCGCCAGGACCGTCGCCTCCGCGATCGAGATCGGCCGGCCGGTGAACCTGCCCAAGGCCCTGCGCGCGCTCGACGCGATGAACGGCATCGTCGCGGAAGTAACGGATGAGGAGATTCTCGACGAGAAGGCCCGCGTGGGCCGGTGCGGCTACGGATGCGAACCCGCCAGCGCCGCCGCTCTGGCCGGTCTGCGGCAACTCCTGGCCCAAGGCGTCATCGACGGTAGCGCGCGGGTGGTCTGCATCCTGACCGGGCACGCCCTGAAGGATCCGGATGCAACGGTCCGCTACCATTCGGCGGGTGAAACGGAACCGCGCGCCGCGCCGAGGCGCTTCGCGAACCGGCCGATTCTCGTGAAGGATGACCTCGATGAGATTTGTGAGGCGATCGAACGCGCGGTCTGAAGTCTTGAGCCTTCCGCGTGGGTGGTGGGTGCTTCGGTGGCCCCCGACGCGAGTGGTGTCTGGAAAGGCGTTTCGACACAGCGGTGCGCGGCGCGTGATCTTGTCTGAGTCGCGGACTGTCGGGTATGCTGGTGGGCGTGAGTGGCAAGAACCCTTGTGGTACGGGTGTCCCGCCCGAGTACGCACCGCCGAGACGGCCGTGCCACAGCGTTCGCAAGACGTGCGCTGAGTCGATGGCGCCTTCTGTTTCCGGCAGCGGCGGCCGTGGAGGGGCTTGGGAATGAGTGCAGGCGACGAGCAATTCAAGAAGCACTACGAACGGCGGCGCGAGGCGGCCGAGCGATACAAACAGGGCCTTCCCGGCGAGGACGACCAACCCTTGCCGCCGCCCCCGGAGCCGATTCGCGGCAAGGGGCCCGAGCCGGGCCGAAACGACCCCTGTCCCTGCGGCAGCGGGAAAAAATACAAGCACTGTTGCCTGAAGAAGAAATAACCCCATCTCCGCCTGCCGATCAAGCGCATTGCAGGTCGGCCGAGGTGCGCGCGTTGCCCGTGACCGGCCGAGGCAACCTCATCTGTTGCGGCCGGATGCGATGGGTCTAAGATGACCGCATGCCGCCGTGGATGCTGGATCTCCTTTACGTGCCGGCCGCCTTGGCCTATCTGCCGGTCTTGCTGTATCAGATGGTGGCGCTGAAGAAGAATCGGCGCGGCTGGCGGCAACGATTGGGGGGCGTGCCGCGACGTGCGGGGGATCGGGCGTGTGTCTGGATCCACGCCGTCTCGCTGGGCGAGGTGAACGCCACGCAGCGGCTCGTCAGCGAGATCGGTGACCGACGCCCCGATGCCGATGTGGTCATTTCGGCCACGACCGATACGGGCTACGCGGCCGCGCGGCGACTCTACCCCGACCGTCTCGTCTTCCGTTATCCGCTGGATTTCTCTTTCTGCGTGAATCGCGCGCTGGATCGGCTGCGTCCGAGCGCTGTCGTCCTGATGGAGTTGGAAGTCTGGCCGAACTTCCTCGCACTCACGGCCCGGCGCGGCGTCCCCGTCGGAGTCGCGAACGGCCGGGTCACCGAAGACAAGTCGATGCGGCGCTTCGGGCGGCCGTTCGTGCGGGGCCTGGCGCGGACCATGTTCTCTCGAATCGCCTGGATCGCCGCACAGGACGATGTCTATGCCGAGCGCTTCAGACGCCTCGGCGCGAGGCCCGAGGCCGTGAGCGTGACCGGCACGATGAAGTACGACACCGCCGTGATCGGCGATCATATCCCGGGAGACGCGGCGCTGGCGGCAGCGATGGGGTTGTCGCGCCGGTCACCGCTTGTCGTCGGCGGCTCGACCGGGCCGGGGGAGGAGGCCCTGTTGCTCGACGCCTATGCGGAGCTCCTGCCGCAGGTTCAGGGTCTTCAACTGGCGCTCATCCCGCGAAAGCCGGAGCGGTTCGGCGAGGTCGCGGCTCTCATTGAGGCTCGCGGCTACGCCTGCCGCCGGCGGAGCAGACGGCCGGACAAGCAGCCCGAGCCGCGGGAGGAACCAATCGGTTCGGAGCCGATCCCTGTTTTCCTGGGCGACACGATGGGGGAACTCCGAAAGTTCTACGCGCTGGCCGACGCGGTGTTCGTCGGGCGGTCGCTCTCGCCGATGGGTGGTTCCGATTTGATGGAGGTGGCCGCGCTCGGGCGGCCGATGTGCTTCGGCCCGCACACGGAGAACTTCGCCGAAGTGGCTCGCAAGCTTCTCGATTCGCGGGCCGCCCTGCGACTGGACGGCCCGGAGGATCTCGTGTCCGCACTTCGACGGATGCTCGAGGATCAAACCTGGGCGGCCGAGATGGGCCGGAGGGCGCAGGCGATCGTCCAGGCGAATACGGGAGCAACGCGCCGCACCGTCGACCTGCTTTGCCGCGCCCTCGACGGTGTGGACCCGGCCCGAGGTTCTTCAGAGGCCGCCTCCGGTCGCGCCGATGTTTCTGCCGCTCGGGGGTGACGCGCCGGCTGGCCGCCGGGGTTATCGGGTGCTTCTGGCCGCGCCGCGGGCCAAATCCTACCTTTGAGAGAAGGCGGCGCCCGGCGGCCGAGTGGGGGGGGAACGATGCGCATCTTGAACACGGCGCTGGCGGGTCTGCAGCGTAGCGCGACGGGAATCCACGTCGTTGCCCAGAACATCGCGAACGTCCACACCGACGGGTATCGCGCTCAAAGGTTTGATCCGGCGACCGGTTCGACGGTTTCTCGCCATGACGACCCCCCCGGCGGGCAGGACGGCGATGCCGCCGGCTCGCGGCAGCCGTCGGACGTGGACCTGGCGACAGAGCTGGTCGACCTGAGTCGGTACGAAGCCGGTTACCGGGCGAGCGCGACGGTTCTGGTTGTCGCCGAGCGAATGAACGGCGAAATGCTCGATTTGTTCGCCTGATGCTGCCGTCCGCTCCGGATCATTGGGGCTTCTTCGCGCGTGACAACGCCATGCCTTGTGCTCCGCACATTGAAGCAACCCGCCGGCAGGCGCGTGGGTCACCGAGGCGGCTTGCGCTGCGATGCGGGATTGGCCGCGGATCGGGCCGGCGCGGAGGCGGGTGGAGGCGGTTTGGCCAGGGCCTTGGCGGTGCGAAGCCACTCGAGGAATCTGGGCACGGTCGGAAGCGGGCTGACGTACAGGGTATTCAGGACCTTACTGCCGTCCGGCTTGCATACCACACAGGCCTGAGATCGCCTGACACCGTAGTGTCGTGCCTCTTTGGTGAAGAACGCGTACTCAATTTCGATGAGCACCATGTCCATGAGTTCGGTCTTCACCTCGGGGCTCTCAAAGACCTTCAGTTTCATGTTCCGATGTTGGGATGAGTCCCAGCTCTTGAAATAGAGCAGGATCGGCTTCTTTTCGCGCTTGGCCTGGTCTTCGCCCCCGAGACCGGGGCCGGCGTACCAGAGCGGTGAACCGCACCCGCTCGCGGACAGCATCAAGAGCAGAACAAGTCCGACTCCCGCCGATCCTCTCCCCGTGAGTTTCACTTTCAAGTTCTCGCCTCCGTTCGGCCGCTGTCGATACGCGGATCGATCGCCGCTTGTTCATCCCGCGCGAGGGGCTCGTTTGCGCCGCCGGCCGGTGCCGCGGCTGCGGCGCGACGAGTCCTGCCGCGTCGAATTCGCGGTTCTCCTGGGCGCTCCGAGCGGCGGCACCTCTCTTCCTCTGAGGTCCGAGCAAGAGAGGGTGACCGCGTCGATCGCCGCCGCCGGATCACCTTGAACTCGGATGGTCAACCCGCGGACGCGTTCGATCTCGACGAGCTGGTGTCGTTTTCGGTTGAGCAGGTCGTCGGCGACGGCCGTGGAAACACGCAGGTCGATGCAGGCCACGCCCTCCCGTTGGCTGGCCAATCTGAGTTGCCGCATGACATCCAACGCGACGGACTCGGCCGCCTTGACGTGGCCATGTCCTCCACAGTGCGGACACTCCCGGAACATGCTGCGGGAGAGCGAAGGCCGTTGGCGCTGGCGCGTCAGCTCCAGCAGGCCGAACTTGGAAATCCGCAGCACCTTGGCCCGCTCCTTGTGCTTCCGCAGGGCCTCGGAGAGCCGTCGCTCGATCGTCCGGCGATGGCGCTCCTGGGTCATGTCAATCAGGTCGCAGACGATCAGTCCGCCGAGGTCGCGAAGCCGCAGTTGCCGCGCGATCTCGTCGACCGCCTCGAGGTTGACGCGAAACGCCGTTTCTTCGGCGTTCTCGGGGACGCGGAACCTGCCGGAATTGACGTCGATCGCCACCATCGCTTCGGTCTGTTCGATGATGATCGAACCACCGCAGGGCAGGGGAACGTGCCTCGAATGCAGCCGTTCGATCTCCGCCTCGATGCCGTACTTGTGGAACATCGGCTCCGGGCCTTCATACACGCCCACGACGTCCTGCGCCCGCGGGCTGGCGATTGCAAGGAACTCTCGGACCCGATCGGCCACGGCGGGGCTGTCTACGATGATCCGCTTGAGGCTGGCGTCGTAGACGTCGCGGATGGTGCGGATGACCAGATCCGATTCCTTGTAGATCTCCGCCGGGGAGGGTTCCGTCTTGATGCGCTGGACCACCTTTCTCCAGAGCCGCGAGAGAAAGTTCAGGTCTCTTTGTAGATCGCGCTTCGTCCGGTTCACGCCGGCCGTTCTCGCGATGAAGCCCATGTCTTTCGGCAACGAGAGCTGGGAGAGAACGTCTCTCATCTTCCTGCGTTTCTCCTCGTCTTCGATCTTGCGAGACACGCCGAGCTGCTCCATGCCCGGCATCATGACGAGGAAGCGGCCCGGTATGGAGAGGTAGCTCGTCAGGGTGGGGCCCTTTGTGCCGATTCCCTCCTTGATGACCTGGACGATGACTTCCTGACCGCGCTTGAGACAACTCTGAATCGGCGGGCGCTGACGTCTGGGTGTCTTCTTGCCGACCAGTTCAGGTTCGCCCTTGCTGTCGGGGAAATACTGTGGATGGAGGTCGCTGATGTGAAGAAACCCGTGCGCCGGCAACCCGAAATCGATGAAGGCGGCCTGAATCGAGGATTCGACATTCGTGACGCGGCCCTTGTAGATGTTCCCCACGTTTGAGGAGGACGCGGCGCGCTCGATGCGCAACTCGTCGAGTCGGTGATCGCGAAGAATCGCGATTCGGCACTCCTCGGCCTCCGCGACGTTGATCAACATCTCCTGGTATTCGCTCTTGGCCGAGGAAGCCGGTTCCGCGCTCGATGACACACGCTTCCGGGGCGCGGTTGTCGTGCTTCGTTTGCTTTCTGTTGCCTCGGTTTCGGCGGTGTGCTCCCTTTCCTCTACGGCATCGAAGTCGATCAGATCGGCAGGGGCCGCGTCCGTCGAAGCGCGCGCGGACCTCGATCGAGCCGTTCGCCCTTCGGTCCGATCGCCGGGTTCCCCGGCAGCATTCGAACGGGAGCGACGCCTCGAGCCTCGGCGCAGTTTCTTTTGCTGCTGCGGCGCGGTGTCGGCATCCTCCCCGGTGTCCGCGGCCCGGCTGCCGGAGTCGGATCGCTCGATGGCGGCGATGACCTCGGCTTCTTCGGCGAGTCGCCGGGTCCGCGACCGCCGGCGCCGCGCGCTGCGTGATCGGCCGGTCTTCTGCCCGTCCGAATCCTGGGGCGTCGGGGTGGTCGATTCGGCAGACGGCGAGGGTTGGCTGGCGGTGTCCGTCGCCTCCTCCTCGCCGGCCGCTGCCGAAGGTGCTCGGACGGCCGTCTTGTCTGTCGGTCTCGCTTCGGGGGCGGGCTCGCTTTCGAGAATCCCAGCGCCGAAATCGGACAGACCCGGCAGCGGTTTGTCCACCGTCTGCGCATCACCGTTCTTTCGCGTCCGCTTCTTTGTTCGCCGCCGCGGGGCGCGAGCGGTCCCCTCGTCGACGGCCGGAGCTTTCTCAGTGGTCGCCGTCGCGGGAGTGCGCGCGGTGGATCTGGTCGTCTTCTTCTTTCTCCGCGTGGTTCTCTTCTTGGTCTGGGTTGTCTTGTTCGTGGCGGATGGTCGTCCTGCGGACGACGAGGTGCTTGCCTTCTTCACAACAGTCCTCTCGTGGGGATTGGCGGGCGGATGTCCGGAGCGGGCGGTCGAACTACGGCCGATACGAAGCGGTCTGCCTGACGACTCGGTGCAGATGATCCTGGTTCGATAAGCCCAGGCTTTTCAGGACTTCGCCGACTCTCGGCGTGCCTTCCGGCGTGACGGCCTGCGTCCAGCGCAGCGTACCGTCCGTGACGCTGAGTGTTCGGATGAACGGCCGGATGTCGAACATCCTGGCGCTTGCGCGTTCGACGAGCACGTGCGGGCGGCCCAGAAAGGCGGCCACGGACCGGGCGGTCTGCTGTTGAACCTCGGGTTCGAGCTCCAGGGCGTACTGCACCTCGACGGGCAGTCGACGATCCCCGGTTGCGAGCGCGTCCGCGGATAGCAATCGCATCCCATCAGGGACGTGCGCGGACAGGCGTGTCAACAGATCAGCCGGATCTTCCTCCGTGGTCAACTCCAAGACGAGCAATTCATCGAGCGAGGCGACTCCAACCGGCCTCGGCAGAGCGATTCTGAGTTTGGGCCGTGGATTGAAGCCTTCGGAATAGCGCACCGGCACCGCGGCTCGGGCGACGGCCCGTTTGAACAGCCGCAATGAGTCGTGGTGCGAGATGAATCGCAGGTCACCCTGGACGGCGTACCGAATCGCCAGACGATTGCGCAATCCGCTCGCAATCCCTTTCTTGTGATACTACGGTTTGCTTCTCCCGAGTGTTCGCAGACGCCTACGCAGCGCCCGGCTCGGGACGATGTTTTCTCACCCAATTCACGACGGGTGGCGCTGACGCATCCTTGGCCATTGTCCGGATGGCTCCAATGGCCGGCGGATGCTCCTGCGCGACGCGTCGAGAACCGATCAGATTTCGTCCCACACCTTGCGGGTCTCGTCCCGAAGGTAGTTTAGCACCTCGCGTTCGGTTTCAAAGCTCATGACGCGGCGTTTGACCCTCTCGGCATCGGCCACCGTGATGCTTCGGATGATCTTTTTGATTCGAGGCACGTTACCGGCCGCCATGGACAACGTCCGTAACCCCATACCGATCAAGAGGATAGTGAAGAGTGGGTCGCCGGCCATCTCACCGCACAGGCTGACGGGGGTCCCATACCGGCGGCTGTCTCGAATGATGCTCCGCAGCAGCCGAAGAATCGCCGGATCGGCGGGCGTGTAGAGCTGGGCGACGCGCTCATTCGTACGGTCCACCGCCAGGGTGTATTGGATCAGATCGTTGGTTCCGATGCTCATGAAGTCGGTTTCCCGGGCGAGCTCACGGACACAGATGGCCGCCGCGGGGGTCTCGATCATGACGCCGACCGGGATGTCCGCCCGGAACTCGTACCCCTCTTCCTCCAATTCTTCGGTGACGAGGCTGAGGACGAATTTCGCCTGCCGAAGCTCCATGATCCGCGAGATCAACGGGAACATGACGCGCACGTCGCCGCGGGCGCTGGCGCGAACAATCGACCGGAGTTGAGCGCGAAACATCGAGAGGTTTTGTAAGCTGTACCGAATGGAGCGCAGTCCGAGGAAAGGATTCTTCTCGGATTCCCAACCGCCGCCCTGGTGACACTTGTCGCCGCCGAGATCCATCGTTCGAATCACCAGGGGGCGTCCACCCACGGCCTCGACCGCGTCCTGATACGCCTGGAACTGCTCTTCTTCGGATGGCAGGTGGTCGCTCTGGATGAAGAGGAACTCGGTGCGGAAGAGACCGATGCCGGTGGCGCCCTTTTCGAGACAATCCTTGATCTCGAGCGGGAACTCGATATTGCCCAGAAGTTCGACGACGGTGCCGTCCTTGGTTTCCGCCTTGAGATCGCGAAGTTCTTCCAGGGTGGCGCGGACTTCTTTCAGGTGCTCCGCTTCGGCCTTGTAGCTCTCGAGTTGGCTGGGGTCCGGATCGACCACAACCACCCCATGGAGCCCGTCCACGACGACCGTGTCGCCGTTGGAGACGCGCGAGGTGATGTCCTCGAGCCCGACGACGGCGGGGATCCCCAGGCCCGCCGCGATGATGGCCGTGTGAGACGTCGTGCCGCCCGCGTCGGTCACGAAGCCGAGCAAACGGCCCGTTCGTTCCAACATGACCAATTGGGCCGGCGTCAGGTCGTGGGCGACGATGACGGCGGGTTCCTGGAGGGCGCCGAGTTCCTCGCGCGTCCCGCCGCCGACCTCGTGCAATAATCGCCGCTCGATGTCCTGGACGTCCTTGGCCCGTTCCTGGAGGAACGGGCTGCCCATTTCCTGGAACCGCCGACGGTATCGGCGCATAAAGACGCTGATCGCATAGGCGGCGCTGTAGGATTTCGATTCGACGAGCGAGGCGATCTCGTTCTTGGGCTTGGGGTCGGCGAGCCAGCGCTCGTGAAACCCGAAGATGTCGGCGAGTTCGTTCCCGGCGCGCAAGGCGAAACGCTCGCGCTCTTCCGCGATGGCGGTCCGGGCCGATTGGAAGGCCTTGCCGAGGACCGCGAGTTCGTGCGCCACCTGGTGCGGCGGCACGGTTCGGCGTGGGATGCGGGTTTCTTCGGTTTCGAGTACGAGCGCGTCCCCGATGACGACCCCGGAGCAAACCCCGATGCCGTGTTTCAGCGGCATGGCGTCTCCTTGCGGCTTGTCGGCGGGCGCACGCTGAGCGGGCAACTGTGAATCGGTTGCGGCCCTACTCTTCTCCGAACTTGTCGTTGATGAGGCCGGCGAGTGCCTGCACGGCTTGGTGGGCGTCCTCTCCATCGGCGACGAGATGGAGAACCGTGCCCTGCGTCGCCTCGAGCAGCATCATTTCCATCGGGCTCTTGCCGTCCACGTTCAGCTCGTGTTTCAGGACACGAATGGAACACGGGAAACTGGAGGCGAGATCGACGAATCGCATCACCGGGCGGGCGTGGAGCCCCTGCGTGTTCGAGATCGTGACCCGGATCTCGGCGTGTTGTTGATCTTCCGGCATCCCGCTTGTCCATGGGAGTCTCGTTGTTGTTCCGCCCCCGTAACGGGGACGCCGGCCTGAGCCGGCGACGCGGGGATCACGGCTCAGGCGCCGAACCGGCCCGACCAGCGCGTCCTTCAGGTCGCGGACGACTCGTCGGCCTCATGGATCAGTTCCAGAATGGCTCCAGCCGTCTCGGCCTGACGCAAGAAGCGTCGGAATCGGTCCTGCTGCAAGTTCCGGAAGATGATCTCCATGGCCTGCAGGTGCGCCTGGGGAGAATCGGGAGGCGACAGCAGCAGCACCACGGTGTAGACCGGCGCGCGATCCAACGCGGCGAAGTCGACGCCCTCGGCGCTTCGACCGATGGCCGCCATGATCTTCGGTATCTTCTCGTGCTTCACATGCGGAACGGCAACGCCCTTCCCGAAACCGGTGCTGCCCTGGTTCTCACGCTGGATGGCCGCTTTCGCGACGATCGCGGCGTCCTCCGCGGGCAGGGCGTCGGCCTCGCCGAGCGCGTGGGTCAATTCTCGGATGACGCCGTTGCGGTCTGTCGCCTGCAGGTCGGCGATGATCGCTTCCGGCACCACAAAATCACTCAGTTTCATGGAGCCTCGCCTTCCAATCGAGACGACGGGATGTCGCTTGGAGCAGGCGTTTCCGCGAGGGGCTCCCTGTTCGCCGGCCCCTCGGGATGCTTGCGGTTCCTGAGTTTTTCCTTGTGCCGGCGGAGTTGCCGCTCCAGTTCCTTGGCGGAAGCGTCAAACGCCGCATAAGGATCCTCATGCTCGGACTTGGCGACGAAGGTGTTGTGGTGATCGCCCGTCGCGATGATCTCACACAGGTGATTGACCGACTGGTGGTCAAACACGACTTGAACGCTCTGGAGACGATCGTAATACCGTTCGAGTTTGTCGGATTTCTCGTTTGCGTATGATTTCAGTGTATCGCTCAGGCTCATGTGACGCGCACTGACAGTGACACGGATCATGGCTTTCCTTCTCCCTGAACTGGACCCTGAGCGCCGGGCGCTCCCGCCCGGCGGTTCGCTCTCGCCTGAAGAAGGTGAATCCACGTAACATGCGCTTGGCCAAATAGTTGCGCGGGTTCACCTGGCACGGTGGTCGAGTCTAGACGCTCCCCGCCTCGCGGTCAAGCCCCGGCCGATTCGCGGGCGCGCCGACCGTTTCGGCCACCCCCAAGCCCGGTGTCTCAGGCGACGAGTCCGGCTGAGCATGTTCCGCCGCGTCGGTTTCCCGGAAGGTCTTGGCGACGACGGCTGCGAACACCTGCGTCGCACCGGCCCGGCGCAAGGCATGCCTGGCTTCGGCGAGCGTCGCGCCGGTCGTTGTTACGTCGTCAATCACACAGACGGTTCGGCCCTTGATCCGCTGTCGCGGGGAGGCCCGGAACGCTCCCCGGATGGCGGCGGCGCGTTGGGTGAGCGACATGCTCCTGTGAAAAGGCGGGACGTATCGCGTCATGGAGAGGACCGTCGACGGCCGGGCGCTCCATTGGCGGGCCACGCGGGTCGTCAGCAGGCGGGTCGGCTGGAATCCCCGGACGATCCGCCTCCTCCAATGCGTGGGGACCGGCACCCAGAGATCGACGCGCCTCGGGTCGAAGGCGGTGGGGATCGTCTCGGTGAGCAGGGTTCCCAGAAGACGCTCGAGGTTCGCCTGGCGTTTGAATCTCAGGATCAACCGTCGCAGGGAGCCTGCATACCGTCCGACTCGAACGAACGCGGCGAACTTCCGGTGGTTGGGTTTGTTGAGTCTGCAGGCTGCGCATCGGCCGTCGATGAGGAGGTGGGGCCCGCGATCATCTCCACAGGTGCGGCAATAGACGCCGCCGACTGCGGCCGAGAGTTCGTCCCAGCAGGCGGAACAGAGGTCTTCCTCGTCGAGGTCGATCGCCGCGTCGCAGGCGGCGCAGGCGCGGGGCATCAGCAGATCCGAGAGTCCCCCTGAGAGCCGCGTGAACATCCGGCGCGTGAGCATGGCAAACCCGGATTGGCGTCGCCGGCGTACACCCGAACGGTCGGCGCCTATTCGGCGCCCGGAGGTGTCTGTGCCCCGTCGCCGTCGGCGTTGTCTTCGGCGTCGCGCTCTTCGCGTGCGATCTTTGCGACGGAGACGACCTTGTCGCCGGCGTCGGGGGTGATGATCTTGACCCCCTGCGTGGCCCGACCGATCTCCCGCAGGGCGGAGACCCCGGTTCGCAGCATGATCCCCTTGGCCGTGATGAGCATGAGTTCGTCTTCGTCCTGCACCGCGCGCAGCGCGACGACCTTGCCGTTGCGATCGGTCGTTCGGATGTTGATGACGCCGGTTCCGCCGCGTTTTTGCAGCCGATACTCCTCGATGTCCGTTCGCTTCCCGTAGCCGTGTTCGCAGATCGTCAACAGACTCATGCCCGGGCGGATGATCGACATGTCGACCACTTCGTCGCCCGGGCGGAGGGTCAATCCCTTGACGCCGGCGGCGCCGCGGCCCATCGCCCGCACATCGGATTGCTTGAAGCGGATGGCCAGGCCGTTGCGCGATCCGAGGACGGTCTCATCCTCGTCTTCGGCGAGCGCGACGCCGATGAGGGTGTCGCTGGGATCGAGGGCGATCGCGATGATGCCGCTCGGTCGGGGTCTTGAGAAGGCGGCGAGCGCGGTTTTTTTCACTCGGCCTCTGGCGGTTGCAAAGAATACGAACTTCTCTTCGAAGCGCGAAACCGGCAGGACCGCCGTGTGGTGCTCGTTTTCCTGCATGTTGAGAAGGTTCGCGATCGATCGCCCGCGGGCGGTGCGCGCCATCTCGGGAATGTCATAAACCCGGAGCCAGTAGACCCGGCCTCGATTCGTGAAGAACAGAAGGTAATCATGCGTGCCGGCGTGGAACAGATCTTCTAGGAAATCACCCTCGCGCGTATCGCTGCCGCGGACGCCCCGACCGCCGCGGCCCTGCTTGCGATAGATGTCCGGCGAGACGCGCTTGATGTAACCCTCGTGCGAGATCGTGACCAGCATCGGCGCGTCTTCGATCAGTTCCTCTATCCGAAACTCGCCGACCTCCCCGGTGATCTGGGTTCGCCTGGCGTCGGCGTACTTGGCCTTCAGCTCGAAAACATCCTCCCGGAGAATGTCCATCAACAGATTCGGGTCCCCGAGGATGGTCTGATAGCCCTCGATCTCGGCGACGAGTCCACCGTATTCCTTGGCCAGTTTCTCCACCTCCAGACCCGTGAGGCGTTGCAACTGCATGGACAGGATCGCGCCGGCCTGCACCCCGGTGAGAAACTGGTCCTCCCCCTTTGCGCGTGCGACGAAAACCTCCGGCAAGAGCTTCAACAGCGTTGCCGATTCCTTCAGCCGCAAGGCTTGCTGCATCAGGCGTGTCTTGGCCGTCGCAGGATCGGGAGAGGACTTGATCAGCTCGATGATCCGATCAATGTCGCCCACGGCGAGAATCAGACCCTCGAGGATGTGGGCGCGCTGCCTGGCCTTTTGCAATAGGTACCGGGTTCGACGGGTCACGACCTCGCGGCGGTGGTCGAGGTAGTGTTGCAACAACTCCTTGAGACCCATGGACTTCGGTTGCTTGCCGACCAGGGCGATGTTGATGATCGCGAATGTCGTTTGGAGCGGCGTGTGGCTGTAGAGCTTGTTCAGGGCGACATCTTCGTTGACGCCCGACTTCAGGTCGATCGCGAGGCGGATGGGATGCTTGCGGTCGGACTCGTCGCGGATGTCGCTGACCTCGCCGAGCCGGCCGTCCTTGACGCATGCGGCGATTTTTTCGGTGATCGTGTTCTTGAGGATGTTGTAGGGGATCTCGTCCACGACGATCCGCGTGCGGCCGCCCTTGATCTCTTCGGTGTGCATCTTTGCCCGCAGGGTGAGCGTGCCGCGCCCGCGGGTGTAGGCGTCGATGATGCCCTGCCGGCCGCAGATCATCGCGCCGGTCGGAAAATCCGGCCCCGGGACGTGCTCCATCAACTCGGGCAGGGTGATGTCGGGATTGTCGATCATCGCGACGAGTGCGTCGCAGATTTCGCCGAGGTTATGGGGCGGCAGGTTCGTCGCCATGCCGACGGCGATTCCCGTGCCGCCGTTGACCAGCAGGTTCGGGAATTTGGCCGGTAGCACGGTCGGCTCGGTCGTGGTCTCGTCGTAGTTCGGAGTGAAACCGACCGTGTTCTTGTCGATGTCCTCGAGCATCTCCGTGGTGATCGCGGTCATTCGCGCTTCGGTGTAGCGCATGGCCGCCGGCGGATCCCCGTCGATCGAACCGAAGTTCCCCTGCCCGTCGATCAGGGGATATCGCATGTTGAACGGCTGCGCCATGCGAACGAGGGTCGGATAGACGACGGCCTCGCCGTGGGGGTGGTAGTTGCCCGACGTATCGCCGGAAATCTTGGCGCACTTTCGATGGGCGCTCCGCGGGCCGAGCTTCAGGTCGTGCATCGCCGTTAGAATCCGACGCTGAGACGGCTTCAGACCGTCGCGCACGTCGGGCAAGGCCCGGGAGACGATGACGCTCATCGCGTAACGCAGATAGGAGTCCTGCATCTCGTCGACGATCGGCAGATCCTGAAACGACTCCGGCTGTTTGGCTTCCTGTTCGGTCATGCGGCTATCCCGGTCTTCGGAAACGCTGCTGAGGCGCCCTCATCCGTTTCGGCGCGGCCTCGGCTGCGGTTTTGGAACGAACGGTATTCTACACGAGAAGGGGGGGATTGACGACGGGGGCCTCTCACGGCGAATCACCCGGCGGCTCGAGCGGTTCGGGCTCGAAGCGGCCGAGGCCCGCATCGAGTGGCGGTCGAATCAGCTCGACGCATTGTCGCGACACACGCCGACGTGTGCCGCGATGTCCTCGACGTGGTCCGCTCGAAATGAGCCGCAATAGGGGCAGCTCCACAGCCCGGCGGCGGTCTTGCGCGGCGGTGCGAGCCCTCGGATCGACAGGCCGTCGCAGACCTCCAGCTCATGTGCGGTCAGATGCCCCACACGCTGCGTCCATGCGGTGAGCTGCCTGCGTTCTTCGCTACTGAGGATCGTTTCCATCACGCGCCTCCTGGTTTTCTCGATGGCCTGCGCGGCCGAACGGACGCCGCGTCGAGAACGACACGCTTCGACTCTTAGCGCGGCCCGGCGCCGACAAACATGGGGCGGGCATGCCCATTGGCCGCGATCGTTCGGGCCGGAGAGAGGGTTGGATCGCGGCCGACTCTTGTCGGGCATGCCCGTGCCCACATTCCGTTTGTTGCTGGGTTGGATGCGGGCACCTGGACGCTGACGACCGATCGCCGTCGAAAGGTGACGGGGTTCCACGCGGATCGCCTCAGCCTTGTCCTGTACCCGCAAGACCCACGCTCCAAGGAATTATAGGTCCTGAGATCAGATTAAAGCAACCGGCAAATCGGAAAAGTTGCTCGCCCCGTCCTGCTCTGGAGAGACTGTCTCTCGTTTTCGAGAAAGGCTCCTCAGCCGGCGTGCTCAGATGCCGCAGCCGTGGATGTGTTCGGTGATGATCGGCCGGAACTCACCGACGGTGCCGTCGAGGAGCGAAAACGTGTCCATCCGCAGCAGGGGCGGCGAGTAGATGTGGAGCGTGACGAGATCGACGCCGGGGGCCTGAAGGTTGGAGACCTGGTGGGTGTCGGCATCCTCGCTGGCCGTGACGCCGCCGGGGCCGAGGTCGCGCGAGGCTGCGGCCTTCAGCAGGCCGCTCGGCGTTCGCTCGAAGACCGTCTCGGTCGCCGTGCCGCTGAGGACCCGGACGCCGCAGGCCGAACCTGCGTGATTGTGAATCGGGCTGCGCTGGCCGCTCCGCCAGCAAAGGACGAGCAGGTGGTACATCGGCCCCTGGCGCATGAGGTTGCGCATGTAGCGCTGCTCGGAAAAGCGGACGTAGTCGGTCGCGTCTCCGAGTGTTACGTCGAGGTCGGCCAGGTGTGCCTTGAGATCGTCGAGAGTCGCCCGTTCGGTCAAGCCGTCCAGGTATGCGAAAAGGGAATCGAGCGTGCGGCAACCGTGCTTCGTTGTCATGGCGTGGTCCCTCTTTGTTTGAGCAGGTTGCTCGTCGCAGAGGTCGGCCCGGAGAGGGCATTGTCCGCTCGACCGGCTCGCATGTCAAGGCAAGATTCGCCGCGAGCGCCGGCGGTTGGCGATCGGCGTTCCGTGTCATAGTCAATCCGGCGCGAATCACCGGTGTTGGGACTGGGGCGAGAAGGTGAACGTGTGATCCGCCGAACGGCAAGCCCGCCGGCTGAACCGGACAGTCAATCATGCGGTTCTTGCTCAATCCCTTGCGGTTGTCCTCGCGATTCGCGAGGATTCGCAACATGCGTCATGTAGACGGCGTCACATTGTTCCGCAGTTTCGATTCGGAATCCGGGAGGGCAATGCCGTGGCCAAAACGATCGACTGGTACTATCACCGCAAGGGGTGAAGCTCGTGCGCAAAGTCGCAAGGGTACCTTGCGAGAATGGGCATCAAACCCAAAGAGTGCATCGACACGGGAAAGGCGCGGCTCGGTCGTGCCGACGCGCTGAGACTGGCGCGGGCCGCCCGGAGGATCATCGTTGCCCGGGGCAGGAAGGTCGTGCGCTTCGATATGAAGAAAGACGGGCCGGGCCAGGCCGATCTGCTCAAGGCGATGCTCGGGCCGACGGGCAACCTTCGGGCCCCGACCCTCCGGATAGGCCAAACGCTGCTCGTCGGTTTTAATGAAGAGGTCTTCGCCGAGGTCATCGGCTGAAGCGGGGGGGGGCGGTCGCTACTCGTCAATCACACAGCCGACCAGGACCAGTTCCTCGGTCACGGCTTCGGTGCGCGCGACGCGGAACGATTCGTCGAAGCTGTCCCAGCGGTCGTCGGAATAGCGACGGATGTGCAGGCGGTCGCCGACCTTCGGCGCCGTTTCCACCCGGGCCATGAAGCCGTAGCCGGATGGGGATCGGTCGATCGTCCAGGCCTTGTTGTCCTCGACCTGTCCCGGTCGCTTCCAGCGGATGACGTCGTCGGATTCCAGGCGGACCTCTCTTCGCCGGTCGATGGTGCTGGTTTGGGCGGACATGGTCACCTCGGTTTCCACGTGCTTGATTCTACCAGTTCATGTCGGCCGACTGAAGGCGCTAATTGACTCTTATCGCCCTGCGGCAGGGCCGCGTTGTTATCAGAACCGGCCTTGCTGACGCCGGGTCGCCGAAAACACTGGCCGCATTGAGAGCAACGTCCGCTTATGTTGCCGGATCTTGATTCCTGTGCAATCGTCGAAGT
>JBHHUY010000010.1:0-26646 GCA_046753965.1 Phycisphaerae bacterium
GGGGGCGGCCGACGACGCGTATTCTCCGTGCCCGCCGATTCTGTCATGAACCCGACACGCACCGCTGGGAAGCAGTCCCGCCCTGCCGTGCGGGCGTTGCGAATCGGCGGCGGCAGGGCGAGCGGCACCCCGAGGGGATCTGGGCTCGCGCGCCAAAGAGCAAGCCCGCAGACCTCTGTGGCACGGGCGTCACGCCCGTGCAGGCACCGCCGGGACGGCGGTGCCACAGGCCCCTCTGAACGTACGCTCAGTGCAGACGGTCAGGCCAAGGCTCGGATGGATGGCCCGTAAAACGGCCAAAACGGGCCGGCCGAGGCCACAGCCCGTTTTGGCGAACGAAAACGCAACGGAAGCAGGCGTTCCGTGTTCCCCGAAGAGTCAGTTCTCAGCGGGGCTCGATCGCGTCGAGCAGACGCTCCGTCGCCACCGCCAGCTTCTCTTCGGACTCGTACGTGCCGTTGTCGATGGCGTTTCGGATTTCCACGATCTTGCGCGCTCTGGCTTCGGGCAGTTCCGCCAGACGACCCAACAGGGCGGCGAGATCGGAGATCTCGACTCGGTCGGCCGGAGCGGCCGCTCGCTCCGCCGCAGGCGCTGACGCCGCTTGCGTGCGAAACGCCTGGGGAGTGCCCGTCGTCGCCGAACCGCCAATCGCGTGAATATCGTTCATGTCTGACCTTTCTGACCGCCCAATAAGAAGCCGCCCTGCCTAGCTCATACGGAGCCTGCGACCCATCGGTTCGCGCCGATGCCTTTCGCTCGACGTCCTCCAGAATGGGCAATCCTTGCGCCCGGGCGGAAGTCGCCATCGGCGATTCTCTCCGGCGGGCCCATGGATCGTCACCCATCCATGCTCTGGGGTATCGACCGGCAACACTGAAACGCTCCACCCTTTTTTTCGGCCGACACACTATATGTTGATGGACAGAGAGTTACGTGATCTTTTTCACGATGTGTACAAACCGGCGCTGTTATCGGGCAGGAACCAATAAACTCAAGGCTTCACAGGCTGTCATCCACGCTGCCGCCGCCCGCGACAGGGAGGGCGTCCGGTCGAACCCGCCTCGCAGACCCACTAGATATGGTGGAGGAGAAGCGCCAGGCGCCGGGGATGCATCCATCCACCCCGGATGGCGGCGTAGCCACCCGGTCCCGGCTGGCGCCGTTTTCGCCGATCAATCAGAAGTTTTCGCCCAGGAGAAAGGCCCTGGCCATCTTGGTCGCCATCCGCGAGTTGGAAAACACGAGCGGCAGGACGAAGCGCAAATCCACGTTCGGGAGACGCAAGAATGTGACCATTTCCTCTCGCCACCGGCGATCGAACTCGGCCAGCGCGTCCTGCGGTTGAGAGGATTCCATCGCCTCCGCACACGTCTCGACCGCCAGCGAGGCCGACCAGATGGCCGGAAGCAGGCCCTGTTGGCTGAGTGCCGCGACGAATCCTCCCGCGTCGCCGATCACGACACTCCGCTTTCCGACGTGGGTTTCCAGATCCAGAGCCACTCCGCGGGGAACCGGTCGATCGAAAACCTCACGGGGATCAATCGGCAGATCGACCGGCAGAACGCCTCCGTCAACACACCGCATCAGGAAGCGGATGAAAGACCCTTGTCCCCCGATGTCCGCCGGATCGCTGACCCACCCCGCCGCGACGCGGTCGGCGCCGCGCCAGACAAACCCGAACGAGAGCGGCTGCGCGGGCGCCAGCACCAGGACGAGCTCGCCGCCGGAGACGAGGGGCTGAGCGGTCCTCGTCGAGCGGCCCATCCAACTGTACTCGTGGCAGCAGGCTTCCCCGTCGGAGCGGGCACGCCCACAGATGCCCAGTTGTCGCGCCGCCCACGCTTCGTGACCGTCGGCCGCGATCAAGAAGCGACCGCGATACGTCGCGCCGGACGTGGACGTGAGCGCCACGACCTCCTCCTCCGGGCCGACATGGGCGATTTCCGTGGAGAAGCGGAGGTCGGCGCCGCTCGACTCCGCGGCCGCGCGGAGACGCTCCAGGAGGAGATCCGTCGCGACGAGATCAACCGGGGGATCGATGGGGATGGTCCCCGACCGGCCTTGCGCGAGTTCGACGAACCGAACCGTGTTGATAAGCCCGGCGGAAACGTCGGCGCGTCGGACGCCGATCGCCTTGAGTCGGTCGTACGTTTGTGGGTGGATCCATTCGAGCCGCCGGCTCGACGACACCGCGTCCGCGCGGTCCACCAGCGTTACAGAGAGCGCCTTTGCACGAGCGAACGCCGCGGCGGCCAGACCGGCCGGACCCGCACCGAGCACCAACACGTCGGAGATGTCGCGCGTCGGCATGGGTGAGTCGGTCTCCGTGTTTCCCCCGGCCGAGGGCACCGGTATAATCCGCATCCATGACCGCATCAAGATCCGGCAACCACGGCGAAGACCTGGCGGCGAACTTCGCCGAGCTCGAACCGCGCTATACACGGGACGAGGCCGTCGCTGAGGCGAGCCGCTGCCTGTTTTGCTACGACGCCCCGTGCACCCGGGCCTGCCCGACGCACATCGACGTCCCGAAGTTCATCCGGCAGATTCTCCATCGAAACCCGATCGGGGCGGCTGAAACGATCCTGGAAGCGAACATCTTCGGGGGGTCTTGCGCTCGCGCGTGCCCCACGGAAGTGTTGTGCGAAGGGGCCTGCGTGGACAACACGCTTCTCAAGGCGCCCGTGCGGATCGGGCGGCTCCAGCGGTATGCCTGCGACGAGGCGACGGACCGCGACATCCGTTTCTTCGACGCGGCCGACGACACCGGGAAACACGTGGCGATCGTCGGCGCCGGGCCTGCGGGGCTCACCTGCGCGCACGAGCTGCGCAAACGCGGACACGCGGTGACCGTCTTCGAAGGCCGCGAGCTTCCCGGCGGAATCAACACCTACGGCATCGCCCGCTACAAGTATGACACCGAATTCGCCCTCTCCGAGGTGGCGCGCGTGGAGGCCGTGGGCGGCATCGACCTTCGTCTCCAAACACCGGTCGACGGTGCGAAGATCGCCGAGTTGCTGAACAAATACGACGCCGTCTTCCTCGGTATCGGGCTCGGAAGAACGGCTCCGCTGGGCATTGAGGGAGAGAATCTCAAGGGCATCTGGGAAGCCCTCGACTTCATCGAGCAGACCCACACGCTCCCGCTGGAGCAATGCACCTGCGGTCGACATGTCCTGGTCATCGGAGGCGGAAACACGGCCGTCGACGTGGCCACGGCCGCCGTCCGACTCGGGGCCGAGCGGGTCACCATCGCCTACCGCCGCACGGACGCCGAGATGCCGGCCTTCCGGTACGAATACGATCTGACGCTGGCCGACGGTATTGTCTGGGAGTTTTCCGCCGCGCCGGTGTGTATTCGTGGCGAGAACGGCGCGGTCACCGGTGTCGAATTCGTGCGAACCCGCCCACAGGGCGAGGGGCGCTCAGCGAAGCTGGAGCACATCGCCGGCTCGAACTTCACGCTGCCCGCGGACATGGTCGTCAAGGCGCTGGGGCAGGTGCCGCGGGCCGATCTGCTTGAGTCGATTCCGGGCCTGAAGATCGAGCGCGGGCGCGTCGTGATCGACGAGGCAACCGGGGCGACGTCCGTACCCAGGCTTTTCAGCGGCGGCGACTGCGTCAGCAAGGGCGCCGAGGTAGTCGACGCCGTCCAGGCCGGCAAGATCGCCGCCGCCGGCATCCACGCCCTGATCACCGGCAAGGCCGGTTGACGCGTCACGGCCCGGTTCGCTTCGACCTTCCCGCTTTTCCGTGGATCAGGCCGAATCCCCATCCTTTGGCTTCTGCACGGCCTTCAGGTCGATCTCGGCCGTATCGGGCTTGACCTGGGGAAAACGTGAACGATCAGGTTCCTGTCGTTGGGTTTCGAGCGCCCGCAGCAAATCGAGGATCCGCAGGACGATCACCACGCCGAGAAGCTGGCCGATCACGAAGACCAGATCGTGTCGAATCGAAGCGTAGACGAGAAGCATGACGGTCGCGAGCAGGGCGACGTAGAGCGTCGGCAACGGGATGGCGATTCGCCCGTACCGCCGCGATGCACGCCAATGAGCGACCAGACATCCGGCGATCATCATCTGGGCGAGCAGCCCGAAGAACACCCAGGCGACACCGACGCGCCCGCCCGTGAGCGTCTCGATCAGCGCGTCCAGATCAAGGTAGGAGGCGGCCATGAGCACAGCGCCCACTTCCAGAGGGTTCATGAAGCCTGCTTCCCCTTGCGTTCGGCCGGCGCGGTTCCGCTCATCGGGCGCCGCGACCACCGACCCGGCCGATGGGCCCTGAGTTGCCGCAACTCAGGGCGATCATCTCCCATGTCCGGATCGAATGCGAGCATCTCCGCGACCGCCTGCTCAACCGTCCAACCCTGCCGCTCGATACGATACAAACCACAGAGGTAACCGGTCCGATGGCGCCCCGCGGAACAGTGAATGAGGACCGGCTGATGCGTTGGATCGTCGACGAAGCGGAAAAAGGCCTCGACCTGGCTGTCCGGGATGGGCTTTCGGCTCTCCACGGGGATGCGCCAGACCTCCAGTCCTCGCTCCCGGGCATAGGCGGCCTCGTCCGGTACGCGTTTGCTGACCCCGCTCCGGACGATCAGAATGCTCCGCAACCCGATTCTGCCGATCAGGTGGTCGATCTGGTGCTTGTTGGGCTGGGCGGATCGGTAAAGCAGGCCCGGCTCCACCGCGGCGAACCGCCTGGGAGTGGTGAAGTAATAGAGCCACAATGGGACCCCGACTGCCAACGCGACGGCTGTCGCGCCCAGGGCGAATCCGAACCGCTTGCGCCGTCGTATCTTCGGCGGAGAACTCAGCATGCGAGGGCCATCCGTCTCCGGGGGCGGGTCCGGAGGACGACCGCCTCATCCCACACGCACGCGCCTTGCACCGACCCGTGCGCCCAGTCCACTCCAGATTATCTTCATGCGCAGCGGTAGGGTACCGACATCGATCGATCGGAGCAACGAGATTCAGGGGACGGGAATTGACTCTGCGGATTTCGATCTTATGATCCCGCAGGCCGCAGAAACCCCCACTTAGCCGAGCCCGCCGCCGATGAGCCGTCCAGGGGACCGTCCACCATGAAGGCCTTGATCGCGATTCCCGTCTTCAACGAGCAGCGATACGTGGCGAACATTCTCGCTCGCATCCGGCGCGTCGGGCACGACATCCTTGTCGTGGACGACGGCTCAACCGATGGCACGCCGGGCATCCTGGCCCGCGAGCCCGGCATCGCCGTGATTCGCCAGCCGGAGAACCGGGGCTATGGCCAGAGCCTGATCGAGGCTTTTCGCTATGCGGCGCGCGAGGGATACGACTGGCTCATCACGATCGACTGCGACGATCAGCACGAACCCGCCCACATCCCGGAGTTCGTCGAGCGTGCGGCTCGGGATGATGTCGACGTCGTTTCCGGCTCGCGCTATCTGGCTGCCATGCCCGGCAACACGGCCCCGCCGCCCGATCGACGGCAGATCAACCGGCGGATCACGCGGTTGCTGAACCGCCGGCTCGGCCTCCGCCTGACCGATGCCTTCTGCGGCTTCAAGGCGTACCGGGTCGCCGCGGTTGAGCGGCTCTCACTCTCCATCCCCGGCTATGCCTTCCCGCTCCAATTCTGGGTGCAGGCGGCACATCACGGCCTGCGTATCTGTGAGTTGCCGGTCCAGCTTATCTACAACGATCCGACGCGACACTTCGGCGGCTTGCTCGACGACCCGGACTCCAGGCTGGCACATTACCTTGAGGTCTTCGACGCCGAACTGACAAAGACCGGATACCGGCACGCAGCCGCATCCCTTGCCGGCGAATCCCGATCCTGTTCGAATTGAACTACGCCAACCGCCGGTCGCGGCAACTCCGTGGGCTCCCACGGCCGGGCGGAGCGAGCCTCGTTCAGATGACCACCAGGGGTGACAAGCATCCATGACCGCAAGAACCGAGTCCGAGATCGACGCATTCGTCGCACCATCGGCCGACGGTGAACTCCTCGTCTGGCCGCGGACTCCGGGCCTGCGGGAGGCGGCAGAAGCCAACCGCCGACAACTGAGGAAAGGCGGCCTCCGTCTCCTCGACCGGCCCATCGAAGCCCTCTCGCCGAATCGGGCGGAGACGCGGCTGGTCTTCATGACCGGCCACCAGCCCGAGTTCTTCCATCCCGGTGTGTGGGCCAAGAACGTGGCCGCCGTGATCCTCGCCGGCGCGACCGGCGGCGAAGCCCGCTTCCTCGTCGTCGACAGCGACGTCCCGCATCAAGTCGCACTGCGATGGCCGGATTGCGCCGCCCCTTACTGCCAGGTCCGGACGGCGGCGGCCTCGCCGCGGGCGGAATGGCGTTCGTATGAGTTCATCAACGGCGAGACCGAGTATGCCGCGATGTTCGCGGCCCTCCCTCAGGCCTTCAGAAGTTCCCCGGACCGGCCTTTCCGCGCCTTCATGGGGGCCTTCCTCGGAGATGCGTCGGACGAGGAGCCTTCCGACCAGCCGATGCGATATGTCGAACGCTGGACACGCGGGATCGAGGCAGCCGAGGCCGCGATGGGCGCTCGCGCCCCTGCGCCTGAACGAATCAGCACGATCTTCGGCACCGGCCGATGCAGCGGCGCTCCGGCCGCCGCCACCTTCGCCGGCCACCTCATCCTGGAGGCCGATGCCATCTCGAACGCCTACAACACAGCGTTAGGCGAGTATCGACGAAGGCGGCGCATTCGCGGCCGACAACACCCGATCCCCGACCTTCAGCGCTTGGGGGACCGGCTCGAAATGCCGTTCTGGTTGGTGCATCCCGACCGGCCACGCGAGCGTCTGGCCGTTTCGGGCGTCCAATCGGGGGAGCGCCGGCTCTGGGCGGGACAGCGAGCGTTGGGTTCGGTCTCTCCGGCGGCGTTGCGGCGCGACCCTGCCGCGGCCCTATCACAAGCCCTCTGCGGCTGGCGAATCAGGCCTCGCGCCCTTGCGCAGACCATGTACGCCCGGCTGCTTGCCTGTGACCTCTTCATCCACGGCATCGGCGGTGCGAAGTACGACCAGATCACCGACGGCATCATCCGGCGGTTCTTCGGCGTCGAGCCGCCGGCCTACGCCTGCGTCTCGGCGACCCTTCGGCTGGCGCTTCGGTCCTACGACATCACGGAGGCCGACCTGGCGAACCTCCGTCACGGGGCTCGCGATCTTCGCTATAACCCGCAGCGATACGTCGTCGATGGAGAACCGGCTTCCGAGGTTCAGGCTGTCCTGCACGAACGCCGACGGGCCATCGAGGCGTCCGACCGGCTGCGAGCCGAGAGGCCGAGAGACCGCGCGGCGCGGCGAGCGGCCTTCGAGCGCATTCATCGCGCGAACGCCGCGTTGCTCAGGGCGTCGCCGGGAGTTGTCGAAGCGGCGGCCCGGAGGCTCCGCGAGGCCGCGGCGAAACTCGAGAACGATCGAGTCGCTCGATCTCGCGAATGGTTCTTCGCGCTGTATCCGAAGACCGCCTTGGAGCGGCTCCGCGAGGCGATCCGGGCCGCCTTGCGGTCCAACCTGTGACGGAAGGCACGCCGTGGCCGACCCGCGTCCCGCTCATACCCCCGTCTTGCCCGAGCAGGTGGTCGCCTGCTTCTCGACCGATGGGTCGCGCACTGTGGTGGATTGCACGGTCGGCCTGGGGGGCCACGCCGAACTGCTTCTGGAGGCCTGCCCGGACCTGCGGATCATCGGCCTTGATGTGGATGATGAGAATCTGGCTGCGGCCGCGCGTCGTCTGGAAGCCCACGCGGACCGGGTCAAACTCGTCCACGCGAGCTTCGCGGGGCTGGAACAGGTGCTCGCCGAAGGAGACCACGGCCCCGTAGCCGGGATTCTGGCGGACCTCGGGGTCAGCAGCAACCAGATCAGCGACGCCCGTCGCGGCCTCAGCTTCGACATCGACGGGCCGCTCGACATGCGGCTGGATCGGCGGCTCAAGACGACCGCCGCCGATCTGGTCAACGGGCTCTCCGAGGGCGAGCTGTCCGATCTGCTCTACTTTCAGAGCCAGGAACGGCACAGCCGCAGAATCGCCAAACGGATTTGTCAAGTCCGGCGGCAGGGCCGGATCAGCAGCACCGTGCAGCTCGCGCGAATCGTGGCGTCGGCCGTCGGAGAACACCCGGACTCCCATCGGCGGCGAATCCACCCCGCGACCCGGACGTTCATGGCCCTGCGAATGTCGATCAATCAGGAACCGGCCGCGCTGCGGGAACTGCTCCGGATCGCCCCGGCAATCCTCGCCGAAGGCGGCCGAATCGCGGTCATCAGCTTCCACAGCGTCGAGGACCGAATCGTAAAAGATGACTTTCGGGCCCGATCTCGTGAAGGGATCTACCGGATTCTGACGAAAAAACCTATGGTTGCGAATGACGCGGAACGGGCGGCCAATCCGCGCAGCCGATCGGCGAAACTGAGGATCGCCGAGCGCCGGGCGACGAGATGAAACCGTCGCGCGCGGTCGGCTTCCGGCCCCGGCGACAGGGATCGGCGGCGTCCGGTCGTCTTGCGTTTCTGGAAGGACCGGCTAAAATCACAACCCGGCACAGGGAGGTGCTTCAGTGACCAGGGAAACCAAAATCGGTCTGTTGGTGGGCCTCGCGTTCATCATCCTCTTCGCCATCATCCTCTCCGAAAAAGGCGATACTCGCGGAACCCAGCCCCCTTCCGGCTTGACGGTGGTGGATGCCAATCGATCGACCGGAGGGCCCCTATCAAACAACCAGGAACCGCTCTCTCGCGCGGGTCGCCTGCCGGTCAAGCCGGCCGCTCCCCAGCCAACCCAGATGGCCCGACACGACGCCGACGTCCCGACGATGTTGGAGGAGCCGGTCGGGAAGCCCATCCCGGCCGAGGACGAGGCCATCATGCCGTTGCCCGAGGCGGTCCGAAACCGGCTTAACATGCCGATGATCGAGACCGAGGTGGCCGTCAATCAGCCCGGCACCGAGGCGGGCGGATCGATGTCCTTGACGCAGGCGCTGACTTCGGCGCTGGAGGGAGCCGGTTCGGCGTCCTCTGATGCCGCCGTGGACGACACCGGCATGGCCGAGCCGATCACGCCTGACATGACCCAGGCGAGCATGCTCGAGGCGCCCCCCGCCAAGGCCCCTCAAGCCGCGCCGCCGAAGTCCATGAAAACCATCGCAATTCACACCGTCCGGCCCCGCGAGAGCCTGAGCAAGATCGCCGCCCGGTACTACGGCCGGTCCACGCCGGCACGGGTTGCTGCGATCTTCAACGCCAATCGCGACCGCCTTAAGTCGATCGGGACGATTCGCGTGGGGCAGGAACTGAATATCCCACAACTGGATGAACTCCAGGGGATCGCTTTTCAGCCGGTGACCCATTTCGCGCCTTCGGAGCTTCCGCGTTCGCGATCAACGCACCGCGAGATGTCCGTCCGGATTCCGGTGCCGCTTGACGCGCAGGCGGCACCCACCGCCCCGCCGATCGCGTCTGCCAAACGGGCGGAGCAGGCACACCCGGCTTCGCGGGCGTTCAGGTGGTATCAGGTCAGAGAGAAAGACACACTCAGCCGGATCGCGAAACGCGAATTGGGAGATGAGAAGCGCTTCCTCGAAATCTACCGGATGAACCAGGACATCATCCGCAACAAGCATCGGATCAAGCCGGGGATGAAGATCCGCCTGCCGGTCCGCACGGTGACGCGGGCGGGATCGGATGCCGCGTTGTCCGGCCTGGTTCCGTCGGCGATCGGGCCGTAGGAGACGGCCATGACCGTGCCGCGCGCGCTCCTGGTTCTGTTCATGCTGGTGATTATCGGTGTGGCGATTGTGGCGATTCGCCAAGAATCGGCAAGAACGGCGAATCGCATCCAAACCCTCCACCGCCGGAAGATCACCCTCGAACAGACGCTTTGGACGAAGGAACTCGAACTGGCGAAGCTACGGGGCCCCGAGGCGATTCGCCGGCGGGCCGCAGAGCTGGGCTCGAACGTCGTTTCGCCGGGCGTGCCTCCGAGTTCCGATCGGCGTCGGAGCGGTTCCTAGAGGCACCCCGCTGCCTTGGACGGCGAACGAAGGAATGGATGCCTTGCGGTCGCGCTTCTCACAACTCACCGGGCATTGGCTGATCGGGACCGTTCTCGCGGTCCTGCTGCTCCTCGTCGGGCGGCTCGTCTACATCAACACTTACAACCGCCCCGTGTTGCTGTCCCGCGCTCAGAAGCAGCACCGCTCGGATGTGCCGATCAAGGCGCGGCGAGGTCTGATCGTGGATCGCGTCGGCCGGATCCTCTCGGGGACGATGCTGCGGAAGAGCGTCTTTGCCGATCCGCAGGTCCTGCCCGACAAGCGACATGCGGCCGAGACGGTCGCCCGCGTCCTCGATCTGGATTTCGGGGAGATCGCACCCGACCTGCTCGCCGCAGGGGACCGTCGCTTCTTCGTCATTCGGCGCGGGGTCACCGAGGAACAGGCGCGTCGGATCAGCGCGGAGGGGATCTACGGCCTCGGCGTCTTCAGCGAACCCTATCGAACCTACCCGATGCACACCCTGGCCGCGGCCCTGATCGGCTTTGTCGCGCCGGACGGGCGCGGCATCAGCGGGCTTGAGCACCAGTGCGATGCCTGGCTCCGCGGAGAGAACGGCGTCAAGACGATCATCCGCGATGCGGGCCGCAAAGCCTTCTGGCTCGCCGATCGAGGCTATCGCCCCGCTCGCGATGGGTTCCACGTCGTCCTGACGATCGATGCCGAAATCCAGGCGACGGTCGAACGCTCACTCTCCGCCGCTGTGGCACGTTTCCGGGCCGCCGGCGGCGTCGCCGTCGTGATGGACCCGGTCACCGGTGCCGTCCTCGCCATGGCCAATGTCCCCGGCTTCGATCCAAACGACTACACGGATTCCAGCAGCGAGCGATATCGCAACCGAACGATCACCGATCCTTTCGAGCCGGGCAGCACTTTCAAACCGTTCATCGCGGCCGGGGCGCTTGCCGAAGGCGTCGTGCGCTACGGAGAGGTGTTCGATTGCGAACGCGGCGTCTGGCGCGACGGATCACGAACCCTGCGAGACCACCATCCGTATGATTTCCTGACGTTTGAAGAGATCATCATTCGCTCCAGCAACATCGGGATGGGCAAGCTCGGCAAGCGGCTGGGCAACGCGCTGATCTACAAATATGTCAAGGCGTTCGGATTCGGCGAGAAGACGGGGATCGACCTGGAGGCCGAAGATCCGGGCATCCTCCGGCCGCTGCCGCGCTGGAACGACTTCTCGACCACCAGTATTCCGATGGGACAGGAGATCGCCGTCACGCCGCTGCAACTGACCAGGGCGTTCTGCGTCTTCGCCAACGGCGGAAGACTCGTTCGGCCCTACGTGATCCGCGCCGTGATGGATGCCGAGGGCCGTGTGGTCAGCGACCTGACGCCGCCGCCGGCAGCCGGACAGGCCCTGCCGGCCGATCTTGTCAACGAGATGAAGGACAGGATTCTTTGCGAAGTGGTGAATCAATCCCACAGCGGCTCGGCGAAGCTGGCCGACTACCAGGTGTTCGGCAAGACCGGGACGGCCCAGATCGCCCGCAAAGGGGGCGGCGGCTACGAGCCGAACGCCTATGTCAGTTCGTTTGTCGGCGGCGCACCCGCGCACGCGCCCAGACTGGTCGCGTTCGTTGCCGTTCGCAGACCGGACAAATCGGTCGGCTACTACGGTGCGACCGTGGCGGCGCCGGTTGTGCGGGAAATCCTGGGCGAAAGTCTGGCCTACCTCCAGGTTCCCCCGGACCGCATGGCGCCCCGCGAATGGACGGCGTCGGCGGGCGACGCCGCCGAGGACTAGGAACTCGGCGCTCCGCACAGCGAGGCAAGAGACAGCGCTTGAGACGTTCGGCGGACCGGATCGCCGATCGGCGTTACAATGCCGCCGCCATGGACAGGAGCACTCCGGCAGGGACCGCTGACACGACGATCCGAACCGCAGTCCGTTTACCGGATCTGGTGCGCCGGGCATTGGGGGCCAAACTCCCACCGACGGGTGACGCGCCGGTCCAGATCACCAACATCTGTTGTGACTCGCGTGAGGCCCGCCCCGGAGCCCTCTTCGTCGCGGTACCGGGCACCCACGCGGACGGCGCGGGCTTCGCCGCTGACGCGATTCGGCGCGGCGCCGCGGCTGTCGTCGCGGACCGACCGCTCGCTCTGCCCGTCGGGGTTCCCATCATCAGGGTCGCCAACGCGAGAGCCGCCGTCTCCCCGTTGGCGGCGACCTTCTTCGGGCTCGACCGGATTCAGGCCGGCGGCGAAATGGCCACGGTGGGCATCACCGGCACGAACGGCAAGAGCACGGTCGCTTACATGCTCCGTGCGATCCTCTGCCGGGCCGATCGGCGGGCGGCGCTGCTGGGCACGATCGAATACGATCTCATCCGCCGAAAGCTGCCCGCCACACTGACGACGCCCGATCCGATCACCCTGGTCCGCCACCTGGTCGAAGCCCACGAGGCCGGCGCGTCGCACGCCGTTCTGGAGGTGTCGTCGCACAGCCTCGACCAGCGCCGCACCGCCGGCATCGTCTTTTCGGCCGCCGTGTTGACGAACCTGACGCAGGACCACATGGATTACCACGCCACCGCCGAGGCCTACCTGCGAGCCAAACGCCGCCTGTTCGACGACCTGCCAAGAGACGCCGTTGCCGTCGTTAACGCCGATGACCCGGCGAGCGGCCGCATCCTGGAGCGATGTCAGGCGCCGACCCTCCGATACGGGCTGCGTGAACCCGCAGAGGTTCGCGGCCGGGTACTCTCGGAAACCAAAGCCGGGGGACAACTCCTGATCGAGCATGGCGGCCGAGCGACCGAAGTGCGAACCGCCCTGGTCGGCCGACACAACCTGTCAAATGCCCTGGCGGCGGCGGCGGCGGCGATTGCCATCGGGCTCGAGCTCGACGCCGTCCGAGCAGGCTTGGCCGATCTGCGGCATGTGCCGGGCCGGCTCCAGCCGGTGGAAACACACGCACTGGGCTTTGATGTCTTCGTCGATTACGCCCACACCGACGACGCACTGAGAAATGTGCTTCGGGCCTTGCGACCACTCACACCCGGCAAGTTGTGGTGCGTGTTCGGATGCGGCGGTGATCGCGACCGATCGAAACGCCCGCTCATGGCGCAGGCGGTGGCGGAAGGCGCTGACGCGTTTGTCGTCACGAGCGACAATCCACGGACGGAAGACCCGTTGGCCATCATCGCCGAGATCGAGCGGGGCTTGACCGCGTCGCAGCGCCGGCGCGGTGAGACGGTGCCTGATCGGCGTGAGGCCATCCGCCGTGCTGTTGAACATCTCGCGCCGGGTGATACGCTTCTGATCGCCGGCAAGGGACACGAGACGTACCAGATTCTTGGCGAAACGCGGATTCACTTCGACGACTTGGAGACTGCGTCGGAAGCGGTCGGGCAGAGATAGCATGCGGGCCCTTACACTACAAGAGATGGCTTCGGCCATGGGCGGGCGAGTCTACGGCGAGATCACGACGCCCCGGATCACCAGTGTCTCAACGGACTCGCGCGCGTTTCGAGAAGGCGCGCTGTTCTTCGCCATCAAGGGCGAACGATTCGACGGCCACGTGTTTGTGGAAACCGTCCTGGAACAGGGCGCCGCCGCGGCCGTGGTCGATGACGTCTCCAAAGTCGATCGGAAGTATCGCACCTCCGGCCGATTGGTCGAGGTCCCTGACACGGTTCTGGCCCTCGGCCGACTGGCCGGCTGGTACCGGCGACAGTTCGCCGCGCAGGTCATCGCGGTCTTGGGGAGCAACGGCAAGACGACGGTCAAGGATCTGATCGGCGCCGTGCTCGGCTCGACACTGCCCGGACGGGTGGCCGAAGCGAGTTTCAACAACGCAATCGGCGTCCCGTTGACGTTGCTCGCGGCCGAGCCGGCCGACGAGTTCCTCGTGGTCGAGATCGGAACCAATCATCCGGGAGAGGTGGCCACCCTGGCCCGCATCGCCAGTCCGGATCTGGCTGTCGTCACGAGCATCGGCGAGGAACACCTGGCCTTCTTCGAAAACCTGGAGGCCGTCGCGCGAGAGGAGTTTTCGTTCCTCTCGCTGATGCGGAGCCGCGCGTTTGTCGCCGTGAGCGACCAGGCCGCGCCCTACGCCCCCCGCCGAACCGACCGCTCCTGTGTGATGCTGACTTACGGCTGCGACGCGGGCGCCGACCTGCGAGCCGAAAACATCAAACAGAATCAGCGGGGACAGCGCTTTCGCGTGAACGGCCGATTCGACTACACCATTCCATTGTTCGGCAGGCACAACGTACGAAACGCCCTGGCCGCGATTGCAATTGGAACGCGTTTCCGGCTGCCGCATGACCGGATCGCGGCGGCCCTGTCCAAGTGCCACGCGCCGCCGATGCGACTGGAGCGGCGGAAGCTCGGCTCTATCACGGTGATCAATGACGCCTACAACGCCAATCCCGGCAGCATGCGCGCCGCCTTCGAGGCCATGGACGCCACGACGGAAGCCCGGCGCCGCGTCTTCATCCTCGGAGACATGCGCGAGCTGGGAACGGCGGCGGCGCGATGTCACGGCGCCGTCGGGCGCGAGGCGGGTCGGTCATCGGCCCAGGTCATCGTGGCCGTCGGAGACCATGCCCGCGTCATCGCCGACGGCGCGACCGTCACGGCCGGAACCTCCAAGCGCATCTACGCCTATCCGTCGGTCGCGGCACTCAAGAACAAACTGCCCGATCTGCTGGAGCCGGGTGATGTCGTGCTCTTGAAGGCCTCCAGGGCCGTCAGGCTCGAACAGTTGGTCGAACCCATCGCGAAATGCGCGCACTACACGATCGTGGATTGAGCCGCGATCGTTCGACCGCGCCGCCACGGGGGAACGCTAGAAGGACCTGCAAGGCGTGATCTATCACCTGCTCAAACACTTGATCAAGGGACACTACGGCTATGAGAACCCCCTCTTCCGCGCGACGGTCGCGATCCTGGTGGCGTTCCTGGTCGTCTGGACGCTCGGTCCTTCGGTCATCCGCTGGCTGATCCGGATGAAATGCGGCGACATCCCCGATTTCGATCACCGCGAGCTCAACGAACTGACGATCCACAAGGCCAACGTCCCGACCATGGGCGGGTTGCTGATCCTGTTCGGCGTGGCGACGGGCGTGCTCCTCCTGGCGGACCTCACGGTCTTCTACATCCATCTCGCGCTGACCTGCATGGCCTGGCTGGGCGCCGTCGGCTTCTGCGACGACTGGTTCAAGCTCATGGACAAGGGCAAAAACCGTAACCGAGACGGACTCAAGTTCTACCAGAAACTGCTGTTTCAGATGGGACTGGGCGTGATGCTCGGCTTTTTCATCTACAAGGTCGGGAAGCAGGCCTATCAAGGGCAGGAGATCGAGCTCTTCCGAATCCTCAGCATTCCCTTCGTCAAGGGCGACCTTCAAAATCCGATCCTCCTGTCCGTGCCCGCCTTCATCATCATCACCATTCTTGTCGTCGCCGGCACCTCCAACGCCGTGAACCTCACCGACGGAATGGACGGGCTGGCCGCCGGCTGCGTCGCCATGTGCTGTCTCGTGTTCATGTTGCTCTCTTTCGCCGTGGGAAACGAGGATCTGGCGCGCTACCTCCAGTATTCTCACATCCCCAGGGCCGGCGAACTTTCGGTCCTCTGCGGCGCGATGCTGGGGGCTTCGCTGGGATTCCTCTGGTACAACGCCAACCCGGCCCAGGTTTTCATGGGCGACACGGGCTCCCTTCCGCTCGGCGGCCTGATCGGGTTCGTCGCCATCGTGATCCGCCAGGAACTCATGTTGCTGATCGTCGGGGGCGTATTCGTCATCGAGGCGCTCTCAGTGATGCTCCAGGTCGGATACTTCAAGGCCAGCGGCGGCAAACGGCTCTTCCTCATCGCCCCGATCCACCACCACTTTCACCTCAAAGGATGGAAGGAGAATCAGGTCGTTATCCGATTCTGGCTGCTGTCCGCCCTCTTCGCGGTCGTGGCCTTGGCGACGACAAAACTCCGATAGCCGCGTTCGCCGATGATAGACGGGGCGGACGGCCGATCGTTCAGCTCGGTGACCCCCTGGAGGCAGGAAATGCTTCGCGTCGACAGCCAGCCGTCGCCCACCAGCACAACGATCACCATCGCCGCATCCGCGCTGCTCGGCCTCGGCATCGTCATGGTCTTCTCCGCCGGTGCGAGCCTGTCTGCGCCGCCGCTGACCGAGCATCCGCTTCGCAACCCATCGGTGCGCCAGGCCGGGTTCACCCTCGCGGCCCTCACCACCATGCTGATGGTGGGCTTGTGTCCCTATGATTCGTGGCGAATCCGCAGGCGATCGTTCTTCCAGCCGGTCCTCCTGCTCCTGCTGCTCATCCTCGTTCCCGGCATCGGCGAATCCCGTCACGGGGCCCGGCGATGGCTGCCGCTCGGCCCGGCCGGCCTGGGGCTCGGGTTTCAGCCCTCGGAAGTCGCAAAGCTGGCGCTCGTGCTGTTCCTGGCCGCGTTTTGCTCGCGCATCGGCGATAGGATTCGCAGTTTCTGGCTCGGGTTTCTGCCGGCCGTCGCCGTGATCGGTACCATCGTCGGCTTGGTCGGAGTCGAGGACTTCGGTACGGCGGCCTTATTGGCTGTCGTCGGGGTTTCGATCCTGTTGGCAGGCGGCGCGAGGCCGTGGCACCTGCTGCTCCTCAGTCTGCCCGCCGTGGGAGGCGTCGTCACCCTGATCGCAATGAAACCTTATCGCCTCGCGCGGTTGACGTCGTTTCTTCATCCGGAGGCCGACCCGCAGGGCGCGGGGTACCACCAGATCCAATCGCTCGTGACGATCGCCTCGGGCGGCTGGTGGGGAAGAGGTCTTGGTGCCGGCATCCAGAAGTACGGCTATTTGCCCGAGGGGCGGACGGACTTTATCTTCGCCGTGATTTGCGAGGAATTGGGAATCGTCGGCGGCATCGCCGTGATCGCGTTGTTCGGCGTCCTGCTCTGGCAAGGCAGACGCGCGATGCAGCGGGCCCCGAACGAGTTCGGGCGCCTCCTCGCCCTGGGGGTCACGCTCATGATCGGCTTGCAGGCGGCCATGAATGTCGCGGTCGTGACGGTTTCGGTTCCGACCAAAGGCATCGGCCTTCCACTGGTATCCGCCGGCGGAACAGGCGTCGTCCTCTTCAGCATCCTCATCGGCCTTCTCGTCAACGTGGCGCGGCGACGATCTCCCGAAAGAAGCCGGCGACCGCGGAGCGATGTGGTTGCCCCCGTTCTCCCACCGGTTTCGTTCGCCGGTACACTCGCGACCACGAGTGAGGCGCATTGACCGGCGCGGCGCGCGGCGGCACGTTCTTGCAATCAAACAGAGCAAGATGAATGCCCACCGATAGACCTTGGTTCGTCATCGCCGGCGGCGGAACGGGTGGACATCTCTATCCGGGGCTGGCCGTGGCGGATGCGCTCCGCGCTGGCGCGCCGGACTATGATGTCACCGTCTTCGGAACGCCGCGCCCGATCGACAGGCGTCTGACCGAGCCACGCCGGATCGAACTCGTCGAACAACCCGTCCTGCCGTTTCCCCGGAAACCGCTGGAACTCTACCGGTTTCTCCGGGCCTGGCGTTGCTCCGTCACGGCGGCGCGGGCGCGTTTCAAGAAACGCAGGCCCGCCGTCGTCCTGGGGTTGGGCGGCTATGCCGCGGGGCCGCCCTTCGTCGCCGCGGCGAAGCTGCGGGTTCCCACAGCATTGTTCAACCCGGATGCGCTTCCGGGCCTCGCCAACAGGCGTCTGGCCCCGAAGGCAGATCGCATCTTCGTCCAGTGGCGGGAAACGGCCGAGCAATTCAGTCGATCAGAACGCGTCCGCTGCACCGGCTGTCCCATCCGCGCCGACTTCGCCTTCGCCGATCGTGCCGAGGCTGTTCACGCCCTGAAGCTCGATCCCCGGCGCAAGACGCTCCTTGTCACCGGAGCCTCCCAGGGCGCCTGGTCCATCAACGCCGCGATGCTCCAGCTTGTTGACCTCTGGCGAGCCCTCACCGACTGGCAGATCGTCCATCTGACCGGCACAACCGATCTGCAGACCTGTCGTCAGAAGTACGCGCAAGAAGGCATCCGCGCGCGGACCTTCGCGTTCACCGAGCACATGCCGCGGTGCATGGCCGCCGCCGATCTGATCCTGAGTCGCGCGGGGGCGGGCACGCTCGCGGAAATCACGGCGATGGGTCTGCCCAGCGTCCTGATGCCTTATCCGTTCGACAGAAAGAAGCACCAGCTCGCGAACGCCCGAGTCCTGGTCGGCGCGCATGCCGCCGTGCTCGTCGAGGACGCGAACAACCCGGAGATCAACGCGGAACGCCTGCGCGGGGTTCTCGGCAATCTCATGAAATCCGAGGACCGACGTCGTCATCTGGGTGAGGTGGCCGGTGCGATGGGACGGCACGACGCCGCGGAAACCATCGCCGCCGAATTGCTCGAGCTGGCGCGCGCGGGTTGACCCGACACGGCCGCGAACCGCGTCGAGCCGGATCGAGAATCCCATCGCGAATCCCACAACAGATCAAGGAGCCCGGCCGGCTTGAGTTTGTTCGTCCGTCCATTGGCCCCTGGCACCACTACGCTGTAGGATCATCTTCTGGCCGATGCCGAACGCGGCGACAGGTCGGGCAGTCTCCTTTCATCCGCGAGGGATTCTTCCATGAAAACAACCTTGCTCGCTCTCACGTGCCTTGAATTCTGCACAGGGTCTGCGTTCGGCGCTGCTCCATCGGGCACTGCCGTGAAGTATTGGCCGCAATGGCGCGGCCCGACCGCAACGGGCGTCGCGCCGCACGGGAAGCCTCCGCTCAAGTGGAGCGAATCAAAGAACATCCGCTGGAAAGTTGCCATTCCCGGCCGAGGACATGCGACGCCCATTATCTGGGGCGATCGGGTCTATGTTCAGACCGCCGTGAAGACAGCCAAGACGGTTGAGCCCAAGGCGAGGGCAGACAAGGCACCGGAGGAGCGGCCGAATCGCCGCAGGCGCGGTCGACGGAACTGGATGGGCAGTGTCGAACCAACCCATATCTACAAGTTCATCCTGGTCGCTCTCGACCGCCAAACGGGGAAAACAGTCTGGCAGAAGACCCTTCGCGAAGAACTTCCGCACGAGGGCGGCCACCGCGACGCCAGCCAGGCCTCCAACTCACCCGTCACCGACGGCAAGTACCTCATCGCCTACTTCGGCTCTCGCGGTCTCTATTGTCTGGACATGGAAGGCAAGGTGCTCTGGGAGAAAGACCTGGGCGACATGCGGACGCGTCTGGGCTTTGGTGAGGGCAGCTCGCCGGCGCTCTACGGCGACACGGTCGTCGTCAACTGGGATCACGAGGGGCAGTCGTTCATCGTCGCGCTTGACAAGAAGACCGGCCGGCAGCGCTGGAAGATCGATCGCGACGAACAGACCTCCTGGGCCACACCGCTGATCGTTGAAGTCCGCGGCGAGCCGCAGGTCATCACCAGCGCTTCAGGCCGCATTCGCAGTTACGACCTGAAGACCGGCGAAGTGCGTTGGGTATGTGGAGGGATGACGCCGAACGTCATCCCATCTCCTGTGTCCGGGAACGACCTGGTGTTTGCCATGAGCGGCTTTCGCGGCAACGCGTTGCGGGCCATTCGCTACGTCGATGCGCGGGGGGACATCACGGACTCGTCCGCCGTGGCCTGGAAGTACGACGGTAACGGCACACCGTATGTTCCTTCACCCTTGCTCTATCGCGACACGCTCTACTTTCTGAAACGCAACAACGCGATTCTGTCCTGCTTCGACGCCAAGACCGGCAAACAACACTACTCGAAGAAGCGCCTGGAAGGGTTGGAGGGCGTCTACGCATCACCGGTCGGCGCCGCGGATCGCGTCTACATCGTCGGCCGAAACGGCAAGACGGCGGTCATCAAGCGGGGCGCCGAGTTCGAATTGCTGGCCGTCAACTCGCTCGACGACGAGTTCGCGGCCTCCCCGGCGATTGTCGACCACGCGCTCTATCTTCGCGGCCGGACGCACCTCTACTGCATCGCTGAAGGCGCGACCTCCGATTAGCGCTCCATGATTCTCCCACGGCAAGCTTTCCGCCGACTGCCACAGCGAGGGCCTTGCCCCCAACCAAGTCTATCAATGGCGGATGCAATTGCCGGCCTCGATCGCGTTCACGATCGTGCAGATCCGGAGTCGCCTCCGGCCGGGCGTCGCCGGAAACTGAGCACGCCCGGCGTGCTGCAAGAGTAGGAGAACATCAACTGTTGACCTGCCCCAAAGAGCGTGCCGGGATGCAGTACGACGTGGTTGCCCTGTCCTCTCCCGCCCTTCAGATACCGACCGTGTTTGTGTTATCATGATGGCATGCGGCGCTGCGCCTTGGGGATGCCGAGGGCGTCGCGTAGTCTCTGCGAAGTCCTTCGGAGGAGATTGCGTGTTGAAAAGAACGAGCGAATGCCTGCTCACCGCGTTGTGCTGGTGGTGCATCGTCCCGAACGCTTCGGCCGCGCCACTGAACGGGCGGGAAGTTTCGGAGGACATCTTCTACCAGTTCATGCCGATCGCATGGCGAGATTCCGACAACGACCCTTTCCGCTTCGGCGATTTCGACGGCATGACCGCGTCGCTGGACTACCTGGAGAATCTGGGTATCACCGCCGTCTGGATGAACCCGATCTTTCCATCGCCTGCTTACCACGGCTATCAACACGGCCCCGGTGATCAGATCAACGCGCGCTTCGGCACCGAGGCCCAGTTTCTCAACTTCGTGCAGCAGGCACACGCGCGCGGAATCAAGGTGTTCATCGACTTCGTCGTGTATGGGATCAGCCAGGATGCGATCTGGTTTCAGGACGCCTTCGGGAATCCGTCCAGTCCGTATGACAACTGGCTGGCGTTCACCAACTCGGGCAACACGAACTACCTCGGCAGCGTCTACACCACCTGGAACGGAGACACCGTCGGGTTCATTCACTGGAACCTCGACCATCCCAACCCCACGGGCCTGGTCACGACGTGGGCCCAGCACTGGCTGGATCCGAACGGCGACGGCGATCCGGCGGACGGCATCGACGGGTATCGGCTCGATCATGTCTGGGAGCAGTACCCAAGTGGCCCGAACGGCTGGGGCTACAACCTCGACTGGTGGATCACCTGGCGGGACAACTTGCGCACGGTCTATCCCGACGTATTCATCTTCGCGGAGCAGGCCGATTGGGGCATCACGGGGGCCAACCTGTTGCCCGCCTTCGACGCAACGATGACCAAACCGTGGGAATTCGCCGTCCGAGACGCGCTGTCCAACGAGGACGCCGGGAGTCTGTACAGCCAGACGGCTGCCACGCTGGCGTCGCTGCCGAGCGGCAAGTACTTTCTCGGCATCATCGGCGATCACGATGTCGATCGACTGACCTCGGTCATCGGGGGCAGTCTGGAGAAAGCCAAGGCGGCCGCCGCAGTGCTGCTCACCTCCCCCTTTCCGCCGATGATCTACACCGGCGACGAAATCGGCATGCTCGGCTTCAAGGGGAACTACGGAAGCGACGCCAACGACATTCCGATGCGCGAGCCGTTCAAGTGGAACGCCGTCGCCGGTCCTCCGATGAGCAACTACTGGGTGCTCAACAGCCAGGCATTCAACAATGCCTACTCGTCGAACAACGACGGCCGGTCGGTGGAAGAGCAGTCGGGCGTGGCCGGTTCACTGCTGGAAGAGTACAAACTGCTGATCGCGGCGCGCAAGGCGCATGTCGCCCTGCGCCGCGGTACCTACATTCCGATCACGGCGACCACGACGCGCGTCTGGGCGTTCCTGCGCTATCAGGACAACACGGAATCACTGATGGTCGCCGTCAACCTGCGCGGCAGCCCGACCACCTTTGACCTGGATCTCTCCGCGATGGTGATTCCGGGCGGCTCCACGACCGTGCAGGATGTGATCACCGGCCAGCTCCTGCCCGACCTCAATAACGCAAACAGGAACGCTTATCAGATCACGCTGGGCGCTTATCGCTACCACGTCCTGGCGGTCAACCTTCAGCCGCCTGCGCCCGATCCGACCGCCATCGACGGAATCGACATTCCCGACAGCTTCACCGCCGCCGAAATCGTCGCCACCCAGGACAATGCCACCGGCCTGGGCGACAACATCTCCGAGTTGGATCAGTTGTTCGTCCGATTCGAGGTCGATGGCTATCGCGTCGGCATCACGGGCAATCTCGCCACCGACGGCACCGGGCTTGCCCTCTTGTTTGACACGATCTCCGGCGGGCAGAACGTCCTGGACTTCAACGGCTTCGCCCCTCCGCCGGCCGGTCCCGACCAACTGACCGGCCTGCGTCTGGACGGTGGATTCGCGCCCGATCACATGATCTTCGTCAACACGTTCGGCGGCAGCATCTGGGTCGATCAATACGTCCTGCCGACCGGCAGCCCCGCCGCCAAGACCTATCGCGGCACAGGAACGGTCAACGACGGCGACGGACTGTTGACCGGCGGCACCAATCCGAACGGCATGCAGGTCGCGATGAACAACACCAACAGCCTCGGCGTTACGGGCACGGACCCCTCCGGCGCGGCCACGGCACGCCACGGTTTTGAGATGTTCATCCCTTACGCGGACATCGGCGCCGCAGGGCCGGGTGCGACGGTCGGCGTTTCCGCCTTTATCATGGGATCCAGCGGTGACGTGAGTAACCAGTGGCTTCCGGGCTTGGGCGGAGGACAGTCCAATCTGGGCGTGGCGCCGGATCTGACCACGGTTCCCGGCGATCAGTTTGTCCTCATCGCGCCCCAGGTGCCCGGCGATCTGGACGGCGACGGCGATATTGACTTCGTCGATCTCGGCTTCTTCGTCGGCGTCCTCGTCGGCACGGATCTGGACGCCCAACACATCGCTCGCTCCGATCTGAATCTAGACGGCAACTCCAACGGAGAAGACGTCTCGCTGTTTGTCAGTTTAATGCTTCCGTAACCGCCGATAGGCAACAACGAAACCCCGAGCACGATTCGAACCGGATGCTGACAGAGGTTCGCCTGTTGTCACCGTTCGAAACGAAGGCAGGCGATGTGTGAATGCTGCCTCAGGAATCTACGCGCAACCCGGGACGTCTTGTTCTTGCTGTCCGCCTGCAGAACGCATGACCACCCACACGGGAGGCGGACGCGACAAGGAATGCTCGTCTCCCTTCGTCTTTGACGCCTGCTCCGCAAGGGAGGTTCTTGCGGTCGGCTCATCCCACCTTCATGTCCCATTGATACAGCATGAGATAGACGATCACGCCGGTGATCGAGACATAGAGCCAAATGGGCAGGGTCCGGCCCGCAATGCGCCGATGCCGCTCGAATCGCCGCCGGACGGCGTGCGTCAGGGTGATTCCCACGAGAACCGGCACGGCCGCGGCCAGCACCGTGTGTGTGAGAAGAATGGTAAGGTAGACCGTCCGGACGGTCCCGCCATGTGTGAATCGCACCGAGCCGACCTGGGCGTGATAGATGAGATAGCTGACGAGAAACGCGGCCGAGACTGCGACCGCGCCGAGCATACATGCCTTGTGAGCCCCAACGCGTTTCCGACGAATGAGGATAAAGCCCGTGACCAGCAGGACCGCGCTCAGGGTGTTCAGCGCCGCATTCAGGTGCGGCAGATCTTCGACGCTCACCGGTTGTGCTCGTTCAGGAGTGATCGGATATCGGCGATCAGCTTGCGTTTCGTTTGTTCAGACATGGGCTTGTCGATGACTTCCGCCCTGGGCAGCCCGAACACTTCCTCGTCGCTGACAACCTCATAAGTCGCACGGAGCCGGCCTTGCCGATCGACCAGCGCGAAGCGCGGCGAGTGTTCGACGGCATGGGATCCGTCGCCCTCGGCGGCGGTCAACAGGAACCCTTTGATCGAGAGGTCGTGAATCTCGCGCTCGCTGCCGGTGAGGAAGTACCAGTCAAACGGGTCGGCCTGCTTGAGGGTCGCGTACTCCCGCAGAATCTCCGGCGTATCGGTCTCCGGGTCCACGGTGAAGGACACGGTCCGTACCCCGCGCAGCTTGAGCCGGCGGAACGTCTCCTGAAGGTCGCGCATCCGGTTGGTCATGATCGGGCACGGGCCACCGCAGGTCGTGAAGATGAAATCCGCGACCCAGACGGTGCCTTTCAAATCACTGAGCCTGATCGTTCGGCCGCTGCGCTCGGTGAGCGAAAAGTCGGGCAACGCATTGAGGACCGGCAGGCCGGTGACCGGCGCGGCCGGGCTCCGGGGCGTGCGCGCGTCGTCCACGCGGCGGTATTGGAGATAGGCCACACCGCCCACGACCGCGAGCGAGAGGAGCATCAACGCCCAGAAGCCCGTACCCGCGCGCGGCTCGGGCGGACGCCAGGAAGGTCTCGATGCCGGTCGGGATTCTGATGGTGCGACTTCGGGCACGACCGCCCTTTCGGTTTCACTCGACCGCCAAGCCGGAAAGCTCGGCACGGTGCATTGTAGTCCGCCGCCGGCTTACTGCACGGCCTTTGCCGATTCCTTCGTCGCGGCGCGGATCGACAGGCCGAGGGTGACGGCGGCGAATACAAGCGAAACAACGAGCGCGATCCACAGGCCGACCGGGTCTCCCGCGCGGTCGGCCCCCGCGCCGGCGTACATGGCGCGCCTGAGCAGGGCGACCGCGTAGGTCATCGGGTTGATCCGCATGATCCACTGGAGAACGCTCGCCGCGCCGGCGGCGGGAAAAAACGCGCCCGACAGGGCGAGCATCGGCATGAGGACGAGATTCATCAGGGCGTGGAAGCCCTGGCTGGAGTCGAGCTTCCAGGCCATCCAGAAGCCGAGCCCGGTGACCGCAATCGACACGAGGATCATGGCGCCGATGGCCGCTGCCACCGCCGCGGCCGTGAGAGGAATGCCCGCCACGGGCGCCAGGGCGAGGAAGATCGCCGCCTGTCCGACGGCGAGGACCGTCGCACCGAACACCTTGCCGAGCACAATCGCGTGGCGCGACACCGGCGCCGCCAGGACGCCCTGCATGAAGCCGTCGCGACGGTCGTCGATAATGGAGATCATCGAGAAGACCGAGGTGAAGAGCAGAATGGCAACGACCGCGCCGGGGTAAGAGTACTCGAGGTAGCTGATCCTGGTGTCTGTGCCGGTGTGAATGAAGGAGTCGCCGATCCCGCCGCCGAAGAGCAGCCAGAACACCAGCGGCGTACCGAAGGCGCCGACGATTCGGCTGCGCTGCCGGAGAAACCGGGTGATCTCCCGTCGAACCAGGGTCCAGCAGGGCCACAGGAATCCCGCTTCTCGCGGTGCTCGGAGGGGCGCGTCGGCGTTCATCGGATCAGGTCTCGATCTCCGGCTCGGCGTCGTCAAAACGATGTCCGGTTTCGTGAACGAACACATCTTCCAGCGTCGGTTTACCCATCGTGACGGTTTTGACTTCGCCGCCGAAACGAGTCATCACTTCCGTCGCGAACCGCAGACCGTGCTCGGTCTCGATCCGCAGCGCGCCGTTGAGCACCGTGGGGTTCCCGCCGATCTCCGTGGCGATGCGTCGGCAGAGATCGGGCGGATCCTCACAGTCGATCGTAATGCATTCCCCGCCGACGCGACGTTTCAGGGCGGCGGGCGTGTCGCATGCGACGCGGCGACCGCGGTCGAAGACTGCGAGTCGGTCGCAGCGCTCGGCCTCGTCGAGAAAGTGGGTGGTGAGCAGAATCGAGAGGCCGCGCTCCTCGCGAAGCTGTTGGAGGTATTGCCAGAGTTCGCGCCGGGCGAGAGGATCCAGACCCGTGCTCGGTTCGTCGAGAATCAACAGCGCGGGGTCGTGGAGAAGACACTTCGCGAGTTCGACGCGGCGGCGCAGGCCGCCGGAGAGCGTCTTCACGAGACTACCGGCGCGGTCGCCGACATTCAGCAGCCCCAACGCCCGGTTGATGCGCTCTTTCAGCGCCGCGCCGGACAACCCATAGAGATGTCCGCCGTGCAAGAGGTTTTCCCAAGCGGTGAGGTGGATGTCGAGGCTGGGTGATTGGAACACGATGCCGATGTGTGTGCGAACGGCAGCACGGTCGCGAACAACATCCGCTCCGCAGACTTCCGCGGTACCGCCCGAAGGTGTCAGCAGCGTGGTCAGGATTCGGAACAGGGTCGTCTTGCCGCTGCCGTTGGGGCCGAGCAGGCCGAAGCATTCGCCGGATCGGACCTGGAATCTCACGCCGTCCAAGGCGATGTGGTCGCCATACCGATGGCAGATGTCATTGACAGAGACGATGTTCTTCACGGTAACGGTCCTGCCTCGCGCGCGGGAAGGGGCCTGCGACACCAACCGGCCTCTTGAGCCAGGTGTCAGCCCGCCACTCCTTCCAGCAACATGAGCGTCATCAGAAGCGGCAGGTAAACGATCGAGGCGAGCAGCACCGTCCGCGCGTTTGCGCGAGACCGCGCCGCGGCGAATCGCCCACAGAGCGCAAGCATCCCCAAACCGAGCACGAGGGCGCCGATGAGATGCGCGACACCTGCCGCGCCGATGACCGTCGGCACCAGGGACGCCGCCAGCAGCAGTAGCGAGAACCAGAAGGCCTGCCTGCCGATCGCCCGGCCGGTTGCGTCGACCGCCGAGAGCATCTTGTAGCCTCCCCGGGCATAGTCTTCGCG
>JBHHUY010000011.1:0-26304 GCA_046753965.1 Phycisphaerae bacterium
GGACAAGGCGGCGCATGACACGTCCACCCGGCCGACGACGCAGCCGGCCGCGCGATCCAGCGCGCACCTCGCGTTGAACGATTTCATGCAGCTTTATCACAAGGGCGATGCCGAATCGATCGGCCGGATGGTGGCTTACCTGGATCAGAGCCTCCTGGACGACGAGGCGAAGGCCAACGTCGCGACGCTGGCGCAGCGGCTCGCCCAGTTCATGGACGAGAACAAGATCGCGACGCAGGAAGCCTTCGAACGGCTCAAGCTCCACAAGAGCGCCACCGAGCACTGTTTGTATGAGATGCTCGAAACGGAGGCCCCTCAGGGTGGTGCGGCGAAGTCCGACGAGGAACCCACCGCGTCGGACAAGCCGAAGAAGGTCTGCCGCATCCGGCTGGTGAAGCAGATCGAGTCGGACGGACTCTGGCAGTTTGACAAGGAAACGGTGCTCGGGATTCCGCTGCTGGTGGCGCACCCGACGCCCGCGCGCGCTGAGCCGAAGCCGGTCGAGGTGAAGCCCGCTGCGCCGACCGAGCCGACGCCGGTTGACAAGGCCGCGCCGCGTGTGTGGCGGGACTACGCCTCGCCGCGGACGACCATGCAGACGTTTCTCGAAGCCTTGCAGGCGGGCAAGAACACCTACAACGAGGCATTCGCCGCGAGCTGTTTGAATCTCAAGAGTTGGGCCGTTCGCGAGAACGACCGCCGGGCCAAGCTGCTCGCCACGGCGCTCAAGTTCGTTCTCGATCGGACGGTCTACGTGCAGTACCTCGATCTGCCGGACGACCCGAACACGCGATCGCCCTATCTCTATCGCACGGTGGCGGAGGGCTGGAACATCGAGTTCGAGCGCGTGGAGGACGGCCGCTGGCTGTTCTCGACGCGGACGCTGGATCATCTCCGCGACATGTGCCGGGCCGTCGCCGAATCCGCGCCGAAGGTGCCGAACGCGCCGGAGCTCTCCTTCCGCACGATGCCCGAGCTCTGGCTTTTTCTCAAGGTGCCCAAGCCGGCGCTGCGGAGCGTGTGGGGTCTCGAACTCTGGCAATGGCTCGGCCTCCTGCTGGTCCTGTTGGCGGGGGTGCTGGGCGACCGACTGGCGCGGATCGTCCTGCGCCGCATTTCGGCGCGGATCGTCAAACGGCTCAAGGCCCGGATCGATACGTCGCTCGAGTCGAGCGCCCTGCGCCCGATCGGCCTGGTCATCCTCGGCGCGATGTGGCTCGAGTTCTTTCAGTGGCTCTGGCTGCCGAAGACCCTGGGCAACATCCTCACGAACGGCGCCCGCGTCGTCGTGGTGGTGGCGAGTGTCTGGGCCGCGTATCGCGTCATCGACCTGGTCTCGGGGTACCTGACGGCCGTCATGTCGCGCCGGGCCTCAAAGCTCGATGCGTTGGTCGTACCCTTCATGCGGAAGCTGCTGAAGGTGCTTGTCTCGGTGGGCGGCGTCGTCTATGTCGCCAGCCGTCTTTATCCCGAGGAATACAAGACCATTCTCGGCGGTCTCGGTATCGGCGGCCTGGCCCTCGCGCTCGCCGCGCAGGAGGTCATCAAGAACCTGTTCGGTTCGATCACCGTCATGGTCGATCGGCCCTTCGAGATCGGCGATTGGGTGAAGATCGGCGACGTGGAGGGCACGGTCGAGGCCGTCGGCTTCCGTTCCACGCGCGTGCGGACGTTCTACAACTCACAGATCAATGTTCCCAACGGCAAGCTGATCGACGCGGTCGTCGACAACCTCGGGCGTCGCCGGTACCGGCGGATTCGTTGTCAACTGGGGCTGACCTACGACACGCCGCCGGAGAAGATCGAGGCGTTTTGCGAGGGGGTGCGGGAGCTGATCCGGCGGCATCCGTTCACGCGAAAGGACTACTACCATGTCTATTTCAACGAGTTCGGACCGAGTTCGCTGAACGTGCTGCTTTATTGTTTTCACGAAGCGCCCGATTGGGGGACCGAGCTGCGCGAGCGGCATCGGCTGTTTCTGGACATCATCCGGCTGGCGCATCGGCTCGGGGTCGAGTTCGCCTTCCCGACGCAGACGCTTCACCTGCACAACGCCGACGCGCCCGCCGATCGCGCGCCCGATTTGCCTGATGAGGCGGCCGCGCTCGCGCCGGATGTTCTGGGTCGCTCGGAGGCCGCCGCGATTGCCAAGGTGACGCTGCCGCCGCCGGAGAACCTCGGTCCGGCGGACATTCCCCGCGAGCCGTTGCCGGTGGATGAGGCGTACGTGGGCCGTCGACTCGGCGCGGGCAAACCGGGACGAAGCGGGCAGGCGAAGTAGTCCGAGGCGCGTCGGCAAAGCGAGCCCCGGGCTTCAGCCCGCACGGCGCCGCAGGACTCTCAGGACCCACGCCATGTTTGGCGTCGCCGGTCGGGCTTTCGCGCCGACCGGTCGATAACGCCTGTCAGGGCGCGATCGGTTCGAGGCCAGGACGCTTTGCGTTGGCGGGCTTCTTTTGCTTGGTCCGGCGCGCGCGGCGCTTCTTCTTCGTGAAGGGGATTCGGAGGCGGTAGGTGCCCTGGTCCATTTCGCTCTCGACGGGATAGCCGCACTTGTGAAAGATGCGGAGCATGCCGTGGTTGTCCATGAGGACATCGGCGGTGAAGCCGCGCAGGCCGTGTGAGATCGCGGTATCGACGAGCGCATTCATCAGGGCCGCGCCGATGCCCCGGCCTTGGAAGTCGTCGCGGACGAGGAAGGCGGCGTCGGCGAAGTTCTCCCGCGCGTCCTTGCTGTAGTGGGCGATTCCCATCATCTCGGCGTGGGCGTCCACGTCGGTCAGCACGACGAGCGCCATGTCCGCGTCGTAATCCACGCGGAGAAACGCCTGCAGCTTTTCATGCGGCATGGACTTGATCATGCGGAAGAAGCGGGAGTGGACCGATTCGTCGGACAGCTTGTAGAACATGTCCCGCAGGAGGGATTCGTCGGTGAGCCTGAGCGGCCGCATGAAGGCCCGGCTGCCGTCCTTCAGTTCGATCCAGCGTTCCAGCTCTTCGGGATAGCTCGCCGTGGTGAGCGGCAGCTCGATCTGGTCGGGATAGACGAAGTGCTGGGCCTTGGCCTCGGCCAGCAGCCAGGGCCGGAACTTCGGATGGGCGATCTGAATCAATGCCAGGGCCCGCTCGCGGATGTTCTTGCCGTGCAGATAGGCGATGCCGTATTCGGTGGCGACGTAATGCGCGTCGCCCCGGCTGGTGACGACGCCCGCGCCCTGCTTGAGATAGGGCACGATCCGGGAGATCGTCTCTTTCTCGGCGGTGGAGGGCAGGGCGATGATCGGCTTGCCGCCCTTGGATCGCGCGGCGCCCCGTGTGAAGTCCACCTGTCCGCCGATGCCGCTGTAGAAACGAGAGCCCATGGAGTCCGAGCAGATCTGCCCGGTGAGATCGACCTCGATCGCCGCGTTGATGGAGATCATCTTGTCATTCTGCGCGATGACGAACGGGTCGTTGACGTATTCGGTGGGGTGGAACTCGATGAGGGGGTTGTTGTCGAGGAAGTCGTAGAGCTTGCGGGAGCCCATGACGAAGCTGGAGACGATCTTGCCGCGGTGGAGGGTCTTTTCCGCGTTGGTGATCACGCCCTTCTCGACGAGGGGAATGATGCCGTCGCTGAACATCTCGGTGTGGACGCCGAGGTTCTTGCATTCGGTCAGATAGTGAAGCACGGCGTTCGGGATGCGGCCGATGCCGAGTTGGAGCGTCGCGCCGTCGTGGATCAGGTTGGCGATGTGGCGCGCGATCCGCCGGGAGAGTTCGTCCGGCTCCCGCTGCGGGATCTCCGGCAGGGGACGGTCGCTCGGGACGAGCCGGTCGATGTCGCGCACGTGGATGAAGCAGTCGCCGAGCACCCGGGGCATCTGCTCGTTGACCTCCGCGACGACCATGTGGGCCGTTTCCGCGGCCGGCTTGACGATGTCGCACGAGACGCCGTAGCTGCAATAGCCGTGGGCATCCGGCGGGCTGACCTCGATCAGGGCGACATCGATCGTCACCCGCCCGGACCGGAAGAGCTCCGAGATTTCAGAGAGAAAGATGGGGGTGTAGTCCGCGCGTCCCGCCATGACGGCCTGCCGGACGTTGGAGCCGATGAAGTACGCGTTGTGGCGGAAGCGGTCGCCGAACCGGGGCTCCGCGTAGGTGGCCACACCGAGCGTGAGGATGTGGACGATCTCGGTGTCGCTCAGGTCTTCGCGCGCGGTCAGGGCCTCGACAAGGGTCTGCGGCTCGCCGGCCCCGGAACCGACAAAGACGCGGTGACCGTGGGCGACCGAGGCGACCGCCTCTTCCGCCGAACAGACTTTCTCGGCATACCGCTCTTGCCAGGGAGGAACTGGGGTGTGACGCATGGACGGGTCTCCTTGCGAGTTTGATGCCGCGCTGCCGCGCCGCGGTGACAGCAGCATCGGACCGGCGGACCGGATCGGCATCCGGATTCGTCGTACCTAATCGGCAATCGGCGTGCCGGGGGCATGGCTGAAGTTGCGGTTTTCGGGACCGGGCGGCGCCGGCCCGAACATCACACCCTGAGCGAACTACCGCGGTTGTTTGATCCCGCCGATACCAAGCCGGAAGGCGGAGGCCGCAGACCGCGCGCGGACTCTCATGATTGAGAGTCTGGATTGAGAGTCCGCACCTTGCGTTGAGAACGGCGGCGCTCGGGCGGATATCGCCGAGTGACGGGAGTCCATGACAGTTCAGGCGGCGCTCATGTAGCGGCCGCCCCCCGTGGCGGTCGTTTTGCGGCAGAGCACATGTGCGTCCCGGCGTCCGCCACGGGGGGCGGACGCCACGAAGAAGGACGGCGCCGTCGTCCGCCTGAACTGTCATGGCACCGAGCGGCAGGAGGCTCAGGCGCCGGGATTGACAGCCTATGACCCGGCGGTCAACAATGCCCGATCAGCCCTGTGGACGTGAGGCGCGGGAGGGGCGGTCAGTCTATCGGACGTGCCGCATCGAAAGAGGAGATCCCCGATGGCGACGGATGAGGTGAACGGGAATCAGACAGACGAACCGGGGGTGTCCGTGGCTGAGGAGGAGGACGACCCGAAAGAGGCGATGAAGAAGGTCATTTCCGTTCAGGTGACCGACGCCGACGCCCTTCGGCGGACCGTGAGCATCACGATCCCTGAGAAGCACCTCCAGTTCGAACTTGACAAGGATTATGACGATCTGGTCAACGATGCCCTCGTGCCCGGCTTCCGCAAGGGCCGCGCCCCGCGCAGGCTGGTGGAGAAGCGGTTCGGCCGGGAGGTCAACGAGCAGGTCCAGACGCGGGTCGTCTCGAATGCCTATCTGGCCGCGATCGAGAAGGAGGACCTCAAGGTCCTCGGCGATCCAAAGGTCTGGGTCGAAGTGAAGGACAAGCAGGCGCCCACGGAGCCGGGCCAGGAGCGGCTGCTCGATCTGACCAGTGCCCTCCGGCATATGAAACTGCCCGAGGCCGGGGATTTCTCGTTCCGTTGTGAGATCGAGGTCAAGCCGGAGTTCGAGTTGCCGAAACTCGAGGGCGTGCCCATCGAGAAGCCCGATCTGAACGTCACCGAGGACGATGTCCAGGTCCAGATCGATCGCATCCGGGCGCGTCGCGGGCACTGGCAGCCGCTGGAGGCGGATGGGCGGATTGAGGAGGATGATCTGATCGTCTGCGACATGAAGATGACCGTGGACGGCACAGAAGTGAAGACGGTCGACAATCTGCCTGTTGCGGCGCGCGCCCAGGTGATCGAGGGCGCGGTCGTCTCCGATCTGGGGAAGAAGCTCGTCGGGGCGAAGCTGGGCGAGAAGCGGACAGTCGAGGCCCAGCTCCCGGATGACTACGAAGTCGAGGCCTATCGGGGTAAGAAGGCCGGCTTCGAGCTGACGATCAACGAAATCAAGCGGTTGCAGCTTCCGCCCTTGGACAAGGCCTTTCTGGCGGCTCAGGGCTTCGACAGCGAGAAGGAGTTTCGGGATTGGGTTCGGAGCCAGATGGAAGTCCGACTGGAGCAGGAGATCCGCCGCGGCATGCGGAACCGCGTTCGGGAGCACTTGCTCGAGAACACAAAGCTCGAAGTGCCGGAGGGCCTTTCCTCGCGCCAGACGGAGCGCGTGATCTCCCGGCGGCTGGTTGAGTTGCGCCGCCAGGGTGTTCCGGAATCTGAGATTGACAAGCACGCGGACGCTTTGCAGACCAGCGCCCGAGAACAGGTCGCGGCGGAGTTGAAGCTGCACTTCATCCTGGAGGAGATCGCCGAGAAACTCGACATAGATGTGACCGAGGAGGAGATCAACGGCCAGATCGCCGCCATGGCCCGGGCCTATAACCGCCGCTTTGACCGCGTTCGGGACGAGTTGGCGAAGCGCGACGGCCTGATGAGCCTGTACTTGGACATCCGTTCCGAGAAGTGCATCGACAAGATTCTGGAGAATGCTGCGATCACGGAGACGAAGCCGCGGAAGTCGTCTTCGAAACCGTCAAAACCCGCGAAGAAGGCCGCCGGCACCAAGAGGCGCGCCGGAAGCGGGTCCAAGACCGCCGCGGCGGGTGAGTCGGAGACAACCGAGAAGAAAGTCGTGAAGAAGACCGCGAAGAAGGCAACGAGGCAGACAGAGAAGAAAGCGGCGAAGAAGACCGCGAAGAAGAAGCCGCGTGGTTGAGCCGCTTCGTTGGCGGTCGAGCGACCGCGGCGGCATGGAGCGCAATTGGGTTCAACAAGAGTGCGTCCTGAAACCTTTGTGACACGGGCGTCCCGCCCGTGTCCGCACCGCCGAGACGGCGGTGCCACAAGACTGTTGAGACGCACTCTAAGCGGCGCCTGAGAACATGGCGCCGAGGAGAAGGAACCGGCAGATGGGAGATCAGCGGTTGAGTTACGGCGGCATCGGAGGATTCGCGGCACCGGGCCCCTTTGCGCAGGGCGGTGCACCCTATCAACGCTATCGAGAGATGTCCATCGAGGACATGCTGCTCGAGAACCGCATCATCTTCCTCGCGGGCCCGATCACGGATCGAACGGCCAGCCTGGTCATCATGCGCCTGCTCTACCTGCAAAGCGTCAAGAAGGACCAGGACGTTCATCTTTATATTAACTGTCCGGGCGGAATGGTGGATCAGACCCTGGCGATCTACGACACGATGTTGTTTCTGACCTGTGACATCGCGACGTATTCGATCGGCCAGGCCGCCAGCGGCGGCGCTGTGATCCTGACGGCCGGCACCAAGGGGAAGCGCTTCGCCCTGCCGAACAGCAAGATCATGCTGCATCAGCCGTGGGGCGGCATCACGGGCCAGGCCGAGGACATCCGCATCCAGGCCGAAGAAATCCTGCGCGACAAGAAAACGCTGAACGAAATCCTCGCCCGCCACACCGGCATGAAGCTGGACAAGATCGAGGAAGAGACCGAGCGCGATCGTTTTCTCAACGCGAAGGAAGCCGTGGAGTGGGGCCTGGTGGACGAGATTCTCGAATCGGCCGGCAGCGAGGAGAAGGGCAAGAAGAAGTAGCGCGTGGTTCGATCCGATCGGCTGTGCGGTTGGAGCGCATCGGCCTGTGGCCGGCGCGGATCGCGTCTGCCGGGGCGCCGGGTGCGGAGCACGATGGAGAGGGGCCTCGCGGCCCGATGATGGACAGGAGTGCCTGATGGGCGGTCATGGTTCGCTGATTCCCTTTGTGATCGAGAAGACCGGCCGCGGCGAGCGGTCCTACGACATCTACTCCCGCCTTTTGAAAGACCGCGTGGTCTTCCTGGGCGGGTCGCTGGACGATGAGACGGCGAACGTCCTCGTGGCACAGATGCTGTTCCTCTCCAGCGAGGATCCGCACGCAGACATTCATTTCTACATCAACTCCCCCGGCGGCAGCGTTTCGGCGGGTCTGGCGGTCTACGACACCATGCAATTCCTGCGCTGCGATGTCGCGACCTATTCCATCGGCATGGCCGCGAGCATGGGGGCCATCCTGCTCTGCGGGGGGACCAAGGGCAAACGGTATGCCCTGCCGAACGCACGGGTCCTCTTGCACCAGCCGCTCATCGGCGGTGTGATGGAGGGCGCCGCGAGCGATCTCTCCATCGAGGCCAAGGAGATCCTGCGGTTGCGGGAGGTCCTCTACGGCATTCTGGCCAAGCACAGCGGCCAAGAGATGGCGCGGATCAAGAAGGATTGTGATCGAAACCTATGGCTCGCCCCCACCGAAGCACTGGACTACGGCCTGGTCGACAAGGTCCTCGAGCGGCAGCCCGAGATGCCGCCCCGACCCAAGGCCGACGCCTGAGCCTGCATTCCGAGGGTCCTGGGACTTCACGCCTACCAGGGGGGGAGGCCGCGCAGGGCGCGCGCCGCCCGGTGGGCCGGGCGAGCTTCCCGGCGAGCCGCGCGCGGAGACGACGGGCCGAACCTCGCGGGCCCGGCAGACGCCTCGTTTTCTCGCTGATGCCGGGGCCATGGATCCTTGCAGCGGGGCTCCTCGTTGCCGGACCGGCCTGCACCAACGACCAGGCGACCCGCGACGCGGCGGAGCGGTTGACCGAAATCCAGCGATTGCAGGACCGGGTGGCCTCGCTGACCCACCGTCTGGCGCAGCAGGGCGATCAGCTTCGGGACCAGGCCGGAATCGTCCAGTCGCTCCGCAGCCTGCCCGAGGGTCGGAAGATCGAAGACTTGATCCACGTCGATCGCATCGAGATCGAGCGACTCTCCGGCGGCTACGACGACAACGGCGACGGTGTGGACGAGGGTATTCGACTTCACCTTCGGCTTTACGATCAGTTCGGGGGCACCCTGCGGGCACGCGGCCTCGTCCGCGTCAAGCTGCTCGATCTGGCGGCCGAGCCCGAGCAGCAGCTCGTCGGACACATCGCCCTGGACCCCGACGCACTGGACGCCTTGTGGCTCGGGCGCTTTCTCACCTCGCACTACACGATCACGGTTCCGTGGCACGAGGGCATCGCCTCGCCCGACCACCGCCGCATCACCATCCTCGTTTCCTTCACCGATCTGCTCTCCGGCCGCACGTTCGAGGCTCAGCGCCCCGTGGAGATCCACGTGGCCTCGCAGGCCTCGGGCTGATTCGCGCCCGTCCCCTCGTTCGCTCGCGGGATTCTCGCGAGGGGCCGGCCGGTCCCCGCCCCGGCTCCGTGGGACCGCGGCAGTACTGAAATCCGCCGGAATTGTCCGATAAATACGCTGACACCGCTTCCCGCCTGTCACGACGCATATTATCGGCATTCGATTGGCGTCTGGGGGCTGAAACGGTCGTTGAATAGGGGTTCCGCCGCGTCGACGCCGAGTGTTCGGCCTGGGTGTCGGTCGGGGCCGGCCGCTCGTTCAGGGCTGGCAGGACCGCCGGCATCGCCGTGACGCGGGCAACCGCAACGAGCCAAGGGAATCGAGGAAGTGACTGCCATCGCTTCATCCGACAACGAGACGTCGTCCGAGGTGTTCATCCGTTTGGTCATGAACAATCGCGAAGCCGGCCGCCCGGTCCATGCGCTGACGCGGCTCGTGAACTTGCTGGGCTCCGCGCCCCATGCGGATGTCGTGCTGGATTCGAGCGGCGTCGGAGAAGTCCACACGGTGATCGTCCGGTTCTGCGGCGGTGCCTATGTCTGTGATCTTGGCGCGCCGGGGGGAACAACCGTGAACGGTCGCCGCGTTCGGTGGGCGCGGCTCACCACTGGAGACGAGATCGCCATCGGCCCCTTCGGCCTGCGAGCCGAGGTCTTCGATACCGGTGACGCCGTCCAGGAAGAGCGCCCCGTGTTCTGTCTGCGGAACGAGCAGACGATCGGCTCCGTAACGAGCATCGATCCGGTGCTGGTGATTGGGAGTGATCCCGGGTGCGACGTTTTGCTCGACGATGACGCAATCGCTCCCCGACACTGCGCCGTCATCTGGACGCAGGATGGGCCGTGCCTCCGCGACTTGCAGGAGAACTATCCGACCCGGCTGAACGGCCGGCGGGCACACAGCGGTCGGCTTCTCGACGGCGATTCAATCGGGGTCGGCCCCTACGAGCTTCTGTTTGAGACCGACGCCATGTTGCCCGCTTCGCCCGGCGATCGCGCGGGCCGACTCGAAGTCGTCGGGGGCGGGGATCCGGACAGGGTCGTGGCGGGACGGTTTCCGGCCGACCGACTGCGCGGCCTCGAGGGGCTCTGGGCAGGCATCGCAGACCAGGCGCGCTCCCTGATTGCCGACGGCCGGCGGCGCACGGCGACGGAGACGGGCGCGAGCGGTTCCGGCGGTCGCGAGAACGGGCCGCCGGCCTCGTCGGGTCACGAATCGGATGATCCAACTCGCCGGGTTGCCTCTGCTTCACAGGACACGAAGGAGAACGCGATGGTGAACGAGACGAGCGCCGGCGACCGCAACGCCGCACCGGATCAGGCCGCACTGGATCAGATCTTCAGCGAGCAGGCTCGGCGGCTGGAAGAAAAGGCGGAAGCGCTTCGTGCTCGGGTGGCGGCCGCCCAGAGCGCGCTCGACGCGCGGGCACGGAAGTACCGCGCCGGCCTGGATCAGGAACGCCGGCACTTGAAAGCCCGGCAGATCGATCTCCAGCGGCAGGCGAAGGCGTTGCGGGACGCCGCCCTCAAGGGCCGGCGGGCGTCCGAGGCAGAGATGTCCGCCTTCGCCGGGATGGAACGCGGCCTCATCGGTGTCGAGGAGGCGTGGGGCGGGTCGGGTCTGGAGTTCCTGGCGAGCGGGCGGTTGGACGACGCGCCGACGCCTGAGTTGGAAGCGGCGCCTTCGGCCGAGCCCGACACCCACTCGAACGAAGTCGTGTTCGACGGCTCCACGGCGCGGGAGAAGCTGGATCAGCGTGTGTCGGAACTGGTCGAGCTGGCGAAACGCGAACGCGGCGAGATCGACCAGGGTGAGGCCAAGATCGAAATGCTCCGGCTTGAGACCGAACGCCTGCGCGCGTCGGTGGCACGCAGGGCCGAGAAGTTGGAAGGCCGGAAGACAACGCTCGAAGAGCGCTTTCGCGCGTTGGAGCGTGCCCGTCAGGCGTTGCGGACGGAGCGGGAACCGCTGGTCGCCCGACTGCGCAAGCTCGACGCGGAGGAGGCTTCGATCCAGGCTCGAATCGCGGAAGGGGAGCGGATCCGCCGGGATCTGGCGAAGGAGGCGGAGGTGCTGACCCAGGCTCGGGAGCGGCTGAAGGCGCGGCAGATAGAGCTATTCGCCCGGCTGGAGGAGGAGCGGAAGCGCGTTCAATCGCGGCAGGTCGCGATGCAGTCTAAGGCGGCCGAATTGGAACAGGTGCTCCACGGCCGTCTGAGAGATATCGAAGTCGAACTCTCCGCGCGACAGACGGGCTTGGGTCTGCGCTCCGACGATCTCTCAAGCGAAGGAAACATCGACGAGACCGCCCCAGACGATGACCCCGCAGGCACCGACCTCGCCGGTCCGATTCGCGGGGCCGCTGAGCAACTGGCAGCCCTAAACCGGATCGAATCCCAGGCGATGAGCGGCGAAGCGCGGCTGGATGCGCTCCAGGAGAAGATCGAAGCGCTCGGGACCACGACGCTGACGCACCCCGTCGAATCGGATCGCCTCGACGCTTCAGCCGTGCTGGAAGACGGATCGGACACAACCGCCGGCCGGAATCAATCGGCGTCGGTTGGAGGATCCGGTGAGGCCGGCGTCACGCAGGATCGCTGATCCGCCCGGGAGCCTGCGCGAAGCGGCGGCGTCCATGGGCGTCGCGCCAAAAGCCGGCGGCCGGGCAGCTCGGCCGGGGCAACCGCCTGGACCCAGGCGTCGAGAGAGGGAGCAACGCGGCCATGAAAGAAGAGAAGAATCCCCTGGAGACGCTCACAGGCGCTCGTGATACCGACGCGGCCGACGCGGCCGCAAGCCTGCCTGCCATGGAAGATCGGCTGTCGCTTGGCGGACGCGTCGTTCCAGAGGCGCGGCTGCCGGAGGCCGATGCGGACAGTGAGCGACCGGCACCGCTGGAACAGGCGTCGAGTGATGCGGGCGAGGGCGATTCCGCTGCGGCGTCGGAGGCCGCGCTGGAGGGTTCGCTGGCCAGGGACTTGCAGCGTCTTCGCGAGGCTTCGTCCACCATTTCACAAGCGCGGTTCTCCGAGGAGGCTGAGGCGCGGGAGGTCGCGGCGCTGGCGGCGATGACCGCGGGCACGTCAGCGGATCAACCCGCCGCGAGCGGCCCCGGTCTCGGAAGCCCGGCAGACGGCAAACCCGTGCCATGGGCCGAGTCGGCCGACGCGGTTCCAGCCTCGGGGCTCGACTCGACCGATTTTTCAGAACGCGGGGGCCTTGAGCCGGGACCGGCGGTAGAATCTACTATGACGCACGACGGTGTTTCCAGGCCGGATTCCGAGCCGCGGCAAGCGACTCAGGGCGAGTTGAGAATGGACCCATCCACGACCACACGTGATCCCCAACAGGACCGCCTCGAAGAAGAACTCCGCCAGGCGCGTGAGGAACTGCGGCGCCTGCATCAGAAGGCCTCCTACCAATCGCGGATGTATGGGTCGATCGGGGCCCAGAGCCGGCGGATGGATCAGCGGGCGGCAGAGCTTCGTGATCGCGTGGCCCAGGCGCAGCAGGCGCTGGACGCCCGCGCCGAACGGTTTCGGACAGAGCTCCGCGAAGAGCGGGCACGGCTCAAAGCTTATCGGGACAAGCTGCAGCAGAAGGCCAAGGAACTGGCTGAATCGACGCGGGTCCACAAGGAGCGGCTGGCCGAACAGCGGGCCGAGTTGGAACGGCGGGCCGAAGAACTCCGTCGGTTGAAGGCCGAAAGCGAAGCGGCGCAGCAGGCGGGGGCCCGGCAGCGCGAAGAACTGATGCGGCGCGAAGAGGAGCTGGCGTCGCTGAAGGCCGAGATCCAGGCCGCCCGGCGGGCGAGCCTGGACGAACTCGAAACCAAACTGGACGCCTCGACCAGCGAACGGCTCGCCGAACTCGAGCGAGAGGCGTCGGCGCGCGCCGCCGAGCTGGACGCCAAGGAGCGTGCCCTGCTCGAGCGAGAGGCGGAGTTGGAGCGTCACGTTGCCGAGTTTGAAACCACGCAGCGCGAGCGCGAGGAGGATTTCCAGTTTCGCCGCGCCGTCCTTGAAGAGCAGATTGAATCCGGCCGGCTGGAGCTGGCGACCGAGATCGCCTCACGACGCGAGGCCATCCTGGAAGAAGCGCGCAACGTCAAGACGCAGCTTGAGGAGGAGTTGGCCGTCCGGGAGCGCGAGGTCGATGAGCAGCGTGCTCGACTGACGCAGCGGGAAAAGGAACTCGAAGAACAAGCCGCTCGCATCGAGGAACAGCGCGGACAGCTCGCGGAGCAGGAAACGGCCCTGAAGCAACGCGAGGAGGCACTCGCCCAGGGTGATGGAGAGCTGTCTCAGATCTCGAGCGCGCTGGAGATCCGTGAAAACCGGCTGAGGGAATGGCAGGCACGGATCGAGAAGGCCGAGGCCCAACTGGACGGTGATCGACGGGAACTCCAGGCCGAGCGCGAAGGCGTCGAACGGGTCGCCCGGGACAACGCCGACCTCAAAGCGGAGCTTGAGCGGCGCGAGGAGGCGTTGAAGGCCTCGCAGGATCAAGTCGCGCAGACGCGACAGGACCTGGAGGCGCAGCACGAGCGTGTCGAGGCCCGGCTGACCCGGCTCGACGAGAAGGAGGCCGCCCTCGTCGCCCGCGCCGAGGAACTCGAAGCCCTCCGCGCCGAGAATGAGGCTCGGGCGCGCCGGCTTGAAGAAGACGCCAAGCGGTTTTCGGAACTCGACGCCCGCGCCGCCGCGATCCAACAAGAGGACGAGGAGATCGCCTCGCGGACGGCGGAGGTTTTCCGCCAGGAAGAGGAGATCAAGGAACGAGAGTCCGCGCTGGAGCAGGCGCGTTCGGCGCTCGAGGCGGATCGGGAAGACCTGGTTTGTCGGCAGAAACGGATCGAAGAGCAGGAAGAGTCGCTGTACCGGCGGGAGACCCGTGTCAACGAGCGGATCGAGGAGGCGGTTCGGGTCGAGAAGGATGCCGAAGAGGCGCTCGCCCGGCAGCAGAACGATCTTCAGAAGCTCGAATCGAGCCGCGAGGCGTACGAGAAGGACGTCGCCGCGCTCGCCGCCCGGGAGGCGGCCTTGGCCGAACGGATCGAGAAGCTGGACGGCGAGAAACTCGAACTTCGACTGGATCACGAAAAGCTCGCGGAGCGGGAACGCCTCCTCGATGAGCAGCGCAAGGAACTCGACGAGGCTCGCGGCGCCCTCGAGACCGATCGTGCAACACTGACCGCCGAACGGTCGGCGCTGGCCGAGCGGGAGGCCGACCTCACTCGGCAGGCCGAGCGATTGCACGAGACGAAGGAAGAACTGGAACGAGAACAAGCTCGGGCCGAGCGCGACGCCATGGCCCTGCGCGACCAGGAACGCACGCTGGCCGAGCAACGCGCGGCGATTGACGAAGTCCGGGAGGAGATGAGCGAAGCCCGCCGGAAGCTCGCCAAGCGCGTCGAAGAAACGAAGGAGATGGGCAGCAGGCTGGTCGCCAAGGCCCGGCGGTTGCAGCAGCGGAAGGAACGCCTCCAGGCCGACCGGGAAGCCCTTGACGCCCGTCGCGAGGAAGTCGATGCGAAATCGGCGGAACTCCGCGAGGAACGACGCGCTCTGAAGTCGCTCGAAGAACAGCTCGCCCAGGAGCGGGCCGATCTGACCGAGGCACAGGAGCGGCTGGGGGCGAATGGGAAGGAACTGGAGCAATCCCGCCTCACCTTTGAGGCCGGGATGCGGAAGTTGGAGGCCGACCAGCGCGATCTTTCGGAGCGGGAAGCCAAGCTTGCCGAGCGAACGGCGCAGCTCGAGGCGAGTCGGACCCGACTGGAGGAGGAACGTGCCGACTTCCAGGCTCAGCGGCAGGAGCTGCTCTCGATTCAGGATGAGCAGGGCGGCGCGTCGGAACGCATCGCGGCCCTGATTGAACAGGCGGAGTCGCGGGAGGAACAGCTCAAACAGCGTGAGAGCGTCCTGAAAACACACGAGGAGGCGCTGGCGGCGCGTGTTTCGGAATTGGCCAAGCATGAGGCCGAGATCGATCGCCTCCGGCAGGATTTCGAAGCCCGCAGCAGACGGGCGGACCAGGACCTGGAAGCGCTGGAGGCGCGGCGGTCGGAAGTTGAGGCGGCCCTCGCGTCGGAGCGGGCCGATGTCGATCGGTTGCGGGCCGAGGCGGAGGCCGAGCTGGCGGCGGCGCGTGAGAAACTGGAAGCGCGCGAACGCGAGCTGCAGACCCTGATCGCCCAGCGTCGCGAGGCGCTCGAAGCCGAATACGATGCGCGGGAAGAAGCGAGCCGCGACGATCTCCGGCGCGAACTGGAAGAACAGCTCGCCGAACAACTGGCGGCGGCGACCCGGCGGGAGGCCGAGGCCGAAGAACGCTGCCGGGCGCGGCTGGAGGAAGTGGACCGCGACATCGAGCAGCGCCTGGAACGACTGGAGGCTGAGATCTCCGAGCGCCGCGAGCAGGCGGAGCGGGAGTTGTCCGAGCGCCGCAAGTGTCTCGAAAAGGAGATGGGCCAGGTGCGGTCGCGGCTGGACGAACAGATCGACGATCTTCGCCAGCGTCAATCGGCCGTGGCCCAGGAAGAACGACTGCTGCGGAACCAGCGAGAGGAACTCGAAACCGATCGGCAAATCGCCCGAATCGACGAGGATGCGTTCGATCTCGACGCCGCGGAAGCGGCGCCGGAGTCCGACACCGTGGTCACGGCGGAGGTCGCCGCTTCTTCACGGCGTGTGAGCGACGTCGAAGAAGTTGAGGTCGTCGAGGAGGCGGATGCCGCTGACGTCGAGACGGCCGGATCGCCACCGGCGGCGGACCGCACCCCGAAGCCCGAACCCGAACCGGCGGGCTCGCCCGTCGCGGGGGACCGGCTGCCCCGCCGCTTCCGGCCGCTTGTGACGGCGGGCTGGGCAATCGTCCTGGGCGCTTTGGTCGCGGGCTTCTATCTCTGGTCCCCGGGGCGAGGCGTTCAGGTCCGTGGGCGTTGGGTGCTGAACCGATCAGAGGCCGGCAATGGAATGACCTCGCCCGAGCATGTGGGCGCGATCATTCGTCCGACGGTCTTCGCGCGGGCGTCCCAGGAAGTCGGCGTCGACCTCGAAGCCCTCTACAAGGACGGCAAGATCACCATCGCCCCGTCGCCGTCGGGCGACGCGGTGGAAGTGGCCGCATCCGCCGGCGCCACGAACCGCGCCGAGGTTCAGGGCTGGCTCGACGCGCTGGGGCGCGCTTATGAGCAGTCTCTCAGCGAGATGGAACTCTCGGCCGATCGCCGCAAGGCGCGTCTGGAAGAGGCGAGGCGGCTGGCGGGCGAGAAGCAGGGCGAACGCGATGAGGCCGTGACCGAACTGAAACGACTTCAGGCGGAGCTTGCGGCGAACGACGCGGCCGAGACGCCGACCGGCACCGGGCCGGATCAGGTCGCTCTGAAACGTGAGGCGGACGAGGCCCTTGCGGCAGCGCAGGCGGCGAAGGAGGCGCTGACGCGGTTCGAGTCGACCGCGGCGCCGACTGGGCCGGTTGTTCCGAGCCCGGCTCAGCTTGCCGAGGTCATGGCTCAGGATCGCGAACTGAGCCAACTCCTCGACGAACGCCGGGCAAAGGCGCGGGAGTTTCACGGTGTCCTGACCCAGGCGATGTCTCGCTCTCAGACGCCTCTGGCGACCGCCCTGTCGAGCATCAAGGCCTTCCTTGCCGACGTGGAGGCTCAACTGAAGAAGCAGACCGACAAGGATATTCGCGCCGAATTGGAGCAGGTTCGGGTCGACCTGGTCGACTATCGCCGAACCGCCGAGGACTACTCCCGAAACTGGGATCGGCTGGCGCCGAAAGTGGCGGCCTGGACGGAGAAGGACGACCCCGACCTGCTGCTGGAATACCAGAAAAAAGCCGAGGTGCTGGTGCGCGAGTTCCACGCCGACTCGCGCGTCTCCCTGGGCCAGGCGATCAAGAAGGCGGACGCGATCGGCCGAGGCGGCAACCAGATGGTGATGCGCCGGATCATCCAGAACCGCCTGGCCAAGCTGTCGCACGCCTGCTTTGAAACGCGAAACGATTGGATTCTGGCGGCCAGCGGCGTGGTGCCCGCGAACAATCTCGAACTCCAGGCCCTGCGGGACGCGCTGAGACGGATCCGTCCGAAGATCGAGGAACGCCGGCAATTCCACAAGACCGAACTGGGGAAGAAACTGGCCGATCAGCGGGCGAAGGCTCGCGCGGCCGAGTTGGCGCGCTTGAAGGATGCGGTGGCCCGCGCGGAAGAGCGGTACCGCCGGCTGAGCAGCCGAGCCCTTGAGGCGATGGCCTCGGCCGATTCGGAGAATCAGGCGCGCCTGGTGTCGCTGCGAAAGCTCCGCGATCAGATTTTGGCGCAGCAGGATCGGGTCGCGGCGTTGGAGCGCGAGTCGGCCGAACACCGAGCCCGGGTCGCGCGGTTGGCCGCCGGCGGTCCGATCAGCTTGGCCGGCGCCGCCCGGTATCAGACGCTGGATCCCGTTGAGCCCAAGCCCTTTGACCTCGCGCGGCTCGACCGCGCGCTGGGCCTCGGCGCTGGCGTGGCGGTCCTGTTCATGTTCGTGGTCTGGCTGCTGCTCAGGCCCGGGCGCGTCCGATTGAAACCCGCTGTCTGACCCGTCGTCGGCGGTGGCTGCCCATCTTCCGGTCAATCCGGCCTCGAACCAAGGCGTCTGTTGGGGTTCCGATCCGTGGGCACGCGCCGCGTGATGATGCTGTCGACGGATTTGGAGAAGGGCGGGCTGCCCCTGCGACTGGCGACCCTGGCGCGGCGCCTGCGTGCCGCCGACCTTGAGCCGATCGTGGGTTGTCTGGCCCGGCGGGGGCCCCTGAGTGCCGAGCTTGAAGCCGCGGGCATCGAGACCTTCAGTTGCGACGCGGCCGGTGGCTTCGACGCGAGTTGTCTCGCGCGCCTCGCCCGGCAGGTGCGCCGCCTCCGCCCGGACCTGATTCACAGCGCGCTGTTTCACGCGAACCTCGCCGCGCGGATGGTCGGCCAGCTCGACCGAGATCGGCCGATCGTGACGTCGACGGTGACGATCGAAATCGAGCGTCGTTGGCACCGTCTTCTCGAATCCCTGACGATCGAGCGCTCGGACCTGCATGTCGCGAACTCGCGGGCGGTGGCCAAGCATCTGCGCGAGGACCTGGGCTTTCCGCCTCGACGCGTCACTGTGATCCCCAACGGGCTTGACATCGCGGCGATCGACGCCGCGGCGCCGGCGCGGCGGGGCGAACTCGGCGTTGATGAGCAAGTGCCGTTGATCGTCTGGGCCGGGCGGCTCGATCCGGTGAAGAATCTCGAGACGTTTGTCAGGGTGATTGAGCGCGTCCGGGCGCAGCGCGATGTGCGGGCGCTGGTGTTGGGTGACGGCCCGGCGCGGCCGGCGATTGAGCGGCTCGCGGCCGACCTGCGGTTGCAGCGCGTCGTGCAGTTCTTCGGCTGGTCTGAGAATGTAGTCGGGTGTCTAAAATCGGCCGACGTGCTGCTTTTTCCCTCGTGGACCGAGGGATCTCCGAATGTCGTACTCGAGGCGATGGCGAGTCGGTGTCCGGTCGTCGCCAGTGCTGTTCCCGGCTGCGCCGAGTTGATCGACACCGGTCGCACGGGGTTACTCTGTCCGGCCGCCGATGTCGCGTGCTTCGCGCGCGCTGTTATCGGGCTTCTGGAAGATCGGTCGGCGGCGCAGCGCCTGGCGGCTGCGGCCCGCGATCAGGTCGTGCGGCGGCACGAGATCGGGGCCGTCGTCCGCGTCTGGCGGGAGGCCTACGAGAGGCTGGTGTGATCGACCGTTGGAGGGGTGGTCGTCGCCCCTGTGAAAAGTCCGTTCGGTCGAAAAAGTGTTCTTCCGCAACATCCTGTTGTGACAAAGGTTCCATCGTTAGTCGTCTGATGGTAGCCATATGATCGAAGAAAACGGACTTTTTGTGCTTGCATTCTGTGGGGCAAAGTGTATGGTAGTGGTGTCTAGTGGCAGAAGGTGGATCGCCGGGAATGATCGTGAAATCAGATGGTTTTTACGGGTTTTTACGAACATTCGATCGACGCGAAGCACCGTCTTGCGATTCCATCGAAGTTTCGTGCCCGTCTCGATCCGGAGCAGGACGGGACGGGTTTCGTCGTGGTGCCGGGCCAGCCGCCGAACACGCTCTGGCTCTACACGGAGCGACACTTCGAGCGATTGGCCGAGCGGGCGGGCTCGGCGCTGATTCCAGACGACGACCAGTTGCAGTTCGACCAGGTGTTCTTTCCGCTGGCGGAAGTCGTGGAACTAGATGCACAAGGTCGTGTTCTATTGCCCGAGCGGATGTTGAAACAGGCGGGACTTGGCCGCGAGGTTGTGATTTGCGGGGTTCGCGACCACCTGGAGATTCATCCGCGCGAGCAATTCGATCAGAAGATGGATCAGGCGTGGCGTCATTATCGCGAGTACCAGCTCCGGGCGCGCGACGCCTATCGAGACTCGACGCGGCAGACCGGCCGGGAGGCCGGTGAAACCTGACCGGGGGCGGTGCGGTGCCGCCCTGGTGGGGTGGATTCGAACATGGCGGCGCGGGAGGAGATCGTGAACGGGTCTTCTCCCGCCTGCCAGGTTTTCCGCGCCGGCTCATCTCAGAGGTCTCGGCGGACCAGGGAAGGTATCCGTCGTATGTGATGCGTTGGGTCGCTCGTCGCCGCCACGGACGCGCGTCGAAACGAGTCGACAGGTGGGAAAAAAATGGAGCGCGGATGGCTGGTGAAGGAGTAGCCGGTTCCGCGCAGGGCCGATGGTCGGCAACCTGTTGACGGGTGACCTGGAACACCGGCACATGCGGGATTGTCCCTCTTTTTCTGGAGCGAGGGGCAGGCCGGGCCGGGTTACCGCGAGCGATTCAGCGCGTTGAAGCGGCCCCGTTCATCACGGAGGGTGTTCGGGGACCCTTTTGTTCTTCTGGCTGGGGGGTTCGCGGAAACCGAAGCGGGCCTCTTCGCTTGCGAGCTGCGAACTGATTCTTCAGAACGTGTTCTTCTCGTCGGACCGGAGGTAATCCCGCCGCGCCGCCGCGTACGCCTGCGCGGCATCCGGCAATCCGGGGACCGATTCGCCGTCGTATATCTCTGCGCCGGTCTGAGCGAGATCGTGAATCTTCTTGAGGAACGGGATGCACCAGCCGCAGCCGGTTCCGGCGCCGAGGCATCCGGAGAGCTGTGAGGCCTTCCGGATGCGCTCCCTGCGGGCGTAGTGGGCCAGCTTTCGCAGTGAGACGTGGAAGCAGTAGCAGATTCGGTCGTCGGGCTTCATGTCGGTATTGTAGGTCGCCGCCCGCGTGCGTGGGGCCTGCGGATTCCGTAAGATACTGCCGGTCCGAGACCTCGCAAGCGCCGCTCCGCGCCCACTGCGTTCGGCGGCACGGAAGTTTCCGGAGGGAATCCACATGGCAGACCCCGTGGATATCGAAGCGGTCTTCGCCTATCTCGAATCTCACCAGCCTCGCTTCCGAGACGAATTGTTTGGTTTTCTTCGGATTCCCAGCATCTCCGCCCGCAGCGATCACGCGGGCGATGTTCGTCGCGCGGCGGCGTGGACGCGAGATCGCTGTGCGGCCGCCGGGCTCGCGGCCGAGATCATCGAAACACCCGGTCACCCCGCCGTGATTGCGGAGGCCGAGGCGGTGCCGGGCCGCCCGACCCTCCTCGTCTACGGGCACTACGACGTTCAACCCGAGGGCGAACGATCACTCTGGCACAGCGGTCCGTTCGAGCCGGAGTTGCGGGACGGCAAGTTCATCGCCCGGGGGGCCGCCGACGACAAGGGCCAGATGCTCTGCGCGATCCTCGCGGCCGAAGCCTGGATGGAGACACGCGGGTCGATCCCGATCAACGTGAAGTTCTGCCTCGAGGGCGAGGAGGAGGTGGGTTCGTCAAACCTGGCCGGCCTGATCGAGCGATACAAACAGCGGTTGTCCTGTGACTATGTGGTGATCCACGACACGGCACAGTTCGGGCCGGACATGCCGGCGGTGACGACGGCGACGAAAGGGCTTGTGTACAAGGAAGTGATTCTCACCGGTCCGAAGAAGGACCTTCACAGCGGCTCGTTTGGAGGCGTGGTCGCGAATCCCGCGAACGAGCTGGCGAAGCTGATCGCTTCGTTTCACGACGGCGACGGGCGCGTCGCGATTCCGGGCTTTTATGACCGCGCCCGCGAGATGTCGGCGGCCGAGGTCGAGATGATGGAATCGCTTCCGTATGACGAGGCGGCCCTTCTTGCCGACCTGGGGAGCCCGAAGGCGTACGGTGAGAAGGGGTACGGTTCGCTGTATCGGCGCTGGGCGCGTCCGACGCTCGATGTGAACGGAATCTACGGCGGATACATGAAGGAGGGATCGAGTACGATCATCCCTTCGTTCGCCGGGGCCAAGGTTTCGATGCGTCTGGTTCCAGATCAGCAGGCCGACGAGATCGCGGGTCTGTTCGACGCTGCGGTGCGGTCCCGCGTGCCTGACACGGTCACCTGCGAGATCAAGGACCACGCGGCGTGTGACGCCTACCTGGCGGAGTTGGCTTCGCCGGGTATGCGGGCGGCGCGTCGGGCCCTGGAGATCGGGTTTGGAACGCCGCCCGTGTTGATTCGCGAGGGCGGCAGCCTGCCGATTCTGCCGATGTTCAAGTCGATTCTCGGCGCCGACAGCCTGTTGCTGGGCTATTGCCAGCCGAACTGCAACGCGCACTCACCGAACGAGTTCCTGCACGCCCGCGATTTCAAGGCTGGCATGCGCTCGACGGCCGCCCTGTTCGGCCTGCTGGGTGGCGACGTCTAAGTTATTGGACGCACCGGCTCCGGCGGGGCGGGCGCGCCTTTTGTCTGCGCGTTGGTTTATTCTCGTTCGATTCCAAGTCGATAAGTGAGGATGGGTTCCGGTCGAGTGCGGGCGATGGCGTCCGGCCCGCGGAACCGGCGTTGGCTGTTCAAGCGACGGGGAAGAATCGGCAAGGCCGCGCGGCGCGGCCGATGGGAGAATCGAGAGATGCGACATCGAGGACGTGTGACTGGATTGTGCGTGGCGGTGCTGGGGGTGATGAGTTTCGTCCCGGAGGCGTCGGCTCGGAGCCTCGGCGTCGGCTCGTTCGTCGAGACGCTGTTTCGCGGTACGGAGTTCGCGGGCAATCCGCAGTTCCTGTCGAGCCCGCAGAACGGCCCGTTCTTCGCTTTTGACCAGTTCAACCAGCGCCTGGAGTTCAACCGGGCGGGCGGGGGCTTCACGTATGAGTCCTTCAAGTTCTTCGGCCCGGACAGTTTCAACAATCCGAATACCCTCGACCTCGGGCCGCTCAAGATTCAGCTCGGCCCGGACATCGCGCTCGGCCAGACGCAACTCACGGGGCTCCATCAGCGCATCGGCTTCACCACGGCCTTGATGCCCGAGCTGTTCATTCAGAGCGAAACGGGCCAGCGCGGGTTCAACCAGTTCACCGGGCTGACGACTTTTTCGAAGGAGCCGGTTCAGTACCGGGTGACCTTCAACGGAGGCGTCCAGAACTTCGAGTGGTCCGGCAACATGGGGATCGACGCCGACGCCCGGATCAACGTGTTGGGGTTCTACGATGTCAAGTTTCAGGTGACAAACGTCGGCAGCTTTACGGCCGACGGCCTGGCGGTTCAGGATGAGCAGGTGACGGATTTCGACATCGGTCCGATTGACGTGTCGGGTCAGATCGGCCTGGATCTGCTGGCAAGCCTGCTCCAGGGAGTCGGCGGCACTCCGGTGGACGTTCCGCCTCGAATCCTCTCCGGCGCCTCGCAGCGGGGCAAGACGGTCGACGAACTCCTCGCGGAGCTGCAGGCCGGGCAGGAGATCACGAGCGAAGAGGCGCAGTTTCTGATTCAGCAGATGTTCATCCAGGCGATTGCCTCCGATCCGCTTGGAACCCTGATGAACGGTCTGCCTTCCGAGGTACCGGGATTCGAGGGCCTGACGCTCGACGCCTCGGCGGGTGATAATCGCGAAGGGGCGGGCGAAATCGCCGCAGTTCCGGAACCCGGGACGCTGCTGCTCCTGCTGCTCGCGGCGGGCTTCTCGGTGGTCTTCAGGCCGATGGTGCATCGGCTGGGGGCCGGCGGTGCGTCGAAGGGCTGAGGATCGAGACCGGCGTATCCAACACGCGTTCTTGGAATTGGGGCGGGCCCGTGCATAAACTAAGAGTGCGTCCTGAAGCCTCTGGGGCACGGGCGTCCCGCCCGTGTCCGAACCGCCGAGACGGCGATGCCACTGGACTTTCAGGACGCACGCTAAGAGCGGGGTGAACGCGTGCGGGTGCGCCTCGCCCGCCGACTCGATCGGGTGGCCGGCGGCATTGGCTCAAGCGGGGTTCTCCTCCGACCCATGCGCGACGCGGCGCATCCACGGCACGCGAACCCCGAGGAATGAGACGTGATGGACATCGCCGCGCTACGTGCCGAAATGCCGGTCGTCCGGCAGTACGGTTTCATGGACCATGCCGGCGTTGCGCCGTTGTCGGGCGCTGCCGCCGCGGCGATGCGCCGTTATATCGCCGAGGCGGAATCGCACATTCACGCACGGGGGGCCTTGTATCCCGAGGTCAAACGGATTCGCTCGCTCGCCGGGAAGCTGCTCAACTGCCACCCGGAAGAGGTGACCTTCGTCAAGAACACGAGCGAGGGCATCTCCTATGTCGCGAACGGGCTGCAATTCTCTCGGGGCGACAACATTGTCACGACCGGCGTCGAGTTTCCCGCAAATGTCTATCCCTGGATGCGTCTGCGTTCGCAGGGGGTCCACCTGAAAATGGTGCCGGAGGACAAGGGCCGGATTCCGCTCGATCGCCTGATCGAGCTGATCGACGATCGAACGCGGTTGGTGACGGTTTCATCCGTACAGTTCGGCAGCGGGTTCCGAACCGATCTGGCGACGCTGGGCAGTGTCTGCCAGGAGCGCGGCGTGCTGTTCTTCGTCGATGCGATTCAATCGCTCGGGTGCATTCCCATCGACGTCCGCGCCATGAAGATCGACTTTCTCAGCGCCGACGGGCACAAGTGGCTGCTCGGGCCGGAGGGGGCGGGCTTGTTCTACTGCCGCCATGAGCTGCTGGGCCTGTTGCGACCCTCCAGCGTCGGGTGGCTGGGCGTCAAGGACGCCCAGCGGTTCGGGCAGTACAACCTCGAGTTCCGCGATGACGCGCGGCGCTTCGACGGCGGCAGCTACAACCTCGCGGGCATCTGGGCCCTGGGCGGCTCGATCGACTGGCTGCTGGGGATCGGGATCGACACCATCTGGGACCGTGTGCGTCAGTTGACGGACCGGCTTTCGCAGGGGCTGCGGGCCAAGGGGTATCGCGTCATCAGTTCTCGCGATCCCGCCGAGTGCAGCGGCATTGTTGCGTTCGTGTCCGATGCGCACGATCACACGCAGATCGTCAACCACCTCAGGCAGGAATACCGCACGGTCGTGGCGGCCCGTGTCGGGCGAATCAGGGTCAGCCCGCATTTCTACAACACCGAATCCGAAATCGATCAGCTTCTGGAACATCTCCCGGCCCATTGAGCCGCGCCGGCGGAATCCCCGGTCCGAGCGCTGAAGGCTCGCGCACGTGCGGTGTTGATCGGTCCTCCGTTCTCGGTTAGAGCGTGATTCCAGGAGTCCGGCGGCTCGGCGCCGCGGTCTGTCATCGACGCTGCCGCGCACGACGCGAACGGACGGGTCGGTCCGAAACGGAGCCCAACGTGATCCCGGCCGGCGTATGGTCGATTCTGTCGGTGTTGGATGTCGTCGTGGTGGTGGCCACGGTCGAACACATCCTGCGTACGCGCCGGGATCCGCGGGGGATGATGGCGTGGATTCTGCTCCTGCTGCTCCTGCCGTTTCTAGGGTTGATCCTGTATCTGCTGGTCGGTCGTGTGCCGATCCAGCGCAAGGTGCGCAGGCGGAAGCGTCGCCGCCGCCTGATCGAACCGGTCCTCTCCGAGCAGCGGGAGGCGCTCGCCCGCTCCCATGACGGCCGCAGGGTGGAAGGCCTCGGCCCCACGCAGGCGGCGCTGATGGAGCTGGCCACGCGCGTGAGTGATACGGTCGTGACCCGTGGCAATGAGGTTTCGCTGTATCACGACGCCGAGCAGGCGTTCCTGACGCTGGGGCTCGCCATCGAGGCCGCACGGTCCCATGTCCACATGGAATACTACATCTTCGCGGATGACGAGACCGGTCGAGCCATGCGCGACCTGCTGGCGAGGAAGGCGCGGGAGGGCGTCGAGGTGCGTCTGTTGCTCGATGCCGTGGGCTGCTGGCGACTGCGGCGCCGGTTTGTCGATTCTCTGCAACGCGCCGGCGTGGAGGTGGCCTTCTTTCTCCCGTGGGGGATGTCGCGACGGCGGTTTCAATTGAACTGTCGCAACCACAGAAAGCTGACGGTCATCGACGGGCAATCGGGGTTTTTCGGAAGCAAGAACATCGGTGACGCCTATCTGGGTCGCCACGAGAAGTATGGGCCCTGGCGGGATACCCACCTTCGGGTCGCAGGCCCGTGCGTCACCCAGTTGCAGGAGGTCTTCGTTGAAGACTGGCACTTTGCGACAGGCAAGGGGCTGTCGTCGGATCGCTACTTTCCGACGCCCGTGATTCGAGGCGATCGGCTCGTACAGATCGTTCCGAGCGGCCCGGACGATCGGGCGGACGTGCTGCACCAGTTGCTCTACGCGGCGGTCTCCGATGCGCGCGACTCGATCTGTTTCATCACGCCCTACTTCGTTCCCGATCGGGCGATCATCTTGGCGCTGACATCGGCGGCGTACCGGGGTGTGCGCGTTCGTTTGTTGTTGCCGGCCCGGTCGGACCACTGGCTGGTTCTCTGGGCGGGCCGGAGTTTCTACGACGTGCTCCTCGAAGCGGGCGTTGAGGTCTACGAATACGATCGAGGCATGCTGCATTCGAAGGTGGCGATCGTGGACGCCCGCTGGGCGATGGTCGGTTCCGCGAACATGGACATCCGCAGCTTCCGCATCAACTTCGAGCTGACGAGCATGCTGTACGACAACGACGTGGCCGGCGAATTGCAGGACGACTTCGACGGGCTCTGCGCTACGGCCCGGCGTGTGGACCTCCGCGATGTCGAGCGCTGGGGCTATGGCCAGACCCTCGCCGCGGGCGTTGCGCGGCTGGCCACGCCGCTGTTGTGACCGGCGGTTCGCACGGGGCGCGGCGTGTTGCGGATGATCGAGTAGCGATTCACTTTGGGGAGCATCGGCGTCCCGCCGGTGCGGAATCCTCGTTTTCATTTGTGCACC
>JBHHUY010000012.1:0-25974 GCA_046753965.1 Phycisphaerae bacterium
CCACCCGTTCGGCGATCAGGCGTTCCACCTCGCGACCGCGGTCGTCCTGCTTAACCCGTTGCAACACCGAACCCAGACCGTCCTGCGGGACACCGAACACCGCGGCCGCGCCGGTCCCCCCGGGGATCGCGCGAACCTGAACAGAAGCGGTCAACGCCAGGTCGAACGGCTCGTCCGGCGTGAACTCGTATTCATACGGCAGCTCGAGCCCCGTGAAGAGAACGGCCTGCACCAGGGGAAGGCCGGAAATCGTATCGCGAAAGTCCACCACCGGAAGAAAAACGCCGTCGAAGACGCCCGAGGTTTGCGAGATCGTCACCGCGCCGCCCGGCCCGCCGGTGAGTCGGACGGTGCCGTCGACCAGCGTCTCGGTCGGCATCCCCACGACGAACCGATCCACCCGAATCGAGACGGCGGCTTCAACGCCGGAAAGGTCCTTGTCGACGACGGCGGATGTGACGACCAGGGCGCCGGACAGCAGGATGCGACTACGCGCCCGCGTGATCTCGTCGCCGACCAGGTCGCCGATGGCATCGACGGTTTGAAGCACGATGGTCCGCTTCTCCTCCGCGATGCCTTCGACAAACCAGGACGTGTGGTCGTCGTCTGAAAACGCGCCGGCGTCCAGCCCGACATCGTTGGGAGGACCCAGCCCCATCAGGTTCGGCAGTTCGAAGATCGCGACGACCTGGCCCGCGGCCGTTTCGCCGCCCAAGTTGTCGAAGGCGTCGAGCCGGGCCGAGGCCACGGCCGGCGGATTCGGTTGGGTCTGGGGAACCATGACCTGGCTGAAATCGCTCTGCGCCGGCGCCGAGCCGTCGAACTGCACGACTCGGGCCGTGGCCGATCCGCGGATTTCGAGCACCTCTCCCCGCGCGGTCGCCGCCGAGAACAGGCCCCACGCCGCGATCGGGCTCATCACCATGACGCATCTGACGGAACATCGCATGGGAATCCCTCTTCCTGTCGATGTGCGAGGACACCTCTGAGAAGCGGCGGCGCCACTGACCGGGGCCGCGTCACCCCCTCTACACTCTATCCGCGGTCGAAGGATTGTCCAGTCTCGCCGGGGCGCAGCCGTCGTATGTCGATACACCGACGAGAGTTAGCCTGCGAGCGATCGGCGCCGCTTGATCCGGGGGCTGCGTCGCCTCAGCGTTCCGGAATGAAGGGCAGTCTGCGGATGTACTTCGCCCACTGCTTCACGAACTTCTCGTCCACCTTGCCGAAGGCCTTCTCGAAATCCGCGACGGCCTCCTCGGGCGTCATGTCCTTGAGGCGGCTGCGCTTCTTGATCGACTCGACATACTTCGGAAGCTGCTTGTGCTTCCGCTTGACGAGGTAATAGACCAGCGCCCAGGCCCGCGCGTAGCCTTCGTTCGACAACATGCCCTTGTGTTCGGCCCCGGCGCCGATGAACGTCCGCAATTCATCGGCGGTGTACTTTTCGATCGACTCGCGAATGGCGCCCAGCCGCCGCTGGTTGATGACATTGAACCCCGCGCCGCGCCGGCCGGGCGGAGGCTCGAACAGGGTGGCCATCCCCTCCACGAACCACTGCGGGTTCCGGGCACCCGGCTTGTGCACCTGGAAGTTATAAAGGAGTTGATGGGCGACTTCGTGTTGAACGACCGAGCGGTTGTTCGTCTGCTGGTAACGCTTTGCCCGGTTCTGATACCACTGTGCTTCCTTGGCCTTTGCCTTCTTCGTGTTCCGATCGGTGGCCTTGCGCGCCGCGTCCTGGAGGTTCCGCACCTTGTCGGCAAACTCCTTCATCACACTGTTCTGCGACATGTCGTAGAAAATGGAGAAATTCGCCGGTGCCGACCAGTACAGACCCGCCGCGACCTTCGGCGCCTTGCGGCGAACGAACACTTCGCACTGCGCGCTGTATTCCTCGTAGTCAGGACAAAAGACGACGATCAGCTTCTCTTTGGGATAAGAAAGCTTGAGGCCCAGCTTCGTTGAAAAACGATGGACCGACTTGTAGCTCTGCTCGAGCCGGAAGATGAAGTTCTTCACCACCTCCTCATCCGCGTGATAAAGCACGACGAAGTGATCCGTGTATCTCCGCTTGTAGTCCTCTCCCAGTTTCTCGGCAAACGTCTTTTCTCGATCCCCCTTCGGGAATGGGTGCGCGCCTTTCTTCGATTTCTTCTTCCTGCCGCGCCGGCTGCGCCGCTTCTTTCTTCGCTTTTTCTTCTTCCCGCCGTCTTCGGGCGGCTTCTCGACCCCGGCCCGGCCCGGCCGCGCCGCTGCGCCGGCGGCAGCGGGCCGCGGCGAGACGATCAGAACCCACCCCAGGAGGAGGACCGCAATACCGTGAAAACACTTGCCTTTCACGCTTCCGCTCCCCGATGCTCGACGGCCGGCTCAGGCGTAGCTGTGCAGGCCGACGATGTAGAAGTTGACCACCCACCAGTTGAACTGCATGACGGCGAAGCCCACCACACTGAGCACGCTTGTCCACAGGGCCCGGCGACGCGTGACGAACTTCGCATGAATGATGATCGCGTAGATCAGCCATGTGTTCAGCGCGAAGACCTCTTTCGGATCCCACCCCCAGGGCCGACCCCAGGAGTAGTCGGCCCAGATCGCGCCAAGCACGAGGCCCACGAACAGGGCAATGGCTGCGGTGTAGAGCAGGACCAGGTGAGATCGGTCAAACTCCCCCAGCAGGTCGCGCTCGATCGGAAAGTCCGACGCACGGATCGATGAAGCGACCGCGCGCGGTCCGCCGCCGGCGAACACCGAAAACAGCAGAAGCACGAGCACGATGCCCGCGACGATGGCGGCGACCATCACGCCGATGAACATCGCCGCGCCGGCGCCCGCGAAGTAGTCCATCTTGGCCAGGACGAGCGGAACGATCGCCCCGAGTTGCGCGCCGAGCGTACCCTGGGCCAGACGGGCCTTGTCTCGGAAGGCCGACACGAAGAGGTAACAGTTGGCCACGCCGTAGGCCAGGGTGATGACCGCGTAGCTGGAGATGATCAGCACCGTGTGAATCCGCAGCATCACGTCGTCCAGGATCGGCATCATCGTCTGCAGGTCGTTGTTGATCTTGTCCGGAATCACCATCGGCAACGACAGCGCAAAAAATCCGAGAAGCGACGAACTGAGAAGATAGACCCGCTTCCGGCTGATCAGCTCGAGCACGAGACCGAACAACGCGCCGACAAATGTCGACGAGACGACCGCCTCATACATGTTCGCCACCGGCACGCGCCCGATGACGCCCCAACGCAGCCACAGGTCATAGCCGTGCAGGCCGATCGCGGCGATGAGCAGCACCAGCCCCACCCGGCGCGGCCAGCGATACCGCGTCGCCAGGGCGAAAACGGACACAAAGAAACCGAAGATGTAGACCAACCAGGCCCAGAACAGCAGGTCGAGCCGCCGGTAGCGCGTCTCGGCGGTCCGCATCTCGAGCGAGGGATAGACCCCCGCCGGCGCAAAAGTCGGCATGAGTCGGTTCAACTCGTCGATGCTCGTGTTGATCGCGGCGACGTCGCGGTCCACCCAGGCCTGGTTGAACGCCCGAAACGCCGCCAACACGGCATTCGCCTCCGCCGGGTTCAAACCCGTCTGATCCAGCCGAGCCTGATCCAGCAGCGACACGACCGACGACCAGGGGGTGTCTTCCTTCCCATCGGGGTTCGGAATGATTGTAAAAAGCGCGAGGAGGTTTTCATAATGATACCGGGCATTGTCGAGCCGATTCAACGCCTTGTTCTTGATCGCCTCGCTCGCCAACTCCTGAACGCGGGCCTGAACCGTCGCCGAGGTCAGGAATCGATAGGTGACGTGACGAGACTTCAGCAGCGCCCGGGCTTCCTCCTCCGAAAGCTCGATCGGCTCGGTGGTCAGATCCTTCAGAATGCCTCGATCCTTGACGTAGATGATCGGCAGGTCCTGGTAGGGCTCGGGGTTGAGCATCAGCTCCATCGCCGCCGCCACGGGATCGAGCCCATAAAAGGGCCTCGACCCGTAAATCGTGCGCATCACCTTCCGCGACCAGGATTCGACCGTCGTGTGGCGCCAGCCGGCCCGATCAAGAATCGCGATGGCGCCGAGCTTCTTCAGGTGAATCTGATCCTGGACCGCCGCCAGATCGGCGGCGGGCTCGGCGGCGCCCTCCGCCCGAACACCCCGAACGGCGAACGCGGACAGGACGGCGAGCCCCACAAGCAGGCTGCGAAGGCGGCACGAGATCACAGGGGTCGCCCGGGTTTCAAGTCGCGATGTCGCCATTCAGGACGTCTCCCCGAATCGCCGCCTTCGGCGTCGAACCAACACCGGCTTCACACAAAACGCATATGCCATGCCGAGGCTGATCAGCGTGCAGCCGACCAGCATCGCCAGGATGCCCCGCCGGTTCCCGACCCCCAGGACGGTCCACGAGACGTTGTCCCGCGAGACGCCGGATTGAAAGAGCGTCCAGTCGCCGATTCTGGCCGTGTTGTTAAGGAAGGCCTTGCTTCGAAGCACCTGGCCCGTCTTCGGATCAGTATAGCGAAAGTAGCTCGTCCATTCCCGAGGCTGCACCCGGCCGGGATAATATTCGGTCACGAGCCGTTCGAGCCGCACCGTCGTCGGCAATCGGCGTGTCGCCCGGCCGTAAACCAGCCGAAACCCCTTCAGACCCGGCACATCGCGGACGGGAGTCGGCGCGCCGCCGTCCGGGACGAGGGTGTCGTAGTTGCTGAACGGCACCCACACGCGCCGCGACCACGTTCCATCCTTGCTCTGCAAGTGAACCCGGACGAGCGACCGCTGGCGACGAACCTCCATCAGAGACCGGCGGCGCCGTTGAGGAATCACGACGGGCTCGGTATCAAAGCGGGGTTTGATGAAGTACTTCGAGAGCCTCAGCGTCGGCCCGTTGCCGGGCGCGAACGTCTCGCCCACCGGCAGACGCCGCATGTTGCGCTTCCCGCCGGGGGCGGTGTGGATGGCGGTGGGCGCCAGATCCTCGCCCGCCACGATCACGAAACGGTGTTGACTGGCGTCGGTGTAGGTGAGCTCGATGTTCTCATCGACCAGGTTGTCGGTCTCGCTGATCTTCTTGCCGCGCAAATCCGGATCGGGGTGAGACGAGGCGTAGCGATCCTGGTTCAGCTTCGGAAAACGCTCCATGACCGACCGCTGGAACGTCCGCTCCGGTGTCTGGACAAGGACCAGGGCGATCGGCGTCCGCGCGCCCTTGAAGCCGCCGGTCATCAACGGCCAGTCGGGGCGCAACGACTCGATGGTCAAGGTGTAGTCCGTCCCTTCCACCCGGATCGTCTGTCCCTCGGTCACATCGTAGGTCCTGCGGATGTCCCGGTCCTTGACGTGGACTTCCAGGACATGCCGTCCGCTGATCGGCCGCGTCCAGGCGGGATCCACCGCGTCGGCCTCGCCGATCCACCGAAACTCGACGCGGGCCTGGTTCTCGAAGGCCGCCATCGACTGCTCGGGCTGATCCGCCAGCAGCCAGCTCTGATGGGCGTGTCCGTCGTGCGCGACCTCGACCTGGACGATCGGATGCACGGTCTCGCCCCCTTCCCGCGGCACCGTTCGCAGGTCGGCATACGGCAGATACCCGTCGATCTCCAGCGTGATCGGCCAATCCTCCGCCGCGGCGCTGCCGGGGACGATCAACGGGATCGGCATCCGCCAGCGCTCCAGCAGCGGAATCGGCCTGATCCGATTCGATTGGACGACGCGCCCGGCGGTGTCGAGAATCGGAGGGATCTCGTCGTCGCCTTCGGCCGGACTCTCGACGAATCGTTCGTTGTAGTAGGGAAGCTCGGGCAACTCGAAACGCGGCCACGCCTTCTCGTTCGGCCCCATGGCCACGATGAGGGCGGGCGTCGTGTCATCGAAAAAGACGTCCGTCTCGATAGAAGGAACCAGCATGAGCGCCAGGCGATCCGTCAACATCGCCAGCCGGGAATGCTCGCGGTCCGGATTGTCCTGTTCGAGCGTGATGATCTTCTCGGGCGCGTCGGGCACGTCGACCTTCAATCGGACGACCGAAGCCGTACGCATGCCGCTGTGCCGGACCGCGACCACCTCGACGCGATGCCGCCCGCCCAGCATCGGCATCGTCTGCTCCCAGGTCTCGCCCTCGGCGGCGATGAGCTGGCCGACCACCGCGTTGTCCGCGTCCGTCCGGAACCGATCGAGAGAAATCACCTGGATCTTCGGGGTATCGAGCCAGATATCGCCTTCGATCTTCCCGCCGAAGTAGATCACAGCCCCCCCGCAGAGAACCAGCAGACCGGCATGCACCATCAGGACGCCGAGGTTGCGAATGTTGAATCGGATGCGCCGCACGGTCGCCACGACAAGATTAAGGCAGAACAGACCGATGATCGTGACGAACACCCAGTGGTTGAAGTATTGGAACTCGGTCAATTCGAAGAACTGCCGGAACACCGGGACCGCCGACCCGAGGGTGGCGTAGATGAGAATCGCGATCATCCAGAAGATCGCCAGGTAGACGCTGCTGAAGAGCTCAAGAACGGCCCGAACAGGCTTGAAGGACCGAGGAGGGACCGTGCGTTCGTTCATCTTGGGTGTTCGCTCGGGCGGGCGAAGCCTCTGGGCCGGCGCCAGTTCATCTTGCCGCAGCGTTGTAATCGGGAAGCCCTCCGTCTCGTCCGGCGAGGATGATACAGTCGTCGCGACCCCGCCGCCCCGGTTTGAAACCCGACCCCCGATCGGCCCCCACGGCTACCGGGCGTACTCGACGGCCCGCACTTCACGGAGAAGCGTCACCTTGATTTCGCCTGGATACGTCATCTCCGCTTCGATCGTGTTGGCGACCTCCCGCGCGATCCGCATCGCGCTGGCGTCGTCGACCCGATCGGCATCGACGATGACCCGCACCTCGCGCCCCGCCTGGATCGCATACGCCTGCCGGACGCCGGCGAAACCGGTGGCGATGGCCTCCAGCTCCTTGAGGCGCTTGATGTAGCGCTCAAGGGATTCTCGACGACCGCCGGGCCGGGCGGCACTGATTGCATCCGCCGCCGCGACCAAGGGAGTATAGGGACTGGTCGCCGGCACGTCGCCGTGATGGCCCGCCACCGCGTTGAGCACCTCGGGCCGCTCGTTGAATTTCCGGCAAATCTCCTCGCCGATCGCGGGATGGCCGCCCTCGATCTCGCGATCGACCGCCTTGCCGATGTCGTGCAACAGGCCGCATCGGCGCGCGAGCGTGCCGTTGAGCCCCAACTCGTCCGCCATCACCTGGCAGAGATAGGCGACCTCGATCGAGTGTCGAAGCACGTTCTGGCCGTAGCTGGTGCGATAGTGCAGCCGCCCGAGCAGATCGAGCAGCTTGCGGCTGAGGCCCTGGACATTCGTCTCCATCGCCGCCTTCTTGCCAAGCTCGATGATGCCCTTCTCGACCGCCGACCGCACCTCGCCGACGACCTCCTCGATCCGCGTCGGGTGAATCCGACCGTCGTGGATCAGCTTCGCCATGGCCTGGCGGCCGATCTCCTTCCGAACCGGATCGAAACAGGTCAACAGGATCACGCCGGGTGTGTCGTCGACGATGATGTCGACGCCCGTGGCCTTCTCGAACGCGCGGATGTTGCGTCCCTCGCGGCCGATGACGCGGCCCTTCATCTCGTCGTTGGGGATGTCGACGGTGCCCACCGTGGCCTCCGCCGAGTGACCGGCGGAATAGCGCTGGATGGCGGTGACGACGACCTCGCGCGAACGCTGCTCGGCCTCGTCCTGGGCCTCATTGACCCGCTTCGCGATGATCTCCGCACACTCGTGCTCCAGCTCGTTCTCGAGTTTGGTCAGGAGCTGCCGCTTGGCTTCGTCCATCGAGAGGTGGGCGATCTTCAACAGCTCGTTGCGTTCCTGCTCGAGCAGCTTGCTGATTTCCTCCGACTTGCGTTCGATCTCCTCCGTCTTCTCACGGACGCGCAACTCGGACTTCTCGATGTTCCGCTCCTTGATGCCCAGCATATCGAGCTGGCGCTCGAGCTGATCCTCGCGCTTGTCCAACCGCTTCTCGGCTTCCCGAATCTCGTTGCGAGTGGCGGACGCCTCCTTCTCGAACTCCTCCTGGCGGGCCAGGAACGTTGCCTTCGTCTCGACCTCAGCGGCGCGGACGAGTTCCTGCGCTCGAGCCTCGGCCGCGCCGACAATGCGCGCGGCCTCCGCCTCGGCGCCGGTTCGCCTCTTCTTGGCCAGATACGCCTGGACGGCGAAGACGCCCGCCCCGCCCAGGATGAGCCCCAGGAACAGAAACAACCACGCCGTAGCCGAGACCTGTGCCAAAACCACAGATCCCATGAATGTGTACCTCTTTCTTTCTTCGTTGCATCATCTTCCAACCCGACGCGACCGCGAGGGCCGGCCGGCCTCGGCTCGAACTCACGACGAACGCAGCGCAGAACGCCCCGCGCCGCTCGTCGGCTCAACGCTTCATGACAATGGAAGGCAAGATTCGGAAAGATGGATCGGTTCGACCGGGCTCACGACGCCGGACAAACAGCGTGCGGACCGGCGTGTCCTCGGCCGCCGTCGCCCCCACATCGACCAGGTCGCCGGGGAGACGGCAGGCCCCGGCACGTCCGCCCTGCGGCGCGCCGCCAAAGCCCGCGACCACTCCATTCCAGCGAGGAAACGCACTGGGACACGAAAAGCCGCGCCGACCCACATGGACGCCTCGGATTCATGGGGAGAACCGAAAACCTCACATCGGCCGGCAACGGGATTCCGGTGAACCTCGTCATCAGAACCATCCAGCCTCGATCTCGAATACCATCCTGCCGCCGCCCGGTGACCGGGCGAAAACTATCAAGCTCCTTAAGTTACGTCGGACGCGGGAGGTCGCAGCCGACCGCGAGAATTCGCGATCATCCTCCGAAGTCGGCCGGTGCCGCCCACAGGTTCGGATTCGTCTCAAAGGCCCTCGCAAAAGCCTAAGCCTAGAAGGCGTTTACACTTACCCTTCTCATATCTTAGTATAAGGGGCGGTTGCGGCCCGTCAAGATGATTCGTCGCGGCCCCCGGGCCCGCAGGTCGCGGAGCTGCCGGTGCAACCGCGGCAAGCGGGCGCCGGCGGTCCGTGCAATCCGGACGGAACGCGCCGGAATATGCCGAAGCGACCACCACGGGAATGGCCCCGGCCGCGTGCGGCCTCGCCCGGCGGTCCGTTCCCGCTTCCTGTGAACCCCCACGAACCCGGCCCGCCACCAGACGCCGGAGACAGCGAGCAGAAGCACGTGAGGAGACAACAAGCGGTGAGCCCCCATCCACCGACCCCCCCGCGACCCGGCGCGAGGCGATGGCACGGGCGATCGGCCGGCGCAGTCGCGGGCGAGACGTCCACGCCGAAAGCGCATCGGGAGCCGTTCGGGAGGCGTCCCAAGACCTTCCGGACACGGGCGCCGCGACCGCGCACGCACCGCCGAGACGGCGGTGCCGCGAGACCTGCAGGCCGCGCTTCAGGTCGCTCCACAGGCGCTCGGGTCCTGCTGATCGTTCTTGCGATCCTCTCGCCAATCGCGCCGCCGGCCCGCGCCGACACGCAGACCGCGACCAAGCGCAACAACCACGTCACGGTGCAGGCCTATGCCGACCGCGAGGCCCTCGTGCCGGGCGGCAGACTCAACCTCGCCGTCTCGCTGAAGATGGACGCGGGTTGGCACGTCTATTGGCGCAGTCCGGGAGGCCCCGGCCTGCCCACGCAGATCACCTGGACCGCGCCACGGGGTTTCGACGTCGCCCGCACACGATTCCCCGTGCCCGAGGCCAAGTACGACAAGCTTCTCAAAGAGACGTCGTTCATCCACGAAGGGACGGCCCTGTTCCTCACCCCGATTCGCGTGCCCACTTCCGCGAAGCCGGGAAGCCGGGTGGCCTTCAAGCTCGACGCCCGCTGGCTCGCCTGTAAGAAAAACTGCATCCCCGGCAACGTGGAGCTGTCACTCACCCTGCCGGTCGCGCAGCCCGGCGCCGCGCCGAAGCCGGCGCACCGCGAGCTGTTCGACGAGGCGACAGAGGCCCTGCCGGTTCCGCCCGAGAAGGCCGAGCACCTCAAGTTCGTCGGCACGACCGATCCGAAGACGGTCGAGCCGGGCGGCAAGTTCACGGCGATCCTGACCGTCGAGATCGAGCCGAAGCACCACATGCAGTCGCACAAACCGCTCGAAGGACTGATCCCCGCAATCCTGTTCGTCGAGCCGACCGAGGGCTTCGAGATCGGCCAAGTCCAATACCCGAAGGCCCACATCCGGGAGGACAAGTTCCTCGGCAAGTTGAGCGAGTACCAAGGCAAGGTCGCGTTCAGGATTCCCGTCGAGGTCGATCAGGACGCGGATGCGGCGCCCCGCCGGATTCGCGGCGTCTTCCAGTATCAGATCTGCACCGATTCCGGCACCTGCTTCCCGCCGCAATGCGTCACCTTCACGATCCCCGTCCGGATGAAAGGCGGTCCGGCGCCGACCGGGGCGGTGGAAACGGGCGCAACCGCCGAGCCGTCGATCGACTCGACCGAGACCCAGGCCGCAGGCCCCGCCCCCCCCGCGGCGGCCTCTCCGCCGACCGCGCCGGTTCAACGCGCGGGCCTGCTCGACCGCGTGCAGAACTGGTTTCTAAGCTTCGGCTACAAGGGCGTGCTCGCGCTGGCGTTTCTCGGCGGCATCCTGCTGAACCTCATGCCCTGCGTCCTGCCGGTGGTCTCTCTGAAGATCCTCTCGTTCGTCAAACAGGCCAAGGAGGACCGGCGCCGCATCTTCCTGCTCGGCAGCGCGTACTGCGCGGGCATCCTCGTCTTCTTCGGCCTGTTCGCCGTCATTTTCTGGCAGACCGACAAGCAGTTCGGCTGGGGCCAGCAGTTCCAGCGGCCCGTCGTCGTGTTGTGGCTCGCGGCTTTGATCACCGCGCTGGCCCTGAGCCTCTTCGGTGTCTTCACGCTCTTCACGCCGAAGGTCGTCAATCAGCTCGGCGAAAAGGCCGAAGGCGAAGGGCTGCCCTCCGCCTTTTTCACCGGTGTTCTGGCCACGGTCCTCGGCACGGCGTGCACCGCCCCGTTGCTCAGCGCGGCGGTGGGCGCGGCCAGCCGGTTCCCGCCCGCAGAAGGCGCGGTCGTTTTCGTGGTCGTCGGGGTGGGCATGGCGCTGCCGTTCTTCATCCTCTCGATGAATCCGAAATGGCTTCGTTTCGTGCCGAGGCCGGGGCCCTGGATGGAAACCTTCGAAGCCCTGATGGGTTTCCTCCTGCTCGGCACGGTGGTCTGGCTGCTCTATCCGCTCCAGGGCCAGTTGGGCAGCTTCGGCCTGCTGATGGCCATGATCTTCCTGCTCATGGTCGCTCTCGCGGTCTGGGTCAAGGGCAAGGTGCGATTCGGCGACCCGCTCGGCCGAAAGACGAAGCTGCACGCGACCGCCCTGTTGATCCTCGCGCTGGGTTGGTTGTTCCCCTTCCGTGTCTTCTCGACGATCCCCGCGCTCGAGGCCGCCGAACGCCACCGCGCCGAGCTCATTGGCGAAGCCGAATACGCCCGGTTCACCGGCAGGTCGGCAAGCGGCGTCCCCCAGTGGCATCCCACCGATTGGAGCGAAATCCCCTGGCTGGGTTACAAGCGGGAGCGGGCCCTCGCACACGTCCGCGCCGGCTACACCGTGTTCGTCGATTACACCGCCGACTGGTGTGTCAACTGCAAGGCGAACCTCAAATCCTCCATCGATCGAACGGAAGTCATCCAGGTGATGAAGGAGCTCAACGTCGTCCCCTATGAAGCGGACTACACCCGGAAGGACCCCGAGATCAAGGCGGACCTCAAGCGCTTCGGCCGGGGCGGCGTGCCGATGTATCTCGTCTATTCGCCGGGCGACCCGGACCATCCACAGGTCCTGCCCGAGCTTCTCACGCCGCAAGTGGTCATCGACGCCCTGCGCCGCGCCGGACCGAGCCGGCCCCGGACGGCGACCGCGGCGGAGGCGATTCGACCTTGAAACATCGGTGCGGGGCGGCCACAATGCGGCCGCATGGCCGATCAACCCACCTCAGACGCAGCCGCGGGGCGCGGACCGGACAAACTGCTCGCCATGGGCATCTATGGCGAGACGGTCGCCGCGTATCGCTACCTGGTCCTCTCGGAGAAAGCGCCCAACGACGCACACCGCAAGGCCTTTGCCGACATGGCGGACGAAGAGCAGGGACACAAGCAGCGCCTCCAGCGCCTGTTTGACAAGCTCTACCCCGACGCCGACTTCGTTCTCACGCCCGAGGACAAGGAACTCGTCGCGACCGGTCCGCGCGTCCTGGACGTTCCCGATGAGGCGGCCTATGCCGCCGCGATGAAGATGATCCTCCAAACCGAGCGCAAGACGGCTCGTTTTTACGCCAACCACGGCAAGCACATGCCCGACGCGAGCCTCCGCGCCTTGTTCCACGAACTCGCCGAAGAAGGCGCCGACCACTACCAACGGCTCAAGACGATCGCCCGCCAGGCCGGCGTCAACGAATTCAACGAGTAATCGCGCGGCAGGAAGGCGCGTCCGGCACGCACCCTGCGAACAGGAACGAGAGAGGATTCTCGCTCCAGCACTCGAATCGCATGATCGACCGCTCGGCTTTGCCGTTTGGCGGCCCGCATACTGACTCAAACTGACCGATTTCCGCGAAGAAGAGCCGCGGACTTCAGTCCGCGCGGCTCTTCGAGCCCTGCTCGGCGTTTCTCCGCATCAAACGGCCGCGCGAGCCAAAGCTCGCGGCTCGCCATTGTTAGACTGCATATTGAGTGCAAACCGCTCAGTTTGAGTCATTCACCTTTATTCTTGCCCGACACCTGAACCCGAGATGGGTTCGACGCGGTCCCGCACATGCACGCCGCGTCCGGCCAGCTCGGCGATCATCTGCCGGAACAGACCACCTTCAACGGCGACGCACTCCGGCGGAAACACGCCCTTCTTCGAAAAGGTCCCGCTCGCAATCATGCGCGCCATGATCGCGTTGGGAAAGGCCGTCGTCCGGGCCATCGAGTGCCGACCCGTCGCCGCGTCATACTCGTCATAGAGGTCGTATGTATACCTCAGTCTTTTTCCAGATTCGAGGCCTTCGACGATCACCCGCAGGATCGTGAACTCCGGTTCGTCGGGCGCCAGGCGCCACTTGGAAAACAGCAGCCGCGATGTGACATCCAGCGGCCGCACCCGCGCGCCGCCGACCTCGATCGCTTCCTTGCCGAACAGGCCGGTCTCGCGGAAGACGCGCATCAGCTCGCAATGGCCGGGATAGCGGAGGGTCTTTTCCTTCATGTTGCGGGCGCGGATCGTCCGAAGCAGGCTGCGCAGACCGTCGGTATTGAACGCCTCCAACTCGCCGACCTCGGGAAAGTCGATCCGCTCCGGTTCGGACAGGGCCGGCTTGACCACCACGCGGCCGTCCTCCACCATCCGCGCCGGCCGCGTGTACTCCTCGATCACGTCGCTCGGCGCGAAAGGGGCCTTGTACTCAAACGGCCAGGCTCGCCGCTTCGGCAGGCCGCCGACGTAATAGACGACGTCCGTCGTTTCATCGAGCCGCCGGTCGCAGTCGCCGATGATCATGTTCGCCAGGCCCGGCGCCACGCCGCAGTCATACACGACCGTGGCGCCCTTCTCTTTCGCGAAGTCGTCCAGTTCGGTCGGGTCCTCGACCATGAACGAAATGTCGGCGCATGACTTGCCGCAGGCAATCACCGTCTTGAGCGTCTGAAACCCGAGCACGCTCGGCAGCGCTCCGACGACCAGGTCGCACGGCTCGATCACGGACCGCACGGCCTCCGGCTCGCTCAGGTCGGCCCGGCGCGTCGTCAGTCGATCCACGCCCGCCAGTGCGGCGAGGTTCTCTCGACTGACGTCGACGGCAACGACATCGAACGCCTCGTCTCGCGCCAGGTCCGCCGCGAGCGTCTGCCCGACCAGACCGCAACCCAGTACGGCAACACGTTTCTTCATCGGCATCTCCGAACAAGCGGTGGGGACATGATACGGTCCCGCGGAGGATTGAGAAGCCCCTGCGCCGTCGCTATAGTGCGCCAAGACCACGTGCCCCGCCGGCCGAAAGGATGCGATGTCGGCCCAGAAGAAACTGCTGCTCGCGCTGCTTGCCCTCGTCGCCGTGTTCGTGACCGGCACCGTGGGCTACTACCTGATCGAGGAGCAGGTCTCGCTCCCCTCGGCGGCCTACATGACGCTGATCACCCTGTCGACCGTCGGCTTCAGCGAGCAATGGACCCTGACGCCTGCGGGCAAGACCTGGACGAGCCTCATCATCATCTTCGGCATCCTCGTGGTCACGGTGGCGTTCGCCTCTCTCCAGGCTATGATTGCCGGCGGCGAACTGCGCCATGTCCTCGGAAGGCGTCAATTGAAGGATCGGATCGGAAAACTGAGCGGTCATTACATCGTCTGCGGATACGGCCGGATGGGCGGCCAGATCAGCCGCAGCCTCCACGACCGAGGCAAGAAGGTGGTGGTGATCGATCGAGACGCGACGCGCACCGCTGCCGTCCATGAAGCCGGCCTCGATTACGTGCTCGGCGACGCCTCCAGCGAGGAGAGTCTGCGCGAAGCGCGAATCGATCGCGCCGCGGGCCTGGTCTCGGTTCTTCGCAGTGACGCCGACAATGTCTTCGTCACCCTCACGGCCCGCGGTCTCCACGAGGATCTGCCGATCATCGCCCGCGCGGAAAACCGCGAATCGGAGGCGAAGCTCAAGCGGGCGGGCGCCACAAGGGCCATCTGCCCGCACGACATCGGCGCGAATCGAATCGTGAATCTCCTGGCGCGGCCCGCCGTGGCCCGGCTGGTCGACATCACCATGGGCGGCACCGACTGGGAGATCGAAGAGGTGCGCGTGCCGTCCGACTCGAAGCTCGTCGGGCGAACGCTTCAGGAACTCAATCTCCGCGAACAAGTCAACGCCACCGTCGTCGCGATCCATGCACCCGACGGCCGGACCACCGTCAATCCCGGACCCACCGCCAGAATCAACGCCGGCGACACGATGGTGGTCATCGGACCGGCCGGCACCGCCGACTCGCTCGCGGCGTTCGGCCTGGGAAGCGAGCATTGAACCGGACGCGTCCCAACCGGCCGGCGCGAAGGCTCCGGGCCGCACCCACGGAATGACCCTCGAATACGCTGTCTATTCTATCGTCTTCCTGCTCTGGACCTGGACGCTGAGCCAGGGCCTCGGCGCCTGCGTGCTGGGCGTGAGATTCTGCCGCTTCATCCGACGCCGCGTCGCGGACGACTGTGACCTCCGCGAAGCCGACGGCCGCTTTCGATACCGCCCGCCCGCCGTCGTCATCATGCCCTGTTGCGGCGTCGATGAAAAACTCGAACTGACCGTTCACTCGCTCGCCCGCCAGAACTACGACGATTACGAAGTCATCTTCACCTTCGAATCCGAGGGCGACCCGGCCTACGCCTGCGTCCGCCGGTGGACCGAGGACTGGACTAAGCCGCCCGCCCGCCGCGTGGTCGCGGGCCGGGCCGAAAACCGCTCCCAGAAAATCCACAACCTTCTCGCGGCGATCCACACGGTTCGACCCGACCGCGAGGTGCTGCTCTTTCTTGATTCCGACGCGGTCCCCGACACCGACTGGCTGGGACACATGGTCGCGCCGCTTGAGGACGACACCGTCGGCGCGGCCACGGGCTATCGCTGGTATGTCGCCGACGGCTCGCTCGTGGCCGGCGTCCGGTGCGCCTGGAACGCCGCGACGGTCTCGCTGCTTGCCGACGACTCACTCAATCTCTGTTGGGGCGGATCAACCGCCGTCCGAAGGGCGCGGTTCGAATCCCTCCGTGTCGCTCAATACTGGGATCAGGCCCTGTCGGATGATCTCCAACTGACACGCGCGATTCGAAACGGCGGCTTGCGCATCTGTTTTGTCCCGCAGGCACTGATTCCGAACAACGACCGCACCACCCTGCGCGAGTTCTGGAACTTCGCCCGGCGACAGGTCATCATCACGCGCATTTGCGACACAAAGGTCTGGCGCGCCGGCGCGAGGCTGTGCGCCGCCTTCATGCTCGGCGGCGTCTCGACGGTCGGGGTGTTCTTCTGCGGCATCTTCGGCTGGTTCGGCTCGCGCACCGCCGCGTGGGTGGCGCTTGCCGGTTGGCTCGTCATCATCCTCCTGGCCGGCGGCGCGGCCGTCCTCCGGCAGATGGGCCTCCGCCGCGTGCTCAGGCCGCCGGACCTGACCTGGCGCGACTTCCTCTGGGACGTCGGCGGCACCCTCACCTTCGCCGGTTCGCTTCACCTGCACCTGATGCTGTCCAGCCTGAGAACCCGGCGGTTCACCTGGCGAGACACGGAGTATGAAATGATCTCCCCCGACCGGACCCGCGTGGTCCGCCGATCCGCCTCGGATCGTTCCGGCGAAGGCATCGAGCGAGAATGACATGGTCGATTGCCCGGTCGGACGCGCCGGCCGGCTTTGCCGTTTGGCGGCCCACATGTTTACCTTATTCTTGCCCGACGCCTAAAGGCGGCAGAGGGCCTGCGGGCCGCGGAGCGATTCACTATAATCTCGCCGCGAGCGAGGAAGGACGCGCACTCAGCGAGCCCGACGAAAGGACCCGCCCCGGCATGCCGCATGTCATCACGAATCGCTGCGTCGGCACGCGAGAGACGGCCTGCGTCGCCGTCTGTCCGGTCGATTGCATTCATCCCACCGGCGAAGAAGCCGCGTTCGCCGACACGGACATGCTCTACATCGACCCCGACAACTGCATCGACTGCGGCCTCTGCGTGGACGAGTGTCCCGTCTCGGCAATCTTCCTCGAAGACGAACTGCCGCAGGAGTACACCCCGTACATCCGGATCAACTCCGCGTTCTTCGAGAAGAAGCGGCACTGACGGTCGTGGTTCACTCTGGGGAGCATCGGCGTCCCGCCGGTGCGAGAGCCTCGTTCTCGTTTGCGCACCGGCCGGAGCCCGATGCCCCTCAAGCCGAAGTGAATCACCACCGAACTGACCCCCGCGGCTTGCGGCGGCTTCTCGCTCGGCTGACAATCACATTCGCATCATCCATCATCGCGCGGTGGGAAGAACACCGCACCGACCGAGGAAGGGAGCCCGGCATGCTGGAAGAACTCTTCAAGAAGCAGGCGGAGTTGAACAAGCGGATCGGATTCGACACCGCCCGGCTCCATGACGCGTTCGACCCGCGCCTCGCCGGCGAATGGCTGAACAACTACATCATGGCGATGGCCAACGAACTCGAGGAACTGCGCAATTGCATGTTCTGGAAGCACTGGTGCGCCGAGGCCAAGGACGGCCGGCGCTTTGAACTGCACGACTTGCAGAATGCCCGCGTCGAGGTGATCGACCTGCTTTTCTTCTGGATCTCGATGGCCCAGTGCGTCGGGCTCGACGCCCGCGACGTGATGGACCTCTACCATCAGAAAATGGCCGTCAACCAGCAACGCCAGGACAACAACTACTCCATGACCGGCAAGACCGAGGACGACAACCGGCGCATCGTCCTCAAACCCCGGGACGGACCCGACGGCTGATCCGGAGCCCGTCAACCGGTCTTCGAGTTGCCTTTCGGCATCAATCCGCCGGTCGGTGTCGGCGGCCGATCTTCGGGGGTCTCCGGAGAACCGACCTCGCCCTCGCCGCCGTCCGGCCCGAACGCACCGATTCGCCACTCGATCTTCGCCTTGGCCGAGCCGGACCGCCCGCACCGCGGGCAGACAATGCCGTTGCCGGACTGAAGCATCCGCGTCGCCTGTTCGACGGTCAACTCAAAGTGATTCCCGCAATGCGGGCAGGTGTAGGCCTCTCTCGTTTGAACCACCGCGCGGTCGATGCCCGCCGCCTCCCGCGTCCACAGATAGGCGCTGACCGCCAGTAGCACCACCAGCAGCCCGACCGCGGCGATCGTGTGTTTCGACGTCATGGCTTTCTCCTGCTGAATCGCGCGCCGCGTCGACCGCCCGGCCCGGTCGAACGTGCCGGCCGACCCGCCTACCTCTACAGGCGACATCCCTCCCCGCGGCGCTACGCCGCATCTTGCCGAGCTCCACTCCAAGCCGCGCCTGCGTTACATTGTTTGCATGAGCATCGCACGACCACACCGCCGGCGAAGGCCTCGACTGCGAACCCGGTTTCTCGTGACGGCCGTCCTGGTTCACGCCACCTGCGTGGCGCCGGCCGCCTTGATTCATCTCGCCTGCGCGGGGCCCGCCCCGAAGCTCTTCCCGGCGGCCCCGATCGACACGCGGCCGCTCGCCGACGGCGGCACCCTCCGCCGCTACGACACCGACGGAGACGGCCGGGCGGACGCGGGCGAACGCCTGTCCGCCGACGGCCGCATCGTCGCCCTTTACGACGCCGCAGCCACGGCGCGATGGGACAAGTCCGACACCCACGTCTCCGACGTGCCCGAGATCCGGCTGGACGGAATCCCGCCGGCCGACCGCAACGAGCTGTTCATCATCCTCGACAGCGTGCCCTACGCGGTCGTGCGCGAAACCCGCGAGCGGGGGCGATTTCGCTTTTTCCATCCGCCCGCCCGGGTCATCGCTCCCTTCCCTGTCATGACCGACCTGGCGCTGGCGGAGTTCTTCGGCATCTCGCCGTGCGCCGGCGTTGAGTCGGCCTACTACGACGGCGAAACCTTGACCAACGGCTACTTCACCTACGCGAGCGACGAGAACACGCCCTGGCATCGATTCCTCGACTACCGCCTCAATCCCGTCATGCACGGGACCGCCTACCTCCATCCCCGCCCCTGGTTCGATCACGAGCTCAGGCGAATTCAGGAATGCTTCCTCAAGCAAGACCGGCAGCGATTGACCGCCTATTGCGTGGGAACTTCGGCGCTCGGCGCGATGTACGGTCGAAACGGACACCAAACCGCCCTCGTACAGTTGGACCGGCTCTGCCAGGCGTTGCTCCATGCCCGCCGAGGCCGAATCCGAATCACCCTCATGTCCGACCACGGGCACAACCTCGTCTCCAGCCGGCGTCTGCCGCTGGCGGAGTTCCTCAGCCGCTGTGGCTACCGTGTGACGAAGCGACTCGAAAAAACCGGAGATGTCGTCGTCCCCCAGTTCGGCGTCGTCACCTGCGCGGCGATCCACACGCACGAACCGGTCGCGGTCGCCCGCGATGTGGTCGGCGCCGAAGGCGTCGATCTGGCGGCCTGTCTCGCGCCGTCCGGCGAGGTCCGCGTGTTCAGCCGCGACGGCGGCGAGGCGCGAATCACCCGGCGCCGCAACGCCTACCATTACCACGCGCTCGCCGGAGACCCCCTCCAACTGACGCCGATCCTCGCGCGGCTTCGGGAGGCGGGTCGCATCGACGCCGACGGCTTCATCGATGACGAAACCCTCTTCCAGGCCACCCGCGACCACGTCTATCCCGACGCGGTCCGGCGCCTCTGGCGCGCCTTCCACGGCCTGATCGCCCATACGCCCGACGTCTTCGTATCAATCCGGGACGGATGGCATTGGGGCAGCCGGCTGATGTCGCGCACCCTCGACCTGGCCGCGGCCCACGGCAGCCTGAACAGGCTCAGTTCCTCGGGGTTCGTGATGACGACGGCCGGTGAACTCCCGCCGGTGGTGAGAATGGACCGACTCCGAGCGGTGCTGAAAACCGTGAATGTTTCGGTGCCCGGCGCGGAGAAGGCGGCGCGCTGATCGGCATCGCCTACGCGAGCGCCCGGGCGGCCCGCAACCCCCAGTGCCGGGCCACCGCATAGTCGAGCAACGTGAACACGCGTTCGCGGCTCAGTTCCGGGAACTCGAGCCCGATCGCGTCCATCACCTCGCGCGTGTTGTCGAGACGGAAGACGGGATTGTGCGTCACGCGCGGCGTCATGACTTGATAACCCTGCCAGAGCAGGGCCTCGGCGGGCGTGTGGTCGTCCCGCACCTCCGCGGGGTTGATGAAGTACCCGCCGTCGATCTTGAAGTAGTCCTCAAGACAACGTTTGACGTGGCCGTTCGTCGGCGGCCGGGGATCGGTCAGGTGATAGATCCGACCGTGCAACCGCGGGTCGAGGACGATCTCGGCGATCAGCCGCGAGGCAAAGTCCACGGGGACGAAGTTCTGCGAACCCTCGGCGTCGCCGGGAATCCGCAACGGAACATAGGTCGTTGTGTCCTCATCCCCGTCGGCGTATCCATCCTTGAGGATGCTGACCATCCGGGCGAGCTGGTAGAAGCCCCCGAACTGCGTCGTGCGGCCGGTCTGCGAATCTCCCACGAGAAAACTGGGGCGCATGACGGTGAGAACATGCCCCGGCGCCTCGCCCCAGGCCGAAAGCTCTCGCTCGGCGAGCCACTTGCTTCGCTCATACTCCGTCTTGAACTCGGGCTGCGGATGATGGAACACCTCGGCGACCGATTCCGTATACGACCCGCAGACATAGGCCGTGCTCACGGCGGCGATGCGCCGGACCTTGTGCCGGCGGGCCCACGCCAGCAACCGGCGCGTGCCCCGAACGTTCGTCGCGTACGGTTCGTCGTTGCCGTTTGTGAACAACTGAAGGCTGGCCGCGCACGAGAGAATGTCGTCGGTGCGCCCCCAACTGCATTCCGGCAGGTCGTCGGGCAGCGCCCCTTCGACGAGGACGAGCCGGTCCCGTCGAATGTAGTCCTCAGGATCGAGACCGACCTCGGTCAGCAGGCCGCAGAGACGCTGCGCGGACGCCTCCACCGGCGGCCGCAGCATGGCCGCCACGCGCCGACCGCGCTCGAGCAGATCTCGCAAGACATAGTGTCCCAACAGACCGGTCGCTCCGGTCATGAACGTCGTCGCTGAGTCTCTCTTCATGCCTTTCTTCACCGAAAACTGAAAAAGCAATCCCCACAGGCTTCGGGTTCAGCCGAAACGTGAGTGCCCCGCCCCTTCCAGGGGGGACCGGCCGGACACCAACAGGGCGCGCGGGCATCATAAACCGAACACGGTCGAGGGGCGAATCCCGACGGACCGCCGCGCAGCGACGGCCGATCAGGTTCCCGCCACGTCGGTCGTCGGACGCTGGGCCGGATGGCTCTGCGGCGCGGCGGTATCCGCCTCGGGCGGCGGCGCCGCGACAGGTGCGGTTGCGGCATCTCCGTGGTCGGACGAGGACTGCGCCGGCTTCGGCTTGCCTTTGGCCTTCTGCTTGGGCTTGGGCTTGGGGGGCGGCGCCGTCTTGAGGGGGGCCAGCACCATCGTCATCCGCCGACCGAACGCCCGGGCCGGCCGATCCACCTTGGCAACGTCCGCCAACTCCTTCATCAACCCGTCGAAGATCGCCCGCCCCACATCAAGGTGAAAACGCTCCCGGCCTCGGAAGAGCATGGTGAACTGGACACGGTCTCCCTGCTCGAGAAAACCCCGCGCCCGCCGCATCTTCACCTCTTTGTCATGCTGGTCGGTCTTGGGGCGGAAGCGGACTTCCTTGATCTTCTGCTCGTGATGCTTCTGTTTGAGCTTCTTCGACTGATTGTACTTGTGCTTGCCGTAATCCATGATCCGGCAAACCGGCGGACGCTCGTTCGGGGATACTTCCACGAGATCAAGCCCCGCGTCGCGTGCCATCCGCAACGCCTCATCGGTCGCGATCACACCGATCATGTTGCGATCCTGATCGATCAAACGAACCGGCGACAAGCGAATCTGCTCGTTACATCTCAATCTGATAATAGGCGATCACCTTCCTTTCCATTCAAAACCACCCCAAAACAATACACACAAGACAGCAAGAGTACGTCCTGATCGTCCTGTGGCACCGCCGTCCCGGCGGTGCGGACACGGGCGAAACGCCCGTCCCACGGAGGATTCAGGCTGCACTCTCTAATCATCCCGCCTCTCAGATTCGGGACGCGGCCGGTTTTCCCCCAACAGCTTCGCCACGAACACATCCAGGCTCATGTCGTCCGACCGGCCGCCGTCCCGATGGTTCACGTTGACCGTCCGAGTCGAAGCTTCTTGTTCACCCACAACGGCGATATAGGGAATCTTCAGCTTCCGCGCCCGGTGCTTCTTCGGGCCGATGCGCTCCGCCGAGTCATCCAGTTCCACACGCAGACCGACGCTCTTGAGCGTCTCGACCAGCTCCCGTGCATAGGACACGCTCTTCTCGCTGATCGTCGCCACGAGCACCTGCACCGGCGAGAGCCACACCGGAAACGCGCCCTCGAAATGCTCGATCAGAATCGCCATGAAACGCTCCATGCTCCCGAACGGGGCGCGGTGGATCATCACCGGTTGATGCGTGCGGTTGTCCGCCCCCGTGTATTCCAGGCCGAAGCGCTCCGGCAGGTTGTAATCCACCTGGACCGTGCCCAACTGCCACTCGCGGCCGATGCAGTCCTTGACCACGAAGTCAATCTTCGGCCCGTAAAACGCTGCCTCGCCGATCTCCTCGCTCACGTTCAGACCGCCCGCCGAGGCCGCCTCTCGAATCGCCCGCTCTGCCTGCGCCCAGGCCTCCGGCCGGTCGATGTACTTCGGATCATCCGGATCGTGCAGGCCGACCCGCACCCGATAGTCCGACAGGCCCAGGCTGTCCAACACGAACCGAGTCAGATGCAGACAGCCGGCAAGCTCCGCCTGCAACTGATCCGGCGTGCAGAACAGGTGCGCGTCGTCCTGGGTGAACCCGCGCACCCGCGTCAGCCCCGAGACCTCGCCCGACTGCTCGTAACGATAGACCGTGCCGAACTCGGCCATTCGCACCGGCAGGTCGCGATAGCTCCGAGGCTCGCTCGCGTAAATGCGAATGTGGTGCGGGCAGTTCATCGGTTTGAGCAGATAGCCGTCTTCGTTCGCCAGCCATGCTTCGAGCCGCTTCAGCTTCTCCGGCGTGCAGCAGTCCGGCTTGACTTCGACGCCCGCCAGATCGCCGAGCGGCGCCAACAGTTCCTTCAGCCGGGCCGCCCGCTGCGCCTCCGAACAGTCGCCGTCCGACAACACCTCGGCCGCCGCCTTGACCAGCCCGGCCGCCGGTCGCTCAAACATCGGCGGGTAGTTGCCCTCGGCGTAATAGGGGAAGTGCCCGCTGGTGCGATAGAGCTCGAGCCGCCCGACGTGCGGGGAATAGACCGGCTCATAGCCGTGCCGGATCAGCTCGTCGCGCAGGTACTCTTCCAGCAGCTTGCGCACCGTGGCCCCACGGGGCTTCCACAGGACCAGCCCGGCCCCGACCATCGGATCGAGCGCGAACAGACCGAGTTCCTGGCCGATCTTTCGGTGGTCGCGCCGCTTCGCCTGCTCCAGCCGCTTCAGGTGCGCGTTCAAGTCCTTCTTCGAGTGGAACGCCGTGCCGTAGACCCGCTGCAACTGTTTCTTGCTCGCGTCGCCGTGCAGAAAGGCCCCGGAGACCGTCATCACCTTGAAGGCCCCGATCCGGTCGGTGCTGGGAATGTGAGTGCCCATGCACAGGTCTTCCCAGTAGTCGCCCGGCTGCGGGCCGGTGACGTAGAAACTCAGCCGATCCCCCTTCGCCCGTTCGGCGTTCTCGACCTTGTAGGGGTTGCCCTCCGACCGGACTTTGGCGAGACCTTCCTCGCGGCTCATCTCATAACGCGTGAAGGGCCGGCGCTCCTCGACGATCCGCGCCATCTCGGCCTCGATCTTCGGGAAGTCTTCCGGCGTCAGCTTTCGATCCAGATCGATGTCGTAGTAAAACCCGCCGTCCACCGGTGGGCCATAGACCAGCTTCGTCTCGGGCCAGAGCGAGCAGATCGCCTCGGCCATCACGTGGGCCGTGCTGTGCCGGAGGATCGGCAGGGTGTCCGGATCGCGGCTGGTCAGGATCGACAGCCGGCAGTCGCCGGACAGCGGCGCCGCCAGATCGAGCACGACCTCGCCGTCGCCGTAGTCCACCCGCGCCGCCAGCGCCGCCTTCGCCAGACGCGGGCCGATCCGCGCCGCGACATCCATCGCCGAAGCGCCATCGGGCAGGTCCTGGACGGATCCGTCGGGCAGGGTGACGTGGATCATGAACGGTCCGGCACGAGAAACACGAAGGGCGGTCGCGCGCGACGCGGCGCGAGCTTCGCACGAAACGATCCGAAAGACAGGACGCCGGCGCGGTCCAGCGCGCGTCCCGGAGTCGCTGTGGCACGGGCGTCCCGCCCCTGCGCGCACCACCGAGACGGCGGTGCCACGGGGCTGCCGAGATCCGCGCCGGAATCAGCGCGAACGCCCGGCGCTGCAACGCGGGGCAGGCCCACGGGTTGTGCGACACCTGGGGGGATCACGATGGCTGAGGAGGGTTCGTCAAGAGCCGTGGCCTCGATAGACACGCGGGCGCGCCGGCTTCGCCGCCGCCCGATCGTCTTCTACACTATACCATCGGCACCGACGGCGTCAAGGATTGCGGAATCCGCCGCCCGGCCATGAGGCCGCTTCGCACCGGTCAGACCTCGCCGGAGGTGGTCGGAGAAGGAAAGGCCGTCCTCGCGGAACGGCCGCCGCTCCTGCAAGGGATGCGGCAACGGAACGATCAGGGCCCGATGCGCATGGGCCCGCTGATTTGGAAGTGCTCCACCACGTCGTTGTATAAGCCCTGGGGCGCCAACCACGCACCCTGTGGCTCCCATTGCTGCGGATTCGCCGACTCGAGATCCCCTTGCGTCTCGACATGCCCGTCGTAGAAGGCAACGTTCATCCTGAAAGCGTTGGCCGCCGCACCTTGGGCCGGCTCGGCTGTGGAATGCCGAAAAGCGTAAATCCGCGCATCGACGCCCGTCTTCGACCCGTTGCCGGGTGCCCAGGACCGATTCCAGGATCGAGTGAAGGTGCCATAAGGGGCCAGATCAGAAAAGGCGCCGCCCCACCCCGGATGGACGCTCAAATCAAAATCGGGCGCGACCGTCGTGGTTGAGAACCGAGAACCGTCCGCGCAGAAAACTTTGTTGGAGGGGCTGCCGATGCGCCCCACGTTCGGCTTCCAGCCCACGGGAATCGTGCTCTCGTGGGGCCCGGTCACGACGCCATCAGCGCCCTCAGTCACTGGATAGTGTGATACACCGATCGGCCCGTCCGAGCCCTCCACGAGAAGCTGATACCGCATCGTGTTGTAACTCACCATCCAGCCCACCGTTGCGTTGGGCGGGCCGCTAAACCTGCTCGCCAGGAACTTGTTCGCCGGACACAAGAATGCCTTCGAGCTTCGCAGCTCGTCGAAGCGCTTGACGACCCCGTTAATGTCGCCCAGCGAAGGCTCCGTCAGGCTCATCCCCCACATCTTCGCCAGCGGGCCCATGAAGTCCCATGTCTGTACCGACGGGCCGTAGGCCAGCGGCGAGCCCAGCAGATAGGCCCCCGAGCCGGCCGGCGAGCCGACGATCCAGTCGTTGTTGTCGGTCGCGTATTCCGCCGCCCCGGAGGCGAGAGAACGCAGGTTCGCCATGCACGCCACCCGCTGGCCGGTCCGACGCGCGCCCACCATCGACGGCAGCAGAATCGAAAGCAGCAGGGCGATGATCGATATCACCACCAACAGCTCGATCAATGTGAAGGCCTGCTCCCGCGAAGTTCGATGTGTTCGGATCATCTCAGTCCCTCGTCTTGTTTCTGAGTCAGTCGCTCGCCTCGCCGTTCGCGCGGGCAACGGCCTCGGGCGTCGGCACCGGGTTATGACGGACAACCTCACGGCCGCAATCCGGGCAATAAGTCTTCTCCGTCGTGGTCGGGTCCACCTCTTTCTTGACCAGCAAGAGAGTCGGCTTGTCCTTGATCGCCCATTGCCCGTTTTCGTCCTTCGTCCAATAGCACGCCTCGGCGCGGTAGCCCGTCGCCCGTTTGGTGAAGGGAGACTCCACCGGATAGCTCTCCCCCATCGAGATGGTGTGCTCGAAAACGTCGCCGGTCTCGATGTCGATGAAGGCCCGGTTGGCGGCGATGTCGGCCGCCGACTTCCCGCCCAGCCTCGACCAGGCCAACGCACCGGCCAGGATCAGAATAACGAGCGACGCCCCCAGGAGAATCTTTTGTCGTCGT
>JBHHUY010000013.1:0-25966 GCA_046753965.1 Phycisphaerae bacterium
ACTCGGTCGGGCGAATGCACGGCGCCGATTGGGTACAAATGCCCGGCCGGCGGTTCCGGGTTTGGGGCAATGCCCGCAGGCGAGGCCGCATCGGCGTGCGGCGTGCGGCGCGTCCGGTTGGGAGCGAGAAAGGATCCTCGGTCCGGCACAGTCCGGCAAAGGAGAGGATTCTGTCCAGCGCGTGCAGTCGATCGCCGTATTGTATGCTCTTGTATTCCCGACGGCGCAGCCGTGCGGGCTTGGGGAGGCGGGAGACGGCATGCGCAGGTTGCTGCCCGTATTATCGCTCGCGGTCTGCTTTGGTTTCTTCGGCGGGAGCACTTGTGCTCCGATCGGCGGGGCATTCACAGATCCCGGTGCAACAGACGGGAACTCCGCCTTCATCCACGCTTCGGGGAAGGAACTCGTCATCGGATCGGGTAGATCAGCCACGACGGTCCACCTGAGGGGCATCAACGTTCAGAGTTTCTGGCTCCTGTCTCCGGACGATCTGTCCAGTCCCTTCTTCAACGACGACGCGGATCGGGGCGTCCCCATCGCGTCACTGATCCCCAGCCGATTCGACGAGACCGTGGTCTCGAACATCGCCTCTCTCCGCATGAACGTGATCCGGAATGCCGTCAACTTTCGCCAGTTTGAAGACAACGGCAACCCTTTCGTGTACAAGCCCGAGGGTTGGGCGCTGCTCGACCGACAGATCGAACTCGCGAAAAACGCGGGGCTGTACACCATCATCGACCTGCATGTGCCGCCGGGCGGGATGCAGGGGGTTGTGGGGTCATCCGCCCGACTGTGGGAAGACGGAATCCTCCGCGATCGTACCAAAGCGCTTTGGCGAGCGATCGCGGAACGCTATCGCGACGAGACCTGGGTGGCTGCCTATGACCTCATCAATGAACCGATGCCCACCCAAAGCCCCGGGCAATGGGCTGCCTTTGCCCAAGAACTCGTCGATGCCATTCGCCAGGTCGACCCGAATCACCTGATCATCGTCGGGGAGGTCGTCGCGGTGGTGGACGCACAAGGAAACTACCCGGGTTTCGATCCAGGTGAATCGTTGATCCCGATAGTTTCCGACAAGAACGTGATGTATGACTTCCATTTCTATAAACCCCTCGACTTCGTCGGCCAAGGCCGTCCTGAGAATGGTTTGGGGGACAACGGCCAGGTGTATCCGGACCCGGCCCACATCTATCGTGATGAGGACGGCAGTCCGGTCGGCGTTCGAGACAAGACCTATTTGAAGAAACTCCTGGACGAGAAGCTCGCGTTCCAGCGGAGGTACGATGTTCCCATGAATGTCGGTGAGTTCTCACCCAGCCGTCTCACCTTCATGGACAACGATGCCAAGGGCGGGCTCGAGTATACGGCAGACTTGATGAGTCTGATGAACGCAGCGGGCCTGAACCATCAGTTCTTCGCCTATCTGAACGTGTTCTTTCTCGACTGGGAGTACGCCGCCAAGCCCGAACTCACCGCGGTCACCGGCTCGCTTAAGGCAACACTCAAACTCGGCGTGCAGTGACAGCCGCGACAAGGTCTGAAGATGGTTTCCGCTGCGGCGAGCAGATCTTCTCGGCACTCTCACCCGCTGTGCCGAGAATCCTTTCTCTGCACGCCTGTTGAGAGGCTTTCTATCCTCCGCGATCTTGCAGCGCGGCTGCAGCAACTGCGTCACATCGAAAAGGTAACAGAAGGGATTCCGCTGCTGGATGAGACCGACAAGGGATTCGCGGTCCGGCACGCTCCAGCACGCTGAAGCCGGAAAGACCATCCTGACGGATTCTTTGCTATGGTGTGCCCTTGGCCGCGTGAAGCGCGGGATCGTACTCCAAGCCGAAGTGCTTCATCTTCTTGTAGAGCGTCGTGCGGTTGATCTGGAGCATCTCGGCCGTTGTCTGGCGGTTCCAGTTGTTGGCCTTCAGGGCGGCCTCGATGATCCGGCGCTCCGGCTCTTCGAGCGCCTTCTTCAGTGACATGGGCTTGAACGCCTCCACCACACCCGCCGCTCCGGCACCCGAACCGGCCGGCCCCGCTTCCTCGATGACCGACGCCGGCAGGAGGTCCGGGGTGATGTGGCGTCCCTTGCAGAGCACGACGGCGCGTTCGACGGCGTTCTCAAGTTCGCGAACGTTGCCCGGCCAGTGGTAGCGGCAGAGGGCCTCGGTCGCCTCGGGCGTGAAGTCGAGTATCTCGCGATGAAGCTCGGCGCGGTACTTCTTGAGGAAGCCCGCCGCCAGCAGGGGGATGTCGCCCAGCCGTTCGACGAGCGGCGGCATGTGAATCGTCACGACGTTGATGCGGTAGTAGAGGTCTTGTCGAAACCGGCCCTGCTCCATTTCCTTCTTCAGATCGACGTTCGACGCGAGCAGGACACGGACGTCGGCCTGGATCGTCTTGTTCGACCCGACGGGCTCGTAGCATTTCTCCTGAAGGATGCGGAGGAGTTTGAGCTGGAAGGCGGGCGAGGCGGAGTTGATCTCGTCCAGGAAAATCGTCCCCCCCTCGGCGGCCTTGAACTTGCCGTCCTTGTCGGACACGGCGCCGGTGAAACTGCCCTTGGCATGGCCGAACAGCTCGGATTCGAGCAGGCCCTCGGGGACCGCGCCGCAGGAGACCTCGACGAACGGCTTGTCCCGCCGGCCGGACCGGTGGTGGATCGCGTGGGCGACCAGGCTCTTGCCCGTGCCGGATTCCCCGGTGATCAAGACGGTCGTCTTCGTTTCGGCGACGGTCTCGACGAGGTCGAAGATCCGGAGCATCTTGTAGTCGTGCCCGACGACATGATCCAGCCCATAGCGCAGATCAAGCTGCTGCTTCAGCGCGCGATTCTCCCGAATCAGCGACTGCTGCTGGATGGCGCGTTGAATGACGAGGCGGATTTCATCGTCGATGATCGGTTTGGTGAGGTAATCGTAGGCCCCCATCTTGATCGCCTCGACGGCGGATTCGATCGTGCCATAGCCGGTGATCACGATCGGAACGATCTCGGGGTGCCGGTCTTTCAGGAGCCGAAGCAGCTCAAAGCCGTCGGCCTCCGGCATGTTCACGTCGGTAATCACGATGGCATAATCATGCCGGGCCAGCCGTTCGATCGCGGCCTTGACCGAAGAGACACCGTCGATCTCGTAGCCTTCGAGCCGGAGGAACTCGCTCAACGAATCGACGATGATCTTGTCGTCGTCCACCAGCAGGACGCGCTGGCGCGCCGCGGCGGGCGCCTCTTTCGCGGGTGCGGCAGGCTGCGTTTTCGAAGCGACATGAGACACGGTTCAACCTCCTGACGGGCGATCTTCACCTTCAACCTGTCGCCCGGACAACGCTCGGCCGCCGCGAACCGGCAGGGCCGAGCAGTTCCGCAGCGGGATCCGCACGATCATGGTCGTGCCGCGCGGTTCGCGCCGGACCGGTGTGATCGATCCCGAGTAGCGCTCGATCAGTTCCTTGCAGACCGCCAGCCCGAGGCCGGTGCCCTTGCCGCTCGCCTTGGTCGTGAAGAACGGCTCGAAGATGCGGTCGATGTCTTCGGGAAGGCCGACGCCGGTGTCCTCGACCCTCACGACGACGTCGGGCCCCACGATGTCGGTGGTGATCGTCAGCGTGCCGCCTTCGGCCATGGCGTCGATCGCGTTCTTGATGACATTGCAGAACACCTGAAAGAGGCTGCTGCCCCGAACGACCGGCATGTCGGTCTGGTGGAAGTTGCAGACGACCGTGACCCCGGCGCTGCGGGCGCGCGTCTCCATCGCCGACAGGGCGTCTTCGACGATCTTGTTGATCGTGGCCTGTTCGAGCGTGCCGGGCGCGGAACGGGAAAACTCCAGCAGGGCGGAGAGGATCTGGCTCATGCGAAGGATGCCGGCCTTGACGCTGTCGAGGTACTCGGTGACTTTCTCGTCCTCGAGGTCGGCGGCGCGCCGGCGGGCCAGATTCGTGTAGCGCAGAATCCCGTCGAGCGGATTGTTCAACTCGTGGGCGACGCGCGCGGCGAGCTTGCCGACGGCCGCGAGCCGTTCCGAGACGGCGAGCCGGCGCTCCATGCTGATGCGCGACGACACGTCTTCAGCCAGCAGGAGCCCCCCCATCAACTCGCCCGTGTCGCGGGCCCGGAGGGGACTGATCGTCATCGCCAGAAAGGTCTCCGGTTGGTCCGGTCCCTGCACGGCCATCGCGTCGAAGTGGCGCGGTTCCGCGGACTGGATGATGGTCCTCAGCTCGGCTCGCCAGTCGATGCACGGGCCGTCCACGGTCAGCCGCGACAGGACCTCCGCGGCGTCGGCACAGTCGGGGAGCAGGACGCGGGCCGCCTGATTGCGGAGACGAATGTTGAGACCGGGATCGAACGCGACGAGGCTGCTGGCGATCGAGTCGAAGGCGCTGCCGAACCAGTCCTCGGCGGACGGCGCGAATCCGGCGCTGCCGGGGAGCGTGTCCGGCGACAGGTGCTCATGGGCCTTGCTGGTCATCGGCCTCCTCAGAGACTGCCGCGGCCTGGCTGCCGACCGGCCGGCGCCTCGTCTCCGTCGGTTGAGGGTCAACGTCGGTTTCTCAGTTCCAGTATCGGTTGTCGCCGCCCCGAATCAAGCCAAATGTTGCTTTTCTGCATCATCGGAAAGAACGTGCCCCGGATCATCCGTTTCTCTCGGCCGCTGGTGCAGGGCCGACCTCGAAGCCGCACCTGGCGCCGGCGGCACGAATCGCGGCCGCGGGAGGGCACGGCCCATAATAACCTCGATCAACAGCGTCCCAGTCGCCCTGTCGGCAGAGGCTTGAAGACACGTCGGTCAGCGCCCTGAGGCCCCATCAGCATTCCGCGGCAACCGCCGTCCCGGCGGTGAAAACAGGCCCGGGACGCCCGCGCCGCAAAGGTGTCTGGGACGCGCTCTCAGTCAAAGAGCGGGTCGGCGACCGTTGCGGCTGGTTTCGCCTTTGAATAGCATCAGGCTTCCCGCATATCGGTGTGCGCCGTACGCACCCTCCCCCTCCGCCGTCGCGCGGGCGGTTTGCCGGGAACGATCTTTGCTCAACATCACGGAGTGTCCGGCCATGGTCATCGGCATCGTCAAGGAAATCAAGCCGCACGAGTACCGGGTCGGGATGATCCCGTCCGGAGTCGAGGCCCTCGTGGAGGCCAAGCACCGCGTGCTTGTGGAGCGAGGGGCGGGCGTGGGGTCCGGTTTTCCCGATGAAGACTACGTCCGGGCCGGCGGCGAGATCGTGGATGCGGCCGCCGAGGTCTTCGCCGCGTCGGAGATGATCGTCAAGGTCAAGGAGCCCCTACCCGCCGAGTGCGAGATGCTCCGGAAGGACCAGCTCTGCTTCACCTACTTCCATTTCGCGGCCGATCGGGGTCTGACGGAACGCGTGCTCAAGAGCGGCTGTGTCGCCATCGCCTACGAGACGGTCCGCGACAAGGAAGGCAAACTCCCCTTGCTGACTCCCATGAGCGAAGTGGCGGGCAAGATGAGCGTCCAGGAGGGGGCGAAGTACCTCGAACGGCCCATGATGGGGCGGGGCATCCTGCTCGGCGGTGTGCCGGGCGTTGAACCCGCGACCGTCCTCGTTCTGGGCGGCGGGGTGGTCGGCACAAACGCCGCGAAGCTGGCCGCGGGGCTCGGCGCGCACGTGGTCTTGATGGACGTCAGCCTGGATCGGTTGCGCTATCTCTCGGACGTGATGCCGGCCAACGTTCAGCTTGTCTTCAGCGAGCCGACCATGATCCGACACTACCTCGCGCAGGCCGATCTGGTGATCGGCGCCGTCTTGATTCCCGGAGCCAGGTGCCCCGTGCTGGTGACACGCGAGCATCTGAAGCTGATGAAACCCGGCGCCGTCATCGTGGACGTCGGGGTCGATCAAGGCGGATGCTGCGAGACGATTCATCCGACGACCCACGACCAGCCGACCTATATCGTGGATCACATCGTCCACTACGGCGTGGCGAACATGCCCGGCGCCGTCGGGCGGACCAGCACCTACGCCTTGACGAACGCGACGATGCCGTATGCGTTGAGACTGGCGAACATGGGCTTCCGGGACGCCTGCGAAGTCGATTCCGGGCTGGCGGCCGGTGTCAACGTCTACCGGGGCCATCTCACCAACGACGATGTCGCCCGGGCGTTCGGATTGGAATCTCGCCCATTCAAGCTTTAGGATTCTTCCGGGAGGCCGCGCGCCCCGGCCGATCACTCGATGGCCCGGGCAGATCGCCGGTGACCGCGCGTTAGGTCTTCGCCCGGGCAGCGCTTGTCTGCTAGTGGGACGCCCTGTCATCGGCACGCGGAAACCGTCGGCCCGGCTGGCGGTGGGTCGACCGACCCACGCGGAGTATGGCCTCGAGGAGGTGTGGGCCGAGTGAAAGTAGAAGTAGGAGAGCCGCCATGAAGAAGTGGATCATCCTGATCGCCGTCCTGTTGCTGGTTTTCGGCGTGGCATACATCAGCATCAACGGGTTGCCGCGGATCGGCCTCGGCTTCCTCGACGGAAAACGGGGCAAGGCGATCCTCGGCAACCTGGAGATTCCCGTGACGGCCACCGGCAAGATCGAGCCGGCGAGATTGACCCAGATCAAGAGCAAGGCAAGCGGCAAGGTGGCCGTGATCCACGTCGTGGAGGGCCAGATGGTCCATGCCGGCGACAAGCTGCTCGAGTTGGACCCGGTAGATGAAAAGCGCAACGTCGAAGCCCGCGAGGCCAATCTCGCGCGGGCGAGATCAGCCCTGGAGAAGGCGAAGATCGCCCTGGAGAAGCAACGGGTCGACCTGCCCCTGCAAACCCGCCGAGCCGAGGCGCGGCTGCTCGACGCGACTGCGCGGCTGACCGACGCCGAGTTCCGCTGGAACCGTCTGAAAAGCATGTCTCAGGAGAACACGACGAATCAGGAGTTGACCACGGCGAAGGCGAACCGGGATTCCGCCCAGGCCGCGCGCGACATCGCCCGGTCGGACCTGGAACAGGCCCGGCATGACGAAAAGACCCTTCTGCGGAGCGCTGAGCAAGATGTTCTTCAGGCGGAGGCGGCCTTCACGGAGGCACAGAAGGTCCTCGACGAGGCCAAGCTCCGTTACGAAGAGACCACCGTGCGCGCGCCGTCGGACGGGATGGTCTACAGCATCCTGGCCAAGGAAGGCGAGATGATCCAAAGCGGCACGCAGTCTTTAACGGGCGGCACGACGCTGATGTACCTGGCCGACACCCGCGCGATGTTCGTCATCGCCCAAGTGGACGAGGCGGACATCGGAGCGATCCGCGAGATCGCGCCGGAGTATGCCCGGCCCGGCATGACGCAACGACTCAGCGAGGAGGAATACCGCCGGCGGGGGACGGAGATCATCAAAGCAGCAGGCAGTTCGACGGACGAGGCGACCGCCGAAAACGAAGCGGAAGCCGGCGGCGACACGCCCGTCCCGGCCGAGGTCGCGGACCTGATCGGCCGCCCGGTGGAAGTGACGGTTGAAGCCTATCGCGCGAAGTCCTACCGGGGTGTGATCGAACGGATTCTGCCCGAGCCGCTCCTGGTCGGGGGCGCCGTGTCGTTCAACGTGCGGATTCGGTTGTTCGGCGACGAGTTGACGAAACTCATGGGTCTGCAGGCCGACCTGGCGTTCAAGACGAAGACACAATCCAACGTCGTGCTCGTACCGAACGAGGCGCTGGTGAGCGAAGACCGGGACTGCTTCGTGTGGGTCCCGTTCCGCGACAACCCTCGAGAGCGGTGGGGCAAGAAGAAGATCGCGGTCCGGATCGGCGACACCGACGGCACCAACACGGTGATCGTCTCGGGCTTGAAGGCCGGCGACGATGTCTGGGTCCAGCCGCCGAGGATGACCGACAAGGAAAAGCGCGAGGAAGAGAACAGCTAGGCCGAGTCTCGGAGCATGAGGCGGTGACGCCGCCCCCTGCGCACACGGGCCGAAAAGACTGTGGAGGCGAGTTGGCAGCGCCCCTGATCGAAATCAACCGACTGACCAAGCACTATGTGATGGGCGGCACGATCGTCCGCGCCCTGGACGGGGTGAGCCTGGACATTCAGGAGGGCGAGTGCGTCTCGATCACCGGTCAGTCCGGCAGCGGCAAGAGCACGCTGATGCATCTCCTGGGCTGCCTGGATCGCCCCACCGCGGGCGAGTACGTCCTCGACGGGCAATTGGTGAGCAGAATGCCCGACAGGCAGTTGGCCCTGATCCGAAACCGGAAGATCGGCTTCGTTTTCCAGACCTTTAACCTGATCCAGCGGACCTCGGCGCTCGACAACGTGGCCGTGCCGTTGTTTTACGGCCGCGTTTCGGGGGTCCGAGAGAAATCGATGCGGGCCCTGGAACGTGTGGGGCTGGAGAACCGGGCCACACACAAGCCGAGCGAACTCTCGGGCGGCGAGCGCCAACGCGTCGCGATCGCACGGGCGATCGTGAACGAGCCGAAGATTCTGCTCGCCGATGAACCGACCGGGAATCTCGATACGCGCACCGGACAGCAGATCATGGCCATTTTCGGGGACCTCCACCGGGCTGGCGTCACGGTGATTCTGGTGACGCACGAGCTGGAGGTTGCCGCGCAGGGAGAACGCATCATCCGAATGCGCGACGGCCAAGTGGTGGAAGATCGTCGATTGGACGACGCGCTGCGGCGAGAGTTGCTCAGCGGGAGCACTGACACGGAAGTGGACCGTTCTCCGCCGCCGCTCGCGCGCCCGGCCAAGGTGTAGATGATGTTTTTTCTTCGTGTCTGCCTGATGTCGCTGAGAAGCCTGGGGGTGCACCCGCTGAGGACGATCCTCGCGACCCTGGGCGTCATCATCGGTGTGGCGGCGGTGGTCGCGGCGATGGCGATCCTGGAAGGAATGAGCGCGCGCTTTCGGACGGGGTTCGCGTCGATGGGGTCGAACAAGGTGTTCGTGACACCGAACATCCAGCGGCGCAGCGGCCGGCTCGTGGGCAATTTCGATTCGCTCAAGCTGGCGGATGCGGTCGCCATCCAACGGTCCTGCCCGGCGGTGCGGCGTGTGATGCCCCAGATCGGCAATCAATCGTTGATCAAGTTCCTGTCAAAGAATACGACCGCCACCATTCTCGGCGCGACGGAAGTGTATGAGGATCTGAGCAACCACCATGTCAGCCAAGGCGAATTCATCACGCGCGCCAACGTTCAGGCGGCCGCGAGCGTCGTCGTGCTGGGCTCGAAGATCAAGCGGGAGTTGTTCGCCGGCCGACCCGCCCTGGACGCAAAGGTCAAGATTTTCGGGACGCGCGGCCCGCGCACCTTCACGGTCGTCGGTGTCATGGAGGCCAAAGGCAATGTCGGTTTCACCGACGTAGACCGCCAGGTGATCGTCCCGGTGACGACCGCGATGAAGAAGCTCTACGGCGTGGACTCCATCCAGACCATCGTCGCCGAGGCGCTGTCGCCGGACGACCGTGACATCGAGGCGGGGAAGAACCAGATCAAGCGGCTGCTCCGCAGGCGGCATCGAATCCGGGCCGGACACCAGGATGACTTCCAGGTCCAGGCGCAGAAGGAATTCGTCAAGCAGTTCGCCCAGCTCCAGAAGATCATCGGCGTGGTGCTCGGGTCGATCGCGGGGATCAGCCTGGTGGTCGGCGGCATCGGTATCATGAACATCATGCTGGTGGCCGTCACCGAGCGCACCCGGGAGATCGGCGTGCGCATGGCGATGGGGGCGCAGCGCGGCGACGTGCTGCGCCAGTTCCTGATCGAGGCCAGCTTTGTCTCGTTTCTCGGCGGGGCGGTGGGGGTGCTGACCGGCTGGGGGTTGGCCACGTCGATCGAAAAGATCACCCGGCTCTTCGAGACGATCACGACCGGGACGTCGATTTCCATGGCCCTGGCGATGGCCACCGTCACGGGCATCCTGAGCGGCCTGTATCCCGCGTGGAAGGCGTCTCGCCTCGACCCCGTCGAGGCACTACGATACGAATGATCCATGCGGCGCCGGCGGCCGACGGGAAGGCCGGGCGCCCGCGCGGCGGGACGCTGAGGGCCGACCGATGAGACGGCACGATCGCAATGTCGCGGTCTTCGCGGGGACGTTCGACCCGCCGACCAACGGCCATCTCGATATCATCCAGCGAAGCCATCGGTTGTTCGACAAGACGATCGTGGCCGTCGGTGTCAACCCGGAGAAGCAGCCGCTCTTCACGATCGAGGAACGCGTGGAACTCCTGCGCGAACTCGTGAAAGACTATGCCGGCGTGGAGGTCGAATCCTACGCGGGCCTGACGATGGACTACGTCCAGAACAAGGGGGCCGACGTCATCGTCAAGGGCATTCGCGACAGCGACGATCTCCGAAACGAGCTCCGCCAGGCGAACGTCAACATGATCGCCGGCGACGTGGAAACCGTGTTTCTCTTCACCACCGATCGAACCGCCCTGATCAGCGGCACACTCATTCGTCAGATCGCCGAAATGGGCGGGCTGGACGGCAATAAGCTCGGGCGTCTGATCCCGGACTGCGTCATCGATCGACTGAAGAAGAAACTCCAGCCGGGCGGCGCGTAAGTCCGGCAAGTCTGCCGCGCGACCGGCGAACGTGTTGTCCGTTGCGCGGGGCGGCGATAGCATCACGCACATGGAGACCGGCCAAGCCCCCTGCACGCTCGACATCCACTTCGGGGACAATCTTCCCATCCTCCGGACACTTCCCGATGCCTCGTTCGAGTTGATCTACATCGACCCTCCGTTCAACACGGGCAAGCGTCAAAGCCGACACCGAATCCGAACCGTCCGAGATGCGCGCGGTGACCGATCGGGCTTCGGCGGACGAAGGTATCGAACCATTCCCTTCGGGGCGCAATCATTCGATGATCGGTTCGACGATTTTCTCGCGTTTCTCGAACCGCGCCTGGCGGAAGCGAAACGCCTGTTGACGCCGAGCGGGAGTTTCTTCCTTCACATCGACTATCGGGAGGTGCATTACTGCAAGGTGATGCTCGACAGCCTCTTCGGCCGTGAATCGTTCATCAACGAGATCATCTGGGCCTACGACTACGGCGCGCGCAGCCGGAAGCGCTGGTCGCCGAAGCATGACAACATCCTCTGGTATGCGAAGGACCCGGGCCGCTACACCTATCGCTACGACGAAATCGACCGGATTCCCTACATGGCCCCGGGCCTGGTGACGAAGGAGAAGGCCGCCCGAGGCAAGACGCCGACCGACACCTGGTGGCACACGATCGTCAGCCCCGGCGGCCGGGAGCGGACGGGCTATCCGACCCAGAAACCGCTCGGCGTGCTCAATCGCATCGTCCGCGTCCACAGCGAGCCGGGCGATCGGGTGCTCGATTTCTTCGGGGGCAGCGGCACGACCGGCGAGGCCGCGATTCGTGCCGGCCGCAGCGCCGTTCTGATCGACAACAACGAGCCGGCGATGCGCGTCATAGCGAAGCGGCTCGCCTTCGCGCGACCGCGGTTTCATGGATGGACCCCGGAGACGAAGTCCGCGCCGTGCGCCGCGCCCGCGCGGGGGTGATGCCGCGCGAGCGAGGGGGGCTCGCGGATGCTCAAGGCTCGCGGACGAACTCGACCGCGGCGCAGGTGACACAGTTTTCCGCTTTGGGGACGACCGCCCGGTGGTAGTGCAGGATCTGCGGGCGGGACTTCTCTCGCAGCACGCTGCTCAACACGTAGATGCATCCCACGCTGCAGATGTTCGTGTCGTTGCCGCGTGAGGCGACGGCGAGCCGAAACCCTTCCGGATCGGACGCCTCGATCTTCTCCAGGGCCTGTCGGTCCGACCGTTCCACCGCGCCGAGGCCGTTCGCGTCGAGGGCTCGGTCGTCCTGGAAGAAACGACCGACGTGGCTCAGATCGGCCCCGGCGATGAGGCAGGTCGCCTCGCCGTCGGCATCAAGTTCCGCGCGGAGCGCCGCCGCGAAGTCTTTCAAGTCGATGCCGCGACCGTCCCTCGGCGCGGTTCCCGAATCACCGCAGGGGTCGGGGCAGAGAAACGGCGCGATCGTGAATCGGCGCGGGCCGAGGAGGTGCTTCAGGAGCAGGACCTGAAGCTCGATCGAGTGCTCACGAGCGTGATCGAGCTCATTCGCGCAGAGTTCGGTGCCGCACCGCGCGTCGAGCCGGTCCATCAGGTCGACATCACACGGGACGACGCCGAAGGGGGTGTCGAAGTCCTTTCGTGTGCCGACGACCGCGGCCGACCGGCCGAAGTGGTTGGTGCCGAGGATGATGAAGCGCGTCGCGTCGGTGCGTTCGGCCAGGTTTCGATAGGCGGCGGCGTAGCAGGGGCGACCGCGATCGTAGTCGAGGTGGGGTGCGATCAGGCCCAGGATCGGCTGACCGGAGTTCTCCGGCTCGCCGTCGAGCATGGAATCGAAGTACGCCCCCAGACGGTCGAGTGGCGCGCCGAGGGTCTCCGGGTTGCGGATCGGTCGGTGTGGGGCGCTTCGATAGGCCTGTTGAAGTGCCTCCATCCGGGCGGCGAATCGGCCGCCTTCCAAGAATAGACTTTTGTCGAGTTGTCGGATCAGCTCGTCGAGTTCGTCTGAAAAAAGCATCCGGCCGTGTCGGCGCATGAACTCGGCCTGGATCCCCGGCCGGTCGTGTGTGCCGTCCATCAGGACGAGCACCGTGAAGGCTGCCGGCGAGAGACTCAACACCGATTCGGTGATCCCGCCGGGATCGAAGAGTTCGATCGCCTGCGGGTGGGCGCGGGAAGGCCGGACATCGACCGCGCGGAGCTTGGGGAAGGCATGCGGTCTCGCGTCGGCCATGGCGCTAATCCGCGGACGACGCGGCGCCGTCGTTCTCGGCAAGAATGTGATAAAACGCGTCGGCGTCGTCGGCGTCGAGCAGGGCGTTCAGTATCTTGTCCTGGGTGACGAGCCGGCTCAGTTTCGCGAGCGCCTGGATGTGGGTGCTGGTTTCGTGGGTCGGGCTCACCAACAAGGCAATGAGACGGACCGGTTGACCGTCTACGGCGGCGAAGTCGATGGGTTGTTTCGGGAGGCCGAAGGCAATGACCAGCTTGTCGACGGCGTCGCACTTCGCGTGGGGGATCGCCAGGCCGCGACCGATGCCCGTCGTGCGCTGAGCCTCCCGCTCCAGCACCGCGCGGAGCAACTCGTCACGTTGGTCGGTGTGGCCCTGCTCGGCGAGTCGATCCACCAGAAGCGTAATGGCTTCCGTCTTGTCGGTTGCTTCAAGTGGAACTTGAACGCTGTCGCGTGGGGCGTGATTCGTCAGTTTCATAGGGTGCATATCCGGCATGGTCGAAAACATGGTATGCTATCACAGGGCGGCGCCAAAGTCCAGTCGAAAACGCCGCACCCAACCTGCGGACCTGCGGCGGCCTGCGGTCTGCTCGCGCACCCGCCAAGGGGCACGCCAAACGTCACCCGGTTCAGGGCGATAGCAGACGGTCGGAGAAGGGTCGGATGTCATCGCCGTCGGCCAGGCCCGAACCGTCCATGTCCGCCGCGCAGAGCAGCCGCGGATCGGACGCGAGATCCAGGAGCACATCGACAAATCCGGGCAGATCATTTAAGTCCAGGCGCCGGTCGCCGTTCAGATCACCTTTCAACGCGATGTCGAGGTGCGGAGCGGCGCCCAGCTCCGCCATGACCACAGGCTGAGAGCGACCAAAGGCTTCCCAGAGGGCATAGGCCAAGGCGCCTCTGTTTTGCGGATCGGTGGCCGCGTTGGGATTGTTGTCTCGCAGGAACTCGATGTATTCCTTGGACGTGCTCTGGTAGAAGAGCGTGACGCGGGCGCCGACGGCGTAGGGCGGGATGTCGAAGTAGGTTTCGTCCCAGTACTGTCCATCGGCATAGACGTACGCCACGGGGGCGGCCTGAACCGCGGCAAAGCCCGCATGGGTGAACCCGCGCGGCGGGATGCGGTTGTCCTTGAAGACCTTGTTGGTCAGGACGAAGTGCTGCGCGGGGCCCGCGGGTCGGCCGACGAGCGCCGCGAGCGTCTCGTCGAGGCCGCCGACGAACTCGTAGACCTTCGTGTCGGCCGCGTCCAGGACGGCGGTGCTGAAATCATACCCGCCGTATTCCAGGATCGGCGTCCCGTCGTCGGTGCAGTCGAAGAACTGAACGCGAATCCAGATCCGTCGCCCCTCGGGGTAACCGGTCGGAAGTTTGTGCCCGGTCTGGTTTGTGACGGTGACCTTGAGTCGGGCCGGCCCGGGGGTTTGCGAATCATCGAGCACGGCGTCGAGGTCGGCGGCGAGGCGAAGCATGTCGATATTGCGCTGGGCGTTCGCCTGCAATTCGGCAACGGTGGCGACGTCGAGGTCCGGGCCGCCCTGGGGATCGGGCGGAGGAAAACCGGGCAGCGGGCCGTCGGGGCCGTAGTGCAGGGCGATCGCTTCGAGCACCCACGTCGAGGCCGCGTTGAAGGTGTGCCGCGCGATGTCCGGCCGCGCGCCGTTCACGAAAAAGCAGCCCATCCCGAGATGCCGGGCCATGTGACAATCCTGACATTGAGAGACGAAGGTCTGCCCCGGCGCGCCGAACCGCCCCCCCATGTCGACACCGTTGCCCACGGCGAAGGCGCTCTTGAGCCACTCACTGTACGTGCGTTCGACCGGCCCCATGTCGTATTTCGTCCCGGTGGGGTGATGCGCGCCTGTGCCGTTGAAGACCAGCTGCGTGCCCGCCGTGTTGTAGCTGAAGTGCGGCAGGCTGACGTCGTGGCAGGTCGCGCAGAACTCGGATCGGCGGTGGACGGGCGATTCGTATGTCTTGCAGCCGTCCGGGTTTCCGAAGTCGTCTTCGCAGCGTCCGAAGGTGGCGCTGAAGTGAAACGGGTCGCATTCGACGGCCGGCGGCGACGGGAAGCCGTCGGCGACCAGGGGGAACGGGCCGCGCCGTCGATCAAAAGGATCGACGACGTAGTTGCCGTTTCCGTTGTTGCCGGGGGTCGGCGGAGTGCCGCGGTCCATGGCCTGAACGGGCCGGTCGGGGCCGAGTTCGAAGAGGATGAGCGTGTCCGGAGCGGGAGCCTGGCCGGTGGGGTCGAAGGGATCGACCATGCGGTGGCACGCATCACAGGTGATGCCGTCGCGATCCCGGCGAGAAATGGCCGAGCCGTCGGTCGGAACGGCGCGCCCTTCGAGCCAGGCCTTGGGCGAATGGCAGCGGATGCACATGTTGCCGGCGCCGGGCGCGTCGGCCTCGGCGATATCCAGACACGCGTAGAAAAGCGGATCGCGCGCCGCCTGCGCCATCAGGCTGCCGCTCCACTCGGGCGGGATCGTTGCCGTGGGCGGCGGATCACCCGGCACGCTCTGGTGACAGCCCGTGCATTCGTCCATCGCCGTGATGATTTCGTTGTCGGCAGCCAGGCGGCCCGGTTGGGTGCCGCGCATGTAGAAGTTGTCGATCGTCGTCGGTAGCGGTTGGGGCTGGGCGCGCCCGGGGCGCGGACCTGTGAGCAGAAGCGTCGCGGAAGCGAACGGTAAAACGATCGCGAGTCTCATGTGGTCGGCTCGTGGGCGAATCTGGCGGCGGGACGACCGGACGGGTGGGAGGACGCGGCTGGTCGCCGGTGTGCCCCCACGTGTTTACGGCCGAAGCCGCCCTCCCTTGCGCGCGGCAAACCATCCTAACAATCGCGCGTGGGCGTTTCAATGCGCCGCCGGCGGACTGATCGGATTGCGCGGCGCTGAGGTTGTCCAGATTCCACCCCGGCCGCGTATCGTCCGATACGAAACCGCCCGGGTGGGCGGGATCGCCGTTCCGCCTCGGCGCGGCGTTCGTGTTAGAATGCGGCGCGGGTTCCCGACGCGAGGCGCGAGGAGGTAGAACATGGCCATGGCAACACAATCCGGACCGCGAACGGTTCATGCCCCCAGGGGCGGCAAACGGACTTGCAAGGGTTGGCATCAGGAAGCCGCCCTGCGAATGCTGCACAACAACCTCGATCCGGATGTCGCGGAGAAGCCCGACGAGCTCATCGTCTACGGCGGCACGGGCAAGGCGGCGCGAAGCTGGGCAGACTTCGATCGGATTGTGCGCGCCCTGCGCGACCTGCAAAACGACGAGACCCTGCTGGTGCAGAGCGGCCGGGCCGTCGGCGTCGTCCGGACCCACGAGATGGCCCCGCGCGTGCTGATTGCCAACGCCCTGCTTGTTCCCCAATGGGCGACCTGGGACGAGTTCCGACGGCTGGAGGCGATGGGCCTGACGATGTTCGGCCAGATGACCGCCGGCAGTTGGATTTACATCGGCACGCAGGGCATCCTCCAGGGAACCTATGAAACCTTCGGCGCCGCCGCGCGGAAGCACTTCGACGGCGACCTGCGGGGTCGTTTGCTGGTCACCGCCGGCCTGGGCGGGATGGGCGGCGCTCAGCCGCTCGCGGCGACCATGCACGGCGCCGCCTGTCTTGTGATCGAGGTCGATCCCCATCGGATCCGGCGCCGCCTGGAAACGCGCTATCTGGACGAGAGGTGTGACAACCTGGACGAGGCGCTCAAGAAACTCGACGCCGCCCGTCGGGAGAAGCGCCCGCTCAGCGTCGGCCTGCTCGGCAATGCCGCCGTCGTCCTGCCGGAGCTCAACCGGCGCGGGGTCGTCGCCGATGTGTTGACCGACCAGACGAGCGCTCACGATCCACTCAACGGCTACGTGCCGCATCAGCTCCCCTATGACGAGGCGCTCGCCCTGCGCACGCGCGATCCGGATCGTTACGTGGCACTCGCGATGGAGTCCATGGGCGTGCATGTCCGGGCCATGCTGAAGATGCAGAAGGCCGGCGCGGTGGCCTTCGACTATGGGAACAACATCCGAGGTTGCGCGAAAGAAGCGGGCGTGGAGGATGCCTTCGATATCCCCGGCTTCGTGCCCGAGTTTATCCGTCCGCTCTTCTGTGAGGGGGCCGGTCCGTTTCGATGGTGCGCGATCAGCGGCGATCCGGCGGACATCGCCGCGACCGATCGGGTCATCCTCGATCTGTTTCCGGACAACGAGCACCTCGCCCGGTGGATCAAGCTGGCCGGGGAAGAGGTCGCCTTTCAGGGTCTTCCCTGCCGCATCTGCTGGCTGAGTTACGGGGAGCGGGCCCAAGCGGGGCTGGCGTTCAACGAGCTGGTGCGGAGCGGCAAGGTGTCCGCGCCCATTGTGATCGGCCGGGACCATCTGGACTGTGGATCGGTCGCCTCGCCGAACCGCGAGACCGAGGGGATGAAGGACGGCTCCGACGCGATTGCCGATTGGCCGATCCTCAACGCCCTGGTGAATACCGCCTGCGGGGCAAGCTGGGTCAGCGTGCATCACGGCGGCGGGGTGGGCATCGGCCTGGCGATCCATGCCGGCATGGTCTGTGTGGCCGACGGCACGGAGGAGGCCGACCGGCGGTTGCAGCGCGTCCTGACCGCCGACCCGGCCACGGGCGTCATCCGCCATGCCGACGCGGGCTACGACCGGGCCTGGCAGGTCGCCCGGGAACGCGGCGTGCGGATTCCCGGATGAAGGAGCGGGACGCCCGCGACCGGTATGTCGCCATGAGTGGGATTGCCGTACGCCATGAAGTTTGTTGGTGGCGGTTTCGGCAATGTTATAATGGGGACGGGTGGTTGAATCGGTGGTGGATCGTGCGGAGGACTGCTCATGAAATGGCGCGTCATCCTTGAGCCTGACCCTGAAACGGGGGATTGGGCCGCTTGGTGTCCCGAGTTGCCCGGCTGCTCTTCCGCGGGCGAAACGGAAGCTCAGGCGCTCGAGAGCATCCGCGAGGCGATCGAGCTGTATCTTCAGCCCGAACCCATCGACCTCTCGCCGGGCGCGGTTAGCCGTGAGATTGCCGTCTGATGAGCGTCCGCATTCGGCGCATGACGGCCCGCGAAGTCGAATCTCTGCTCAACAGCCACGGCTTCCAATTGATCTCGCAGAAGGGCAGCCATCGGAAGTGGCGGCAGCCCAAACTGCGTTTGCAGGTGATCGTGCCGGAGCACCAGGGGCGGCCGCTGCCTCTCGGCACACTCAGGAACATCCTGTTGCACGCCGAGATCCCTGAATCTGAATGGAAACGGTGATCGCCACGCAGCCGCAGCGTGCAGAATCCGCTCCGAGGCGACCCGAGCAAAATCCGTGCCGTTTCGCGGTTTTTCCCCGGAACAGTGGGAGAAATGTTGTATAATTCTGTCCATCAGGCTCGCGACCGAGCCGAAATAGGGGTAGGGACCGAGATGCGCAATTCTTGCGGAACCGGGGATCGTTGAGGGCGGGCGAGGATGTCACAGTATCTCTCAATGATTCCGTCCCAGCAGATGCGGCTGGAGCAACGGCTTACGCCGCAGCTCATCCAATCCATGGAGATCCTCCAGCTTCCCCTGCTCGCCCTGGAGGCCCGTATCCGCGAAGAGCTCGAATCGAACCCCGTCCTCGAGGAGACAGAGCTTTCGCCGCAGCCGGATGACGCCCAGGAGCCCACGGAGGACGCCGCGGCATCAGAGGAACAGCGTGCCGAAGCGGAGAGTTTCGAGCGGCTGGATGTGATGTCTCGCGAGCTGGAACTCGATCCGGGGGATTTACCCTACGGTCGAGGCACGGTCTCGGACGGCGAGCGTGATGCCAAGATGGACGCGATGGCCAACACGGCCTGCCGCGGTGAGGACCTGAACGAGCACCTGATCCGACAGTGGGGCCTGATCGAAGCGGATGCCGCCGTCAAGGAAGCCGGTCGGGTTCTGATCGACTGGGTGGATGAGGACGGCTATCTCAGGAGCGAGAACGAACATCACTCCCTGGGCGGCAACGGGGACGCCGCCGAGGCCCGGCCCCTGGTCATTCGGCGCAACGACGAGGACCGGGAACGGCTCATGGAAGAGATCGCGATGTCCCGGACGCCACCCATTGACCGGGCCGTGCTGGATGCCGCGCTGGCCCTTCTTCAAACGCTTGAGCCGGTCGGTGTCGGAGCGCGGGATCTGGCCGAATGCCTGCTGATCCAACTGCGGGCACAGGGGGACACCGATCCTTTTCACGCCGAGCTGGTCGAGGAACATCTGGTCGAGTTGGCGAAGAACATGTTCCCTGTGGTCGCGAGAAAGACCGGCAGGAGCATCGATGAGATCAAGGAAGCCCTCAAGGTCATCGGGAAACTGAACCATCATCCGGGTCTTCTGGTTCGGACTCAGGATGTTCCGCGTATCTCCCCCGACATCCTCGTTGACTACAACGAGGATGGCGACGGTTATACGGTCCGGCTGACGCGGGGCAGTAGCCCGCGTTTGCGCATCGCTCCTCACTACCGTCGGATGTTGCAGGACAAGTCCGGCGACAAGAAAGTGCGCGAGTTCATCCGCAACCGGATCGAGGCCGCGGCGGCGATCATCGACGCGATTCATTATCGTCGCGAGCGCATGCTTGAGCTGGCCAAGGTGATCGTCGATCGACAGCGTGATTTCTTCGACTACGGCCCGCAGTTTCTCAAGGTGCTCCGCATGCGCGATCTCGCCGAAGAGTTCAACTGCGATCCTTCCACGATCAGCCGGACCGTCGACGGAAAGTACCTTCAGTGTCCGCGGGGGATTTATCCGCTGCGGATGTTCTTCACGGGCGGGACGACGGACGATCGCGGCGAAAGCGTGAGTTGGGACAGCATCCGGGCCAAGGTCAAGGCGATCATCGACGCCGAGGACAAATCGGCGCCGCTGTCCGATGACGAGATCGCCAAGCGGCTTGAGACCACCGGCACCGCGATTGCCCGCCGCACGGTCGCGAAGTACCGCGCTCAACTCAACATCCCCTCCGCCCGCCAACGCCGCGCCTATTAGCCCGTCTTAGAGAAGCACCTTCTCTTGAGTGACCCCGTTCTGCCGGCCAACCCGCGGCACAGGATGCGTCGCAGCCCCTGGTCCGAAAACCGCTGAGCACACGTCGGAAGCGGACGCCTCGCACCGCTCTCGGAATCCTCCCGTCCGGATTGAGCGGATTCATCTCACGTCCTCGGCTCGACAACCGACATACGGTGTCGTGGGGCAGTCCAAGCGGGACGCCCCCGGGCTGGAGTGACAAGATGGCGAGAAACCAACGCGGCCTCGTCGGCCTGCTGTGCGGACTCATTGCCTGCATCGCGCTGCCGAGCCTGCTGCGAATGACGACGCGGCCCCCAAGAAGCGCACCCGCCGTATCCGTCGCGGCCAATGTCGGCCAGGCACGGCCGGAGCCGAAACCGATCGATGCCGACCTCGTCAGTCGGCGGCGATACGGGTTCGCGTTGTTCCTGGTCGGGCCGCGGGGCTTCGCGGCGGGCGATGCCCTGACCGCGCTCTTGCAAGGCGGCAGCGCCCGGCCGGATTCACTTTCCCAAACAACGGACGCGCTCGGCACCGATTGGTGCGACGCGACCCTTCCGCCTGCCGGTCCCGCGTTCGTGTGGGACGTTCGTTTTCCGGCCGAGTCCGTTCTTGAAGGCAGCCTTCGGAACGCGACTCGGCACGCGGCAATTGCCGAGCGGATTGTCCGGTCAGCGGAAGACTTGGCGGAGAATCGCATCTTGGCGAGTTCCGGTGTCGGGCGGCGATCCCCGGAATCGTCGGTTCTTTCGGTCCTGGATTCACCGGCCTTGGTTCTCCATCGCGCGATGGGGCCGGCCGATGTCATGCAGCCATCAAGACCTTCAGGGGGGCAAGTACCGTGACGATTCAATCCATTGCGATTTCTCTCAAGCAGCCTTCGGCGAGCAGATCGTCCGGTCGGTGCTCCGCAATCGTTCGCCGGATGGGGGCGGCCATATGCGCGCTGCTGCTCTGCACGACGTCCGCGCAGGCCGGGATGCTGAGCGGGACCTTTGTGACCAGTTCTGCCGATGTGCTCATTCCTCCTGGTGCGATGGATGATTGGGTCATCTCCGGCTTCGCGGCGGGCGGCACGAGCACATCCTGGAATCCGCCCGATGCCCGCCAGGCCGGCTCAAACCTGATCGACGTGAGCATTCTCGACAGCGGCACAACCCTTGAAGGTCTCGGGCAGTTCAACACGGGACCGGCGTTCACCTGGTTCGACGGCGACAACGCGGTCGGCGAGGGCGTCGGGGCGGGCCCTGGAGAGGGAATCGGTGTGCACGCCGGCGTTCGGATCATCGACTCCGTCGACGCCTCGGGCCTGTTCGAGATCACGGCGCCGGCTGACCTCTCGGGGAGATCGCTCGCTGTGTTCGTGGGATTCGGGCACGGTGCCGGCCGGCTGCGCGCGACACTCTCGGACGGCGATTCCGCCGGTGTGGTGACCAATCTGATGAGCCTGGGCGAGGACACCGGGTTCTACACGATCGACTACCAGGCCGACTCTCCGGGGCAGACGTTGACCGTCCGATGGGAACAGATGCTCGATTTCGGCGGCTTCGTCACTCCGCCCGGCTACATCGCGCTCTACGGCGTCACCCTCGCGCCGGAGCCGGGCACACTGGCGCTGGTCGGCTCCGGCCTCCTGGCACTGGCGTGGGGTCTCCGCAGACGCAGCGGAGCCTAGGATTTCACAGGCGTCGCCCGACGTCACGCGTGACCACGGTCATGGACCCTCGCGGACCTTGACAGCGGCCCACATCCCGATAAGCATGTCAACAATTCCGGGGATGCGGTTCGCCGCGGGGGCTGTGCTGCTGCGGCGTTCGCGGTCGGAGTGGGCGAGCGCATGACCGGCATCAAGGATGCGGTTTTCAGTACATTGCGGCCGGGTTTCGCCTGCCCTAGACTCTCTCTCCGACGTGTCGGAGGGATACCGATCGGTGAGATGAACGGCAGGAACTTCGGTGTTATCCCAAACGGCTCAATACGCACTGCGGGGTTTGGTCTATGTGGCCGAGCACGGCGTAGACGCCCCGGTGCTTGCCGAGGAAATCGCGAAGAAGACGGGTGTTCCCCGGCAATACCTATCGAGCATCCTGCGCAAGGCCGTGCGGGCGGGCCTGCTGAAATCGACCCGGGGCAAGGGCGGCGGGTTCCAGTTGGCCCGGGCGAGGAGCCGCATTCGGCTGCTGGAGGTTCTCAGGCTCTTTGACGACGTGGTGGCGCGGGCGGCCTGCCCCTTTGGACAGGCGCGGTGCAGCGATGAGAATCCCTGCATCTTCCACGATTACTGGAAGCCGGTCGCCACGGCCTACGGCGCCATGTTGGAGTCGACGACCCTTGAGGACGTCGTCTTATCCGGTCGGAAGGCAGGCCGGGTCGGCCGATCGCGGCGGCGGACTTGACTAAGAGCGCGTTCTGAAAGCCCTGTGGCACCGCCGTCTCGGCGGTGCGGACACGGGTGGGACGCCCGTGCCACAAAGATTGCAGGACGCACTCCAAGGAGCGGAAACGGCCGAGGGGCCGTCGAGAGTGTTCCCGGCGAGTCAATCAAGCGTGACGGTCGGCGCGGCCGATCAGACCAATCGGGTATCGTCGTTGTTTTTCGAATCGCCAAAGGAGATTCATAGATGTCACCGGGTCAGCAACTGATTTCAGCCATGATCGACCAGCTTGGAAACATCATTTCATCATTCATCGGTGCGGTCTTCGCCGCGTTCGTGACACCGCTGTTCGAGGCAATCGCGGCTGCATTCGGACTCTAATCGCAGCCGGCAGTGGTTCGACATCATCGGTTCGGCGCGCGGCCCACCGGGGTGGAGCGGGTTCGGCCGCAAGTCCGCTGCGGACAGGTCGCCGCGCCTCTTTACTGCGTGGAGGCTCACATGCGAGGTACACGATCGCGCGCCCGAACAATCGGCACAACGGCGGCGGCTTGGTTGCTTGTGCTCGGCTGTCCTCTCGGCGCCCGGGCCCAGGGTGAATCGGCTCGACGGACCGAATCGAACACCGCGCAGGTCGAGGAAACAGCCGCGACGTCTCGAGAGGCCGAGCCCGCCGCCGATGCGCCCTCTCTTCGCGGACCGAAGTACCTCAATCTGCGGTATGACGAGGACTTCAGCTATCTCGACGGCCCGAAGGACAGCTACAAGCCCGATCTCTTCGACCCGCTCAAGAACATCCACCCTGCAAAGGACCTGACCCTGAGCGTCGGCGGTGTGTTTCGCGCACGGCTGGAGGCCGAGACGAACAAGGGGTTCGGCTCAACCGAGCCCGCGCAGGATACGTTCTTTCTCCATCAGTATCGCCTGCACACGGACCTGCGATATCGCCGGTTGTTCCGGTTCTACTTCGAGGGCATCAACGCGATGATCGAAGACCGGGACCTCCGCCTGCTCGGCATCCACGAAAACCGCTGGGACATCCATCAGTTGTTCTTCGACGTCAGGCCGCTGGGCGAAAAGGTTCCGCTGACCATTCGGGTCGGTCGGCAGGAACTGAGCTACGGCAACCAGCGGCTCATCAGCCCCTTGGCCTGGGCCAACACGCGCCGGCGATTCGACGCCGCGAAGCTCTTCTATCATGACGACAAGTTCGACATCGACTTTTTCTACGCTCGCCCGTTGCCGATCAGCATCGCCGAGGGCCTGCACCGCAGACCGGACGTCTATCGCGAGGAGGCCCATTTCTACGGCGTGTACTCGGCGATCAAGACGATTCCGCATCACGTGCTCGACCTCTACTTCCTGGGCCTCAACGACAACGGAAACAGGGTCAATGCCAACGGCCGCGCCGGCGACGAATCGCGATACACGATCGGCGGACGGCTCGCCGGCAAGATCGCGCCCATCGACTATGAAGGCGAGTTGGCCGGGCAGTGGGGCAAGTTCGCGGGCGACACGGTCCACGCCTGGATGGCCGCAGCGGACGGCGGCTATACGTTCAAAAACGTTCCGTGGTCGCCGCGCATCGGCGTCGGCTTTGATTATGCAAGCGGTGACGACGATCCGACCGACGGAACACACGACACGTTCAACCAGTTGTTCCCGTTCAGCCACTTCTATCTGGGGTACATCGACGCGGTCGCCCGGCAGAACATCCTGGCTTCCAACGTGAACCTGACCTTCAAGCCGTTCAAGAAGCTCACGACGCGCCTGGCCTGGTACACCTTCTGGAACGACGCGAAACGCGACGCCCTGTACAACGCCGGCGGCGCGCCGACGCGCCGCGATCTGCTCGGCAATTCCGGACATGACATCGGCAACGAACTCGACCTTCTCATCAAATACAAGATCGACGTGCATCAGAATGTCCTGTTCGGCTATTCCCACTTCTGGGGCGTCAACTTCATTCGCTCGACCGGCCCCAGCCGCGACGCGGACTTCCTCTATTTGCAGTATCAGTTCACATTCTGACGGATGGATGCGGCTGGCGGTCGTCGAGAGAGGATGCGCGTCCTCCGCTGTCCGCCGGCGGCCGCGCGGTACCGAAAGCGCTGCCCCGCAGACCCGACTCTGAAACGAAAGCCCTCCAGGCTATCGCGTGGCTGCGACCGACCGACGCAGGCCGCCGGCCGCGTGTTGCACGCGATCCGCTTTCGCGCTATAGTCTCGTCAAGCGAGCGCTTGTTCGGGTGATCGTGAATGGCTGAGACACTGATTCCCATGAAAGCGTCGATTCTGAGGGCGGCGTGCCTGCTGTTCCGCGAACGCGGATTCCACGGCACCTCCGTCCGAGACATTGCCGATCGCGTCGGCCTTCAGGGCGGCAGCCTCTATGCCCACGTCGAGAAGAAGGACGACCTGCTGTGGGAGCTCGTCGACCACGCGGCCGATCGGTTCTTCGCCGCGCTGCGACCGATCGTCGCCTCCGATCTCGGCGTGATGCAGAAGCTCCGCCAGGCGATCATCGCGCACGTCGGCGTCATCACCGAGGACCTGGACGCCGCGGCGGTCTATACCGTCGAGTGGCGACACCTCTCGCCCGATCGGCGGGATGCCATCACCCTGCGACGCGATGAATACGAAGGCCTGTTCCGCGCGTTCGTGTCCGAGGCGATTCAGCAGCGCTATCTGTCGGCCACGGACGCGGCCGGCGCGGCCCGGTTTATCCTCACGACGCTCAATTACCTGTTCACCTGGTACCGCCCCGACGGCCGCCTGTCGCCCGAAGAGGTCGGACGAATGCTCGCCGACTACATCTTCGACGGTCTTCGGCGGCGGACGGCTTGATTCTCGGAGATTGTCATGGTGCGTCCGGTTCAGGAACATCAGCTCAACGACATGCCGGGCGACCCCGGTTATCAGGAGAACCTGGCTGCCTTCGAACGGCGCCTCGCGCGAGGCGACAAGGTCGAGCCCGGCGACTGGATGCCGTATGAGTATCGCCGGCAGTTGATTCGCCTGATCCACGTTCACGCGAACAGCGAGATCTGCGGCGCGCTGCCCGAAGGCGGCTGGATCCCACACGCGCCGACATTCAAGCGGAAGCTCGCGCTCGTGGCGAAGGTACAGGACGAGGTCGGCCACGCCCAGCTTCTCTATCGCGCGGCCGAGACCCTGGGCAAGTCGCGAGAGGAGATGATCGAGGAACTCATCAGCGGCAAGGCCAAGTACTCTAACGTCTTCCACTATCACGCAAAAACCTGGGCCGATGTCGCGGTGATCGCCTGGCTGATCGACGCGGGCGCGATCGTGAACCAGACCATGATGGCGGAGGGGTCGTACGGTCCTTACGCGCGGGCCTTGAAGCGCATCTGCTACGAGGAGGCGTTTCACCTGACCCACGGGTACGACATGTGCATCACCCTGGCGACGGGCAGCAGGGTTCAACGAGAGATGCTTCAGGACGCCCTCAATCGCTGGTGGAAGCCGATCATGATGTTCCACGGCCCGTCGGACAAGGAGTCGCGGCACACCGAACTGCTGATGCGCTGGCGCATCAAGTTGAAGACCAACGATCAACAACGCCAGATCTTCTTGAAGAAGTATTTGCCGAAGATCTTCAATCTCGGTCTGACCGTTCCCGATCCGAACCTGCGTTATGATGAGGAGGCGGGCGTCTGGCGATACACGGAGCCCGACTGGAACGAGTTTGTGGCCGTCGTGCGCGGCAACGGTCCGGCGAGTGCGTTGCGCCTGGCGACGCGCAAGCTTGCGCATGAAGAAGGCGCCTGGGTTCGGGAAGCCCTGGC
>JBHHUY010000014.1:0-25486 GCA_046753965.1 Phycisphaerae bacterium
AAGATCTGCTGGAGACTGTTCGCGACGTCCGCCGGGTTCGCGTTCGTCACCTCGATGACGTGTTCGGTCCGCTGCGCGTCGCCGGGCTGATCCATCTCCGCGATCAGCGCCTCGACCTCGGCCATCTTCTCCGACGACGCCGAAACGATCACGCTGTTCGTCGTCCAGTCGTCCGCGCTGCTGACACGCTCCTTCGGTGAAGGGTTCCGGCCATAGGGCCGAAAGAGATTCTGGATCATCCGCGAGACCGAGCCGGGATCGGCATAGACCAGCTTGAAGACCCGCCGCAGCCGGTCTTCGTGGTCCTCGGTGTCCAGTTCCGCGATCCGCGCCTCGATCGCGTCGAACTCATCGGCCGGGGCCGTCACGATCAACGTATTGCTGCTCATGTCCGAGCCGTAGCTGACCGGATAGATGCCGTTGCGCGGGCGGGGCCGCGCCGAGCGTTCCGCCTGGTTCAGGGCGTTGGCCAGGGCGTTCGCCTGGGCATGGTTCAGCTTGATGAACTTCGTCACCTTCTCCTGGGAAGACGGCACGTCCACCTCGCGGATGAACTCCTCGATCTTGGCCATGTTCTCCGGGTTCGCCGAGACGACGATCGTCATGGTCCCGGCGATGTAACTGGCCACCACCTGATCGTTCGGGTTCTTGCTGTAGCGGTTGGCGAACTGCTGGCGGATGCTGCCTGGCAGATTCCAGGGCTCGGCGTACTTCAGGGTGAATGTCCGCGTAAGGCGCTCCGAGCCGCTCGCGACGTCCAGTGCTTCGATCGTCTTCAACAGCGCGTCGTAGTCCGCCTGCGTCGCCGTGACGATCAGCGTGTTCGTCGGGTCGTCGCCGACGACATTGATGGGATAACGACCGCGAACCGGCGTCCGCGTCGCGCGGATCTGCCGCGTCAACGTGTTGGCCAGATCGACGGCCCGCGCGTTCTTCACGGTGTAGATGAAGTCCTGCGTCGCACCGATCCCGCCTTCGACGTCCATCATCTCGACGATCTCGGCGACTCTTTCATGGTTCGCCTGGTTCGCCATCACCACGACCGAGTTAGTGTTCGGATCGAGGCTGGCGGTCACCTTGTCGCGGTCGGCCACGCGGCCCGTCCGCTGAAACGCCGTGTTGATCGCCTGAAGCACGCTGTTCGGGTTCGCATACTTGAGCACGTAGGCCTGCGGCTTGCGCACGCCGCCGACCTGGGCGACATCCGTGTCGATCTGTTCGAGCTGCTTGTCGAAGACCGCCTTCGTGCTCGGGGCGCAGTTGAGCAACAGGATGTTGCTGTTCGGGTCGGCGGTGATCGTGAAGTTGTCCTGCGGCTTGCTGCCCCGGCTCTGCCGCCACTTGTTCATGAACTCCTCGAGCACGCCCTTGACTTCATCCGCCCGGGCAAACTTCAACGATACCTGGTAGTCCTGAAGCGGCTCTCCCACCGCCGCCATGATCGGATCGATGATCGCCGACTTGATCTGCTCGTGCTGCATCGCATTGGCGATCACCATCACGATGTTGCTCGCTGTGTTCGCGGTCACCGCCGGCGGCTCGATCCCCGTCTTGGCAAACGTCTGGCCGCGGAACAGTACCCGGATGTTCTGCGCCACCTGATTCGCGTTCACCGTCCGCGGAAGCATGTACGACTTCGTCTCCCGCGCGATCGGCGTCGGCGACACCACGTCGATCTGCGCCAGCACGTCGTCGATCAACGCAAACGTCACCGGCCCGCCCGTGACGATCAGCGAGTTCGTCCGCGCGTCCGGAACGACGCCGACCAGGTCGAGCTTGAAGCTCCCCAGCCCACCGGTCGCCATGGCCTTCGCCATCATCGTCGTCAGCTTCTTGTCCACGTCGATCGCCGAGGCGTGCTTCAAGGCGAACGCCTTGACCTGGAGCCCCGTCGGAGCGGTGTCCATGTCCCGCGCCAGCTCGGTGATCTGCGCGAACAGCTCGTCGTCCGCCCCGGTGACGTACAACGTGCTGTTCGACTTGTTGCCGCGGATCGCCACGGCCTGTCGGCCGCCGCGCCGGCTCCGGGCATCGGCGAAAATCGCCTGGAGGTCGTTGGCGACCGTCTCGGCATCGGCGAAGTGCAGCTTGAGCGACCGCCGCTTCTGCTCGACCGCCACCTTCGAGTCCATCTCGGCAAGCTGCCGCTCGATCTCCTCCAACTGCGCGACCGGCGCCTTGACGACGATCGTCCCCGTCGAGGCATCGGGCGAGATCACGATATCGTTCTGCTTGCCGGTGCTCGGGAAAAGCGACTTGAGCACCTTCGCCATCGTCGTCGGATCGCCCTTGACCGCGAACTGTCGGATCGACGCCCCCTTGTCGTCCGACACGTCCATCTCGAGGACGATCTTCTCGACCCGCTCCAGGTCGACTGCCTGGCCGGCGAGGATGACGCTGTTCGTCCGCGCGTCGGCGTTCACCGACACGCCTGTCGACGTCAGGCTCCGGCCGCGACCGCGCGGCCCACGTGCCCCGCCGCGCCCGCTCGTCATCTGCCCCGCGATGTCCTTGACGATGCTCGCCACGTCGGTCGCGCGGGCATTGGCCAACTGCACGCGACGCATCTCGATCTTCGTCGTGTTCGTCTTCTTCTCGAGCTGCTCGATCAGGTCGCCGATCAGATCGAGCGTGTCGGGCGGCGCCTTGGCGACGACCGTGTTCGTCTGCGGCTCGGCCGAAAGCCGGATCTTGTCGGCGGCGACCAGGGTGCCCTGGCCCGGCCGGCCCTGGCCCTGCATCTGAAGGATCTGTTGATTGCGCTGCCGCGGATTCTGCTGGCGCCTCGGCCGTCGGCCGCGAGGCTGGGCGCGGCGGCCCCCGTCGGAAATCCCCAGAATCTCCCGCAAGGTCTCGACGACCTGCTCGGCCTGAAGATTCTGCAAGGGGAACATCCGGATGTCCTGCTTGATCGTGATCCGCGTGTCGATCTTCTTGAGCACATCGATGACAAGAGGAATGTCTTTCAGCGGCGCGACCACATAGAGCTGACGCGTCCGCGCGTCCGGAACAACCTTGATTCGCTGCTTGCCGCCCCGTACGGTCCGCGCCGTACCGCGACCCGGCTGCGGCGCGGGCACCGGCGCACCGCCTTTCGCCCCCGCGGGCTGGCCCTGCGCACCCTTGCCTTTCCCCGGCTGCCGCCCCGCCGGCTGACGAACGACGCGGGCCGGCTGGTTGAAGACGTTGTTCAGCAGTTGGGCCGCCTCGTTCACATCCGCGTACTTCAGCGGAAAGACGCGAATGACCGTCGGCGACTCGCCGCCCGTCACATCGTCGATGATCTCCTGGAGTCGTTCCAACTCTTCCTCGGGGCCCATGAGAATGATCTTCCCCGTGTCGGGGTCGACCATGGCCGAGATCTCACTCGAATCGTTGCCGGCCGGCGCACCGTCCGTCTGCGGTTCCTCCGCTTTTGCGCCCGGCGCCGGTGAATCATCCGGCTCACCCGCGGACACAGCGGCCGGATGATTATGCACCGCCGCCGGCGCCTCTCCGGCGGGCCCGTCATCGACCTGCGCCACAAGCAGCGCGCCCAAAGAAGACGACAACCGCGCCGGCAGGACACACGGACTCTGATGGCAGACCGGGCAGACCGCCGGATCGGGCAGGTCGCCGGGGGCATTCGCCTTCGCCACTTGCCCGAGCGTCACGGCGGAGAGCCCGCGCAGAAGGCTCAGCGGCAACACGCACGGGCTGACGCCCTCGGCCGGAGGCGCGGCGTCTTGGTCCTCTTCGCCGGCGTGGATGTCGATCACCTGTACGGGACCGCCCTCGCCCATGTCCGTGATCTTCAGCGTCCCGCCCGTCGAGTTCCGGTAGCTCTTCTGAAGCAGCCTGAGAAGCTGTTGCGGCGGCATCTTGTCGCCGGAATCCAGGATCAGCGTGTTCCTGAACAGCTTCGAGTCGGGCACGTCCCACATCGCGACGTAGCGCTCGACCTGTTCCTTCTGGCCCGATCGCGCGCCGCGCACGATCAACGTCCGGTCGTCCGGTCCTTCGACGAACTCCAGCTTGTGCCGATCGTCGGTGTTGATCATGTCCTCCAGAATGAAGGACATGTCCCACGCCTTCTTGTGTTTGAGCTTCACGACGAAGAACGGGCCGTCGAGATCTTCCCGGCCGGCCAGTTCCATAGGAATGTCGGGTTCGGACAGGATGAGGCTCAGGATCTCGTCGATGTCCGGCCAGTCTCTCGGCATCGCCCGGATCAGCAGGGTGTTCTCATAGGCGTCGGCGTAGATCTGAATCGCGCCGGTCGAGACCGCGGGCGTGGCGCGCGCCGGCTTGCCCCGCTTTCTCCCTTTGGGCGCCACGGCCTTCGACGGGACGCGCAGGGCCAGCATCGACCGCAACTTCTTCTCGTCTTCCTCGGCGTCGAGCACCTTCACCTTGCGGCTGATCGGTTTCTGGTCGATGACGTCGATGCCCTGGACGAGTTGGATCGCCTGGGCGACCTCGTCCTGCGGTCCCTTGAGGAGAATCCGCTCGCCGACGGCCAGAATCTGCAACTCCTCCGCCGTCGGGTTCGTCGCGAAGGCGCGATTCACCGCCCCCTTGGCGCCCCGCGCCGCCGTGCGGCCCGATCGCCCCAGAATGCTGTTCAACGTTGCAGCAACCTCGTTCGCAGGCTGGTACTCAACCGTCACGAAGACCTGCGCCGGCCGCTTCTTTTCCGCCTCGGCCTCCATTTCGGCCACGAGCTTCTGAATCTTTTCCAGGTCCTTCGGCGGCGCGGTCACGAGCAATGCGTTCGTGATCGGTTCGGCCACGATCCGAACCGCGGTGCTCCCGGTCGGGGCGAGATTCCGCCGCGGCGCCGGGCGCTTGCCCTTCTGCCGGACGACGGGCCGCCGCCGCACCGGTGCGGCCCGGCCGCCGGGGAAGGCCTGCTGAAGAATCGGCGCGACGACCTCGGCCTTGCAATGGGCGAGATGAATCACCGTCAATTCGGCTCCGCTCAACACGTCCATTTCTTCAATGAGCGGCCGAACCTTCTCGATGAAATCCGGCTTGGCGAAGATCTTCACCGTATTGTTGTACGTGTCCGCCGTGACCAGTTGCGCCGGTCGGCCGGAGGCGGGAACATCTGGTTCACCGCGTTGGCGACGTCGGCCGCGTTGGCCTTCTCCAACGCGATCGTGAGCAGCTTCGGAACGACCTTGCCCGCCAGCTCTTCCAGGCGCTGGATCAGCGGCTCGACTTCGATCCAGTCCCGCTCGCTGCACACCACGATCAGGGTCTTCGCCGCGTCGTCGGGCACGTAGATCGGACCGGACGCCGATGCTCCCGGACGCTGCGTCACGGGCCGAATCACCCGACGGCCCTTGCGCCCTCGAACCTGGCGAACCGGCCGCGCCGGCGCTTTCGACGTGCCCTGCATCATCTGCTGAAGCGACTGGGCCACATCGGTCGGCCGGGCGTGCTCAAGTTGAACGAAGTGCTCCGCCGGCTTGTCCTCATCCGCCACATCGAGCTTGGCCACGAGTTCGAGCACCCGCTGGTGGTCCTGCTTGTTGCACGAAACCAGAATCCGCCTGGCCGACCGCGGCACGATGCGCGGCTGGGGCACACCCTTGCCCGACGGCGCCGGCAGGCTGGCTTGAATCGTCGCGGCGAGTTCGATCGCGTCGGCATGTTTCAGCTCGATGACCTCGTTGACCCAATCCGGCGGAACGTCGTATTGCTGCACGAGCCGCTTGGCCCGCGCAATCCCCTCGGCGCCGCCGATCAGGATCACCGTGTTGCTCGAAGCGTTGCCGAACAGATCGACCCGCAGGGCGTCCTTCATCGCCGGCGGAATCCAGAAGAGGCTCTTGACCATGTTCGCCGCTTCACGCTGGAACAGCGGCTTGAGCGCGGCGACGACCGTGTTCGCCGCCGCGTTCTCGAGCTGGACCATCTCCTGCTGCGGCGGACGCCACTCGCCGACGTCGACGTTCGCGATCGTCTCCTTGATCTGGTCCAACAGATCCCGCGGGCCTCTCGCGTAGATCACGTTGTTCTTGATGTCGGGGATGATGGTCAGTCGTTTGGCCTTGTCCAGCGCCCGATCAACCACCTGGGCGCCGCGGCCCCTGCGACCCGACAACGCAGGAGCCACCGGGTACAACTGTTTCAGGAGCTGCGCCACGTCGGACGCCTTCGCCGCCTTCAGCGGAACCTGAATCTTCGGCCGCGGATCGACCGGCGGGGGTTCCTCGCGCGTCGCGAGCTTCATGATCACCTTCTTGAACAGGTGATGTTCCCGCGCCAATCCCGACAGCTCGATCAGGTCGCCGTTGACCTTCGCGCCGTAAGTGTCGGAGCGATACTCGCGGTACTTCTCGATGATCTGATACGGCGACCAGCCGGGCGGCGGCGCGATGTTTGTCAGGCAGATGTCGTAAGGGTCCAGATTGGCGGCCTCGAACTCCTCGAAGGTGTGATACATCCGCTCCGGCGGAATCTCCTGCGTCAGGTCGGCGAGGCGACCGACCGTCAGGTAGTTGTCCTGTCGCTGGATGACGTAACTGTTAAACGGCTGCTTGAAGAGAAGGTCGTTCAGGGTGTGAAGGGCCTCGATGAACGTCATCTCCTTTTCGCTGTGATATGACAACTGACCCGGAATGTCGTCGGTGGGAAGGTTCACGATCCGAAGACCGCTGACGCGCGAAAAATCCTGAATCACGTCCTTCCACGGCGTGTTCACGTAGTCAAAGCGATAGGTGCGCTCCTCGGGCTTCACCGTCTCCATGTCGAAGACAAGCACCTTCGTCTTCGTGTTCGTCACGGGCGCCGGCGTGGCGCCGGCGTAGGCCTCCGCGTCCTTCGCCGCCTGATCGACCGGCGGCTTCTTGGCGTCGGCCGCGGTCGCGGCAGGCGGGGCCGGCAACTTGCCCGAACCCGGCGGAGCCGTCTTCGGCTCGGCGCCGGGAAGGCGGCCGGCCGGCTTCGGCGTCTTGGGGCGGATCTTCGGCGAACGCGGTCGCTTGCGCTGAGCCGGGACCGCCGGCAGCTTCGGCGGATTCTTCAACTGGAACGGTTTGACACCGCCCTTGAGCCGTGCCGGCTTCTTGACGGCCCGCTGCGTCGTCGACGCCGGCTGCGTGCTGGACGCGGCCTTCTTGTCGATCGACGCCTGCGCGAGCTTCTTCAACTCCAACAATTCCCGCTCGACCTCCGCTTCGTCGAGTGAGGGCGTGTCGGCCTTCTTTGTCGTCGGTTCCGGCTCGGCGTGGGAAGCGGAAGGATCGGCGCGCAGCGCGGCGGCGAATCCCGCGAGACCTCCCAGCACCAGGAGCCCCCCCAGCACGCGGACCCACCGAACATGCATGACCGCAATAGACGATCTCATCGTCACACCTCCCGATTCAACAGTGGAGGACGCGCCCGCACGGCGCCTTCGCCGCTCGTCGGCGCGCCGACGGCGGCGTCCTCTCGCGTGGTCCGGACGAAGAAGCGCCGGCAGGCCCTACCGCCGCGTCCACGCATCGATCGCGCTGACCAGTTCGTTCTCGCCCTCGGCTTGCAGAAGAACGCGATCCGTAAAGCTCTTCCCCAACGGGTAGAGGTAGTAATGACCACTCGGCATCTTGACGATCCCGCCCAGCGGATGCACGGCCAGCAACGTCCCGCTGTCGACCACGCCCGGCTCGCCCCGGCTGATGATCTTCCGCTCGGCGCCCGCCGTCACAATCATCTCCTGGGCGTATTCATAGGTGTCGGCCTTCCGATAGGTCAGCAGGCCCGTCACCGTGTACTTGCCGTCTGGCGGCGGATCCTCCGGCGCGGTCGGCGGCGCGACGGCAACCGCCGTCGACGGCTCCTTCGGAATCGTGATCAACTGCCGCGACTTGCTCGGCGTGAAGATCCGTTCCAGCGCCACCTTCTCCGACTTGTAGCGGGCCGTGACGCGCACCTGCGAGGCCTTCCATTGACCGAGGTCCGTCGTCGCGCCCGCCTTGATCAACATCGAGGGCGGCCGAGTCTCCTTCCCATCCTCGGCCGTGATCACCACGTCCACGAAAACATCCTCGGGAAGGGGGTTGTGGACCGCGAGAATCACCGTGTCCGCCGGCTCGGGCGTGTGGGACGCCACCTGGTAGGCGCCCTCGCGGGCCTGGGTGAAGTCGATCCGCACGGGGCCGAACGCCGTCCCGTCCGCATAGGAGCCGACAATCTCGACCACATCCCCCTTGCCCGAGATCGGCTTCTGGCTTTTACCCGCCACCTGCTCGGTCAGTTGCTCTTTGACCTTGCCTTCCCAGAAGAACTTGAGGATCAGGCCCACCGTCTTGAGGTCCTGATTGTCGATCATCACCATGTTCGTCGGAGCCGGCATGAAGGCCCGGAAGACGTTTCGATCCTCCAGAACCAGGTACGTCGACGGCGGCGGCAACCCCTCCCGGTACGGCCCCGGCTTCCGATCGGGATCGTCGGACAGGGTCGCCAGGTGTTGAAGACCTTTGACGTCCTTCTTCTCGATCCGGGGCAGCAGCGGCGTCTCCACCGTCAGCTCGACCTTGACCCGATCGCGGCCGGCCTTCGGCCCCAGCGGCGTGATCGCCAGGCTCGTGATCTGGCACAAGTACGGCGTCGCGTAGATGTCGCGAAGGAACGCGACGACCTTCGAGTACTCGCCCGTGTCCGAAATGTGATAGGCCAGCGTCGAGATGCCCGTGTTCCGGCCGATCCGAGTGCCGTTTCGAGGATTGAAGTTCGGTGAGGTAAAACCGTGCCGCTCGGCGATCCGCTTCAGGTCCTGACCGAACAGGTCCTGAGCCTCGGACGCTTCATAGGAAAACGTGCGCGCGACATAGCCCTTCCATTGCTTCTTCAGCTTCCTCTCGGTTCGCACGAGCCGATCGAGATTCCGCTTCTTCGTCAGGAGATTCGCGTACTGCGCACGGGCGTCCTTCAACGGATTGAGATAAACCAACGTCAGGCCGTAGTAGACGGCGGCGAGGAAGACACCGACGCCGACGATGACGGCCAGGGTGCGTTCGCGTTTGTTCATGGCGCGAGCCCCCACGGGTCGGCCGGAGCACTCGTCGTCGTTGTCGCTGCCGCCGGTTTTTCATCGCCCGCCGCCGCGGACCGAAGCGGAAGCCTCGCCTTCACGCTCGTCTCCCGGCGATAGATCGCCGCTCGGGTGCTGCTCAGGCCGATCGGCGAATCCGGCCCCGGCTTGACATCCTCCCAGCCGAGCGACCGCAGGGATTCCGTCACGTGGTTGATCCCGCCCATCTTGGCGGTGCGCAACTTCAGGCTCACCGTGCTCACCCGGACATTGCCCTTGCGCTGCGACCGCGTGTCGCCGTCGAAGCGGGTCACGCAGGCTTCGGTCTCAGGCGGAAAGACCTTCGTCAATACGGCAAGCACTTCCGGCCAGACCTGCTCCGATCGCTCCCAGCCTTCGACCGCCCTGACCTTCTTGATGAATGCTCTGATCGGCTTCTTGCGCTTCTCCACGTTTTGAACCTCGGCCTGGAGAGCCTTGACCGCGTCAAGCTGTGGAACCACCCACTTGCCGTGAGCAAGGACGGCCGAACCGATCATCAAGACAGCCGCCAACACGGCGGCCGGCGCCTTCTTCAACCGCAGCGTACGCTTGCTAACGACCTTCTTGGGGTGAAGAAAATCGAACGTCCGCAGGGCCGGACTGCCGTGCCCCATCGCCAGGCCGAGCGCCACGCTGAATCCGCGAAGCTCCTTCGCGCGCTGCGGCGTCAACTGGAGCGCCCGGTCCGGCAGGTACAGCCGCGCCTGCACGGCGAACCGCGCGGCCAGCGCCTCGGCCAGTTCCGCCTCGACGCCCGTGCCGCCGCAGACCACGATCTCATCGATCTGCGCCGCAGGCTCCGTCGCGCGGTAGGCCTCGAACGAACGAATCACGTCCACCATCAGACGACTCACCGCGTCGCGGCTCGCGTCGTCGGGTTCGATGTCCTGAATCGGAATCGTGCTGATCCGGCTGTCCTGAACGGCCCCGCCGCGCGCCGCGCCGAAATCGGGTAACGGCACCGACGCGGCGCGGCTGAAGGTCAGGCCGCCGGATCGAACGATGTTGATCTCCGTGAGGTGAGGCCCGACCTCGACCATCAGGAGCGACTTGTCCGCCACGTCCGACTGGCTGCCCAGCACCGCGAGCAGGTTCGCGTGGGGCCGCAGACCGATCCGCTCGATCGTCAGACCTGCCTCGCGGGCCACGCGCCGGTAAAACTCGAGATCGTCATGCCGGACCGCCGCGACCAGAACCGTGCAGGGCGCCTTCGGATCGTGCTCCCCGCAAACCACGAAATCGATCGTGGCCTGGTCGGCCGAGAACGGCAACTCCTTGACAATCTGAAACTGAACGAGGGCGGGCATCTCCTCGGGCGGCGTCGGCGGGAGATTCAAGGTGTTGAGCACCACCTGCTCCCGCGGAATCGCCAGCAATGCGTGCTTCACGCCGATCTTCGACTGCCGCATCGCCTCGCGCAACATGGCGCCGAGCGCCTCGGCGTCGTCCAGCCCAACCTCCGCCGGCAACGGCACCGACACCGCCTTCTGAAGCTCCGCCTCGGCGCCGTGGCGGCGCACGAGGACCAGCCGGAGTTCCTTCCGGTCCCAGTCGATTGCCAGCAGTTTTCCGCTCTTCAATCCCATGATGAACTCAACCCGAGCGATTGTTCTGACCGCGGCGCTCCTCGCCGTAGGGCGTGTAGGCGGGGCCCAACCTGTCCAGGTTGCGGTAGTACAGCACCTGGGGGATCGGGCCGCGCATCTCGATCACCATCATGATCCGAGAGATCACCCCGACATGATCCGCGTAGCCCACCGACTCGATCCGGTATCTCGACGACTTCGTCGTGATCTTGGGTAGTATCCGATAGAACTTCTCTTTGCCCACGATGCCCTTGGTCAGGAGCCAGGCCGGAGTCGACTTCTCCGCGCTTGGCAACTCTTTGCGCGTCTCGACAAGTGCGTCCAACTCCTGCTCCGTCAATTCGTCGATCATGGCCAGCACCTCGCGCGGTGCCGTGCTCACGTTGATCCGCCCGCGCAACTGGCCCGGCGAATCCGTCGTCAGCCGATCGAGGATGAGCGGCAGATCGTCCTCTGTGCCGGGTGGTATCTCGTCGGTCAGGTTCACCCAGGCCGGCTGCGACGGTTGATTCTCGGACGTTCCGTTTGCACCGTCTTGATCGGTCAAACCGCCACCGGAACCATCAGCATTTCCGTTATCGGGCTGTGAAGTGGCTGCGTCCCCGGTCGGCTGTGTTGATACGGGGGGTTGGTCCGAACCTGTGTCGCGCTCGTCCGCCTCCGGCGCCGGAAGCAGATTCATAACACTGGGAAACGTCCCGCCCTGGGAACGGATGCCGATAATATAAGTGATAAGATCGCCGTTGAAGCTCTCTTCCTGGAGCTTCTCCTCCAGATCTTCCGGCGAAGTCAGGTTCAGGTGGATCCGCGGCCGATTGTCCCCCGAGGTGTTCATTTCCATCGACCAGACCGTCAGGTAGGGCGCGACGCCGCGAAACAGCTCGCCGTTCGCGTCATCCGGCGGAAACGAAACGTCGCCGTCGTCCTCGTTCGGATCGAGCAGACCGTTCTGGTTGTAGTCCTCGCCGTAGACCACCCAGGCTGTGAACCCGCGAACGAGGAGAAGCTCCTCGACGGTCGAGAAATCCGCCGACTTGCACCGATAGGGCGGGTCGAGCGACAGGTAGTAATCATCTTTCGCGCCGTGTTCACGCGGCCGGGTCCCGCGCGTCCGCCAATCAAACAGGGAATCGACCAGGACGTCGAGTTCCACCGGGTTGTCCGGGTCGTCGGGAATGACCATCTCAAAGAGGCGCCGAATCTGCGCCTCGGTCGCGACGTTCAGATCCAGCCGCGCCGACTCGTCGGTGAAGCCGTATCGCGCCGTGTCCGGGTCGTCCGTGTTCGGGGCATAGAGCGTGAAGCGCCAAGCGGGCTCGGCCCGGCTGTCATAGGTCCGCGCATCCGACCGCGTCTGGAAGACCGCCTCCCCCTCGTCGCCCTCCTCGCCCCAGACCAATGCCGCCCGGTAGTCCTCCGGGTTGTCAAACCAGGAATCGACGTCCCCTCGCGTCTCGCGCAGGGCCACGATCGCACGCTGAGCGCCGGCCTCCGCCGCCATCCGCGCCTGGAACTGCTCCATGTCGGCGATCACGGTGTTCAGGTGTGCCCGCACCATGAACGTATAGCCCGCCGCCAGCAATGACAGCAGGACGATCATAATGAGCACAACCACGAGAATCAGCGCCCGCCGCGGCCGATCGCCCGAATTCATGCATAAGCTGCTGCGAAACATAAGGTTATGCTCTTTCAACCCCATCCGTCGCGTGTCGCATTCGCCCACGTTCATCGCCCCTCGCTCTGCGACAGCCGAGAACGCCGCTGGGCACGCATCAACCGTGAGCCGAAAAAGGAGTCCGCCTGCGGGATCCGGATCATCGTCGTAAATGTCTGTTCTGAATAAGGTTCCGGCTCAGACGGCGTCAAATCCGAATCAACGAGTTCGGCTTCATCCTCCTGAGCCTGATCATCCTCTTCCTCGGGGGGCGGCAACTCGGTGTAGCCCACCGTGATCTCCACCGCCTGCGGCAGTGAGTTCCCTGTCTGCCCTTCCGGATCCTGGCCGATGTCCCATTTGTCCAGCCAGTCCACCCCGTCGAAGTAGCGGAACCGCACATACTTCAGTTCGGGAGCCAGCAGGTCGAGATCGACCCCGTCGCTGACGCCTTCCAACTGCACCCGCGGCCGATACAGTGTCCGAACCTCGCGGCGGACAAGCCCCAGCGGGGCGGCCGCGTCGATCCCGTCCGCGTAGGTGTGGTCGACGTCCTCGTCGTAGGCCAAGTAGTACTGCACCTGGCGGATGTCGGCCTCGGCGGGCAGTCGCTGATCCTTGATCGAAAGCCGTCGAAAAAGCGTCTTGTCGGGAATCGCGACGGTCTGGATCGTCAAGAGCCGGTCGGTGCCGCTGATACCGGGGCCGATCGCCGGGACGAACCCCGCGGCCGACCGCACCTCCTCGGCGATTTGCTCGGCGATCGTTCGAGCCAGATAGCCGTCGGTCGCGGCCTTCCGGCCGTATTCCCGGGCCCGAAGCATCGCGTCGTAGAACATGAACAGCATGCCGGAGACGAGCACAAGGAGCCCGATCGCCAGCATGACCTCCAGCAGCGTCAGGCCTCGCCGATTCGCGGGTCTTCGCAGCGGGCCGCGCGACATCACGTCCCTCCCCGCGCGCCGCGGACGCCCGGATTGCCCCGACCCGGCGGCCGATCAGCCCCGTTGCCCTGATCCCGTCCACCGGCGCCGGCTCCCGGCAGTCCGCCGCCAAGCTGCCCGCCGGCATTCCCCGACTGAACGGCCTGCATGATCTGATCCAACTGCCCCTGGCCGAGCCCGGCGCCGAAGGCCTGGAGGATCGCCGGGAGGAGATCGACCAGATCGTCCAACGGAAGCCTCATCAGGTCCCTCGGATCGAAGTTGTTGGGATCGAAGACCATGCCTCCGCCGGGAATCGCCGCAGTAATCTGATCGATCTGCTCTTCATCCAGCCCGAAGTCCCGCTCGAAGTCGATGCCCTGCGGCTCGGCCCGTTGGACGCGAGTCTCGAGGACGAGTTGCCGCTCGTCCTCGGACCCGTCGGGATCCCCCATGTAGATGCTGATATCGATGTCCAGCAGGCCCTGGACGCGCTCAGACGGGTTGACCTCGACCTTCCACGACATGCCGGGGACCGACTCCTCACCGAACACGCCCGTCTGTTCTCGCTCCTCGTTGTCGAGCAACTTCGTGTCGAACTCGGCGATCAGGCGGTCGGTCATCACCATGGCACGCGACATCCGCTCGGCGAGTTCGACGTTGTGGCGGCCGTTGTTGAAGATCAATCCGATGATGCCCATCGCCAGAACGAGGAGCCCCAGCGCGACGACGACCTCAAGGAGCAGGACGCCCGGCCGAACCGAACCGGCCGATGCCCGCAGCGGGCCGGCAACACCCCCCCGGGGCGGACGATTGAGTCGCGAAGCTGTCAGAGTGGTCGGGAATCCCATGATCGGCCTCGGCTGAACGCGGTCTGCTCTTCAGGCGCGGGGTCGGCGTAGACTCGACGCCCCCGATCTTGTACGCGGGCCGCGGGCGGGCGTCGCAGGTCCGCCCCCGGATTCAAACGGAAAAGCCGGCCGCTTTCGTTCAGTCACCCGCGGCTCGGTCCGGATTCGGCGTGGATACGCGCCAGTACTGAAACTGCCGATCAGATGGGCGGCATCATCGGAGGCGGGACGGCGGGACAGCCTTTTCGGGCCGCAGACCCGATCGATCAGCCCCCGCCGCCGAAGTTGCCCAAGGTGCGGCGGATGTTCGCCTGTTCTTCCTCGGTCAGATCGCCGCCCTTGCGCTCGTTGTCCGGGGTCGCAGAAGTGCCCCCGGCATCGCCGCCCGTCGGCCGGCCACCGCCGTGCGGGTCATCGGCATTGTCGCCGCCGCTGACCGGCGCGGTGCTGCCGGGGCCGTTGCCCTTGGTTTCGCAGTCCGAACCGCTGGCGGCCGCCTCGAGCCCGTCGAACCCCGAATCGGGCGTGCCGGACGGACCACTGCCCGTGCCCCCGGGTCCGTCACCAAAGGAATCGGCGCCGGCGGTCGCGCCGGTTTCCGGACCGCCGCCCACCTGGAGGCTGAGCGTGTCCAGGTCGGCCTGTTCGGGGAGTTCGAGCTTGTCGCGCTGGACATAGAACTCCGGATCGGCAAGCTGCTCCTCGGTGACCCTGCCGCGGACGAAGGCGAGTCCGGTGCGGCCGTCCAGAATGACCCAGAGTTGCTCGGTCTCCTCTTCGAGAGGCTCGTCCAGCGGTGCTTCGGCGAGAATCAGGGTGGCCCATTCGGCCGAGCCGTCGCTTTCGAAGACGATCATCGGCCGGTTTTCGTCGATCTCCGCCTCGATGTCGTCCATGGCGGTGGAGGGATCGGCGGCGTCGAAGGCTTCGGCGTCCTCCGCTTCGTCCTTGGCGGCGAGGGCGTCTTCCAGCTTCTGGGCCGGATCCTCATCGGGCCCGAGCGGCTCGAGATAGACAGGGCGCCCCGGCAGGACCTCGTGGACCTGCACGTCGGCCAGCAACATCGGCTCGCGGGCCCAGGCGGACGGGACCGGCTCCCACTCGTTGGGCCGGAGGATCGGATCGGGCTCATATTCGATGATCGGCTGCTGCGCGTCGGGGGCGAATCGGATCCGATAGCGCTTGTGCTCCATCACCGCCTCGGCCCGGGCCATGTTCAACATGTTCCGGATGCGCTGGGCGGATTCCGGCAGCTCGGAGGCCGAAATCTGGCTTTGCAGCACCGGCCAGGCGAAGCCGGCGAGCACCACGAGCAGGCCCAGGACGATGAGGATTTCTAGCATCGTGAAGGCGCGGCGCCGCCGTCCGCGGGCCGCGCGGATCGGGGCGGGGCGAGTGCCGGTTCGGGCGATGGGTGCGGGGATACACATGATTCAGGACCGAGTGGGCCGCCAAACGGCAAGCCGCACGCCGAGGTCACTCGAAAACGCGAAGGCCGACGCCGCTGTGACTCGGAAACGGTGGGCGTCGTCGGGAATCGATCGGGAAGTCACCGGACGAAGCGCCCCAGGACACGGGCGGCTCGTGCGGCGGCCCCGGCGTCGATGCCTACCGATCGCTTTCCCAGTTCGCGATGTCGTCTTCGTTCCCGTCGATGCCGTCGGGGCCCATGCTCCAGAGGTCGACGCCGCCGTCGGGATGGTGTTCGCCGTCGGGATCATACTGGAAGTCGCGATCCCACGGGTCCTTCAAGCCGCCGGCGTCCTTGATGTAGGGGCCCCGCCACTTGGCGGCGATGTCGTCATCGTCCGGCTTCTCGACGAGGAACTTCAACTCCTCGGGGAACTGCCCGATGTTGACCTTGTAGAGGTCGATGGCCTGGGACAACGGACCGTTCGGCCCGATCGCCGCTCGGGCGAGATCGACTCGGGCGGCTTCGCTCTGACTGGTCAGCGACGGCACGACGAATGCCGCCAGCAACGCCAACAGCCCGACGACCAGGAGGATTTCGAGCAGGGTGAACGCCCCGCGTCCCCTCCGACGAGCAGGCAGCCTTCTTGCCGGGTACATGATCACATCTCCTTTCGGAAAGCAAAACGCACGGTTCAACAGATTGTATCCGATCCGCCGCCCTTGTCAGGCGGTCGGTCATTCATCCCGCCCTGCGGCAACCGCTCTAGACGCCGCGCGAGCTCATTGTCAGGATCGGCAGGAGCAGGGCGATGGCGATCACCGCGACCACCCCGGCCATACAGACCAGCAGCAACGGCTCCAGCATGCGGACCATCAGGTCGATCTTTCGCGACGTGCGGGCCTCGTAGGCATCCGCGATCGTCACGAGGACGTGTTCGAGGTTGTTGCTCTCTTCGCCGACGGCGATCATATCGACGATGTCCAGCGGAAACATGCCGCTCTTGCCGAGCGGGGCGGAGAGCGAGGCGCCCTTGCGGACGCTTTCCGTCGCCTTCTCGATCGTCTCTTCCAGCAGACGATTGCCTGCCGAATCCCGGGCGATCTTCAGCGATTGAAGGATCGGCACGCCGTTGTTCAACAGGGTGCCGAGGATGCGGCAGAATCGACAAATCGCCACCAGCGTGATGATCGGGCCGATCAGCGGGGCCTTGAGCTGGAACCGGTCGAACAGTTCCCGGCCCCGCTTGCTGCGGAGCACGCCAATGAGCGTCAGCACCAGGATCACCGCGACGCCCGCGACAATCGAGCCGTGGTCCCTGAGGAAATCGCACAAGGCGAAGACAAACCGAGTCAGGGGGGGCAGGTCTCCCTGGAGGAGGTCGCGGACCTTCGGGACCACGAACACCAATAAGAAGACGACAATGCCGGTTCCGACGAACATCAGGAACGCCGGATAGAGCAGCGAGCCGGTCACCTTGTTGCGGAGTTCGTTCTGCCGCTCGGTGAAGACGGCAATCCGTACCAGCACGTCCTCCAGGAAGCCGCCCTTCTCGCCGGCCCGGATCATCGCGACGTGCAGGGGGTTGAAGGCGTTCGGGTGCTTGGCCATGGCGTCGGCCAAGGTGAAGCCGCTGGCGAGATCCTCGCGAACCTCCCGGAGCACCTCTTTCAACACAACATTGGACGTCTGGCGATTCAGGACATCGAGCGATCGCAGCGCCGGAACGCCCGCCCGCAGCAGGTCGGCGAACTGGGAGTAGAACACGCCGACGACCGTCGCGCGGACCTTCCGCCGGCCGCCGCCCATGCCCCGCGCGGCCTTTCCGCCCTGTCGGATTTCGACCGGAAACAGGGCCTGCTCGTCGAGGGCGCGGAGGGCCTGGTGCTCGCTGTCTGCGGCCAGCACGCCCGAGACGGTGGCACCTTCGGCGTTTCTCGCGGTGTAGGTAAAACTCGGCATCGTTCGACATCCCCGGCCGCATCCGGCGACCGGAAGGATTCCAACCCCGTGTCATGATAAGCGGTCAGGCCTTGCGCTCGCAGCGGGGAGAAGCCTCCGTCGGCGGCGAGCGGGCCGGACCCGTGGGCGCAGCGGCGTCCACGGGCCTTTATACCTCATCGGGTCGTGGACGATTGCAGGTGAAACGGACCTACGGGGCGGGGCCTCGGGGCCGCAGGGGCCGCCGCCGCACCCGGCGGATCAGGCGCGATCGTCGCCTTCGAGATAGGTGTAGCCCTTGAGGCCGTTCTCATAGGTCCGGAGAAACGCGGCGGACTCCTGGAAGCTGATCCGATCCTCCCGCAGGGCCCGTTCCACGTTGCGGCGGAGCCGCGCGACGAGGTCTTCGGTCGAGTATTGAACGTATTGCAGCACCTCCTCGACACTGTCGCCGTCGACGACGTGCTCGACAAAGTACCGGGCATCATCGGTGACGGAGACGTGCACGGCGTTGGTGTCGCCGAAGAGGTTGTGCATGTCCCCGAGGATTTCCTGGTAGGCGCCGGTCATGAAGATGCCGAGGTAGTACGCCTCGCCGTTGAGGGGGTGAAGCGCGAGGGTGCTCTTCACGTCTCGGAGATCGATGAACTTGTCGATCCGGCCGTCGCTGTCACAGGTGATGTCGGCAAGCGTCGCATGGACGGTGGGCCGTTCATGCAGGCGATGGATGGGCATGATGGGCAACAACTGCCCGACGGCCCAGCAGTCCGGCGCCGACTGGAAGATCGAGAAGTTGCAGACGTAGGTGTTGGCGAGCTGGGCGGCCAGGCCCTGGAGTTCGTCGGGGACGTAATCCTTCTCGCGCATGATCCGCAGGATCTTCCGGCAGGCGGACCAGAAGATGGACTCCATGATGCCGCAGTCTTCGAGGGTCAGGTAGCCCAGCTTGAACAGGCTCAGGGCCTCGTCGCGATAGGCGAGCGCGTCGTGATAGGCCTCCTGGAAGTTCTTGATCGTGATCGAATCGTGCGTCTCCAGGAGACTGTGCAGAACGTTGTGGGCTTCGTCGGGCAGGCTCTGCGGCACCGGGGCCTGCGCCAGCTCGGTCACGCCGAGTACATTGAAGATCAGGGCGGAATGATGCGCGGTGATCGCGCGGCCGCACTCGGTCACGATGGTGGGGTGGGGCAGGTCGGCCGAGTTGCACGCCTCGGTGACGGCGTCGACGACGTCGGCGACGTATTCGGCCATGTTGTAGTTCGCGCTGGAGGCGAAGTTGCTGGAGCTGCCGTCGTAGTCGACGGCCATGCCGCCGCCGACGTCGAAATAGCCCATGCCCGCGCCCATCTTCGCCAGTTCCAGGTAGATCCGCGTCGCCTCGGCCAGGGCATCTTTGATCGACCGGATGTTCGAAATCTGGCTGCCGAGGTGGAAATGCGTGAGCACCAGGTTCTGAAGCATGTTCCGCTGCTTGAGGACCTCGACGCCGTGCAGAATGTCGGTGACGGTCAGGCCGAATTTCGACTTCGCGCCGCCCGATTCCTGCCAGCGGCCCGACCCGCGCGCCGACAGTTTCAATCGAAAGCCGATCTTCGGAGAGACGCCGAGGGCGGCCGCGCGATCCAGGATGCGATCCAGCTCGCTGAACTCCTCGACGACGATGATGACGGTCTTGCCCAGCTTCGTTCCCCACAGCGCCAGGTCGATATACTCGACATCCTTGTACCCGTTGCAGATGATCAGCGGTTCATACGACTCCAGCATCGCCAGCACCGCGAGCAACTCGGGCTTCGATCCGGCCTCGAGGCCGAAGCGATGCGGCCGGCCGTACTTCACGATCTCATCCACCACATGGCGCTGCTGGTTGACCTTGATGGGATAGACGCCCATGTAGTCGCCGGTGTACTCGTGTTCCTTGAACGCCTGGGCGAAGGCGCGGTTCATCTGTTCGATGCGCGCACGCAGAATGTCGGAGAAACGGATGAGCAGCGGCAGTTCGATCCCGCGCTCGCGCAACTCATCCACCAGTTCCTTCATGTCGAGCGACGGGCCTTCCCGGCCGCGCGGCGTCAGGGCCATGTGGCCGCGCTCATTAATCGTGAAGAACCCCGCGCCCCACTGCTTGACGTTGTAGAGATCGAGGGAATCGGCGATCGCCCATTTGTGCAGGAGATCACCGCTTGACGGCGCGGCCTTGGTCATGTTCGGCATGGTCGAGACCTCCCCCGATCGGTCCGTGTCGGCGCCACACGTCGTCGGTCGCAACGGCCCGAGGTCGGGCGCCATCCGGCAGCCCTCGGAATGGGACGGCGTCCGCTGTCGGGAAGCCGGCACCACAGCGGAACCTGGGAACAGGCCCTTATCACAGCATCCGGCGCAGGCGACGTCAAGAGGCGATCCGGTAGCGGGCACGTCGTCCCGCGAGCGGCGCGCTTGACGGATCGGTCTTCGGCGCTAGACTGGCCGCCGATTCGCCCACGTTTCGGCGGCATTCGTCTTGCCCCTTTTTCTCCGACGCGTCTCGAGGCCCGCCATGATTCCGATGTCTTCACAATCCCGCAAAACGATCTGCCTTCGGCGTACCGGACGCTTCAGCCTGCCGGAGACTCCCCGCTAGTTTCCCGTGAGCCCCGCCATGCGGACCCTCTACTGGTACTTCGGCCGAGAGATGCTCAAGACGTTTCTGATGACGTCGGCGGCGTTGTCCATGCTCATCATCATGGGCGGCGGCCTGAGCAACATCTTCACCGAGGAGGGGATCGGCGCCGGGCAGCTTGCGAAGGTCTTCGTCTATCTCGGGCCGGTCGCGGTCACGCTCGTCCTGCCGGTCGCGGGCCTGTTCAGCGCCACCATCACCTACGGCCGCGCCGCGCTGGACAACGAGGTCCTCGCCTGCCGGGCCGCGGGGATCAACATCCAACGCCTGCTCGTTCCGCCGCTGGTGCTCGGCGTCCTGATTACGGGGGTGACCTACTTCTCCTGGAACTACGCCATTCCCTACCTGACGGCCTCGATCTATGAGGTGACGCGCCAGGACCTGCCGGCCATCGTGCTCGGGCAATTTCGAAAAGCGAAACCGCTGGTCTTTCGCGATTACCGCATCCTGGCCGAACAGTGCGCGGCCATCGGCCCGAAGGATCTGCCGAAAGAAGTGCCGGCGGATTTCCTCGACCATCACACGCTGCTTCAGTTGTCGGCCGTTTCATTCCTGGAATTGGACGACCAGGAGCTGATGCGATACGGCACGGCAGACAAGACCGTCATCGATTTCGATCAGACCGGCCGCATTCCACGGATCACGGTTGACATGCAGGGCGTCCGCAGCTTCGACGCCCAGCGGCGGCAATATCACAAGTTCAAACACCAGGTGCTCGGCCCGATCGAGATTCCGCTTCCGATCAAGCGCAAGACCAAGTTCGAGACGCTCGGCCGACTGCTCGGTTTCCTCGATGCCCCCGAGACCATTCCCGAGACTCGAGACCTGCTCCACGGCATGCGACGGGAAATGAAGGCGTTCTTCCTCAATCAGTACGTCGAGGATCGGATGCGGGAGCAACCGCCCGTGTTCACGCTCGCCAGCAAGAAGCACACGATCGAGGTCTCCGCCGGCGGGTTCGTCACCGACCCGGTGGACGGTCGAACGCGGCTGCGCGACGTCCGGGCGCGCCTGATCCCGACCCCGCGGTTTCCGGGCCCGACCGAGGTCTATCTCGCCGATGAAGCCTCGGTCGAACTGCGGAGCGGCACTTCGCCCGGCAAGCCTTACATCCTTGTCGAGCTTCTGGGCAACGTGCGGATCAGCCGCGAGCCGGCCGCGCCCGACGACCGGGTCGTCAAGAAACCGAGAGAAACACTGACCAAGGTGTATTTCAAGAACCAGAAGCCGATCCTCGCGATGTACGAGGCGTTTGATATCACGCGGCTCTTCGAGCCTGATCCCGGCATCTCCCTGTACGAGAAGCAGGAGCGGATGCGCAGACGGCTGGCCGAGAAGATGCGGAGCAACGTTGCGGAGGTCCGCGGCGAGATTCACTTTCGCGCCTCCTACTCGCTGTGCGCCGTTGCGATCGTCGTCCTCGGTGCGCTGCTGGGAATCATCGTCCGCGGCGGCCAGGTGCTGACCGCCTTCGGAATCAGTTGTGTCCCGATGTTGATCGTCATCGTGGCGAGCATCGTCGGGCGGAACCTGGTCGATCGGCCCGGCTATGCCACGGCCAGCCTGAGTGTCATGTGGGGGGCCGCCGTGTTCATGTATGCCTCGGCCTGGTTCGTGGCGGCCAGAATCCTGAAACGATAGCCGCGGCGTCCCCCTTCGGACGGCCGCGGGACAGACGAATGATCAAGACGCTCGATCGATACATCCTCAAGGCCTTCCTGACGAACTACCTGATCGCCCTCGGCGTGCTGATCGGGCTGTATGTCATCCTCGATTTGTTCGTCAATCTCGACGAGTTCACGAACGTCCGCTCCGACTCGACCGCGCAGACGCTGGTCAAGATTCTCGACTTCTACGGCTACAATCTCTTCCTTTACTTCGCTCAGTTGGCCGGCGTCATCACGCTCGTCGCCGGCTGTTTCACGCTGGGCCGTTTTCTTCGCACGAACGAACTGACGGCCGTCCTCGCGACGGGCACCTCGCTCTATCGCGTGGCCGCGCCGCTGCTCCTCGCCGGTCTCGGCATGAACGCCCTGTGGTTTGTCGATCAGGAGTTTGTCATTCCCAACATCGCCGACAAGCTCGCGCGCAAGCACGGCGACGTGGAAGGCCGGCGATCGTTCGCCATCTGGTTCCTGCCCGACCCCCTCCACGAAAACGCCCAGGTCTCCGCGTCGATGTTCAACCCGAAGACTCGGGAGATTCGCGGGCTGATCGTCATCCGGCGCGATGAAACGGGGCAGATGACCGGCATCCTCCAGGCCGACGAGGCGAGATGGGATGCCGAACGAAGCGTCTGGCGACTCGAGAACGGCTACCAGACGCGGCTCGAATCGCAGCGCCCGGGCGAGGTCGCCGACCAGCGGCGATTCGTCCGGGAATACGTCTCGGGCCTGACGCCCAAGGACCTGACGCTTCAACAATCCACTCAGTGGACCGCGCTGCTGAGCCTGCGAGAACTCAACCGCTTGCAGAAGTACTTCGAGCAGCGCGGCAACGCCGAGTTCATCAAGGTCAAGCACTCTCGCCTCACGACGATCATCATGAACATGATTCTGCTCTGCGCGGGGATCCCCTTCTTCCTTAATCGCGAACGGCCGTCGGTCGTCATTCAGGGCGGCAAGTGCCTGCTGGTCTGCGGCCTGTGCTATGTGACGATGTTCTTCTGCAACACGGTCGATCTCTCGATCATAGGCGTGTCGCCCGCCCTGGCGCCGTGGGTGCCGATGCTGATCTTCGCACCCGTGGCCGTGGTCCTGTTGGATGGGATCAAGACGTAGGGGGGCTCGCCTCGTCGAGACCTGCGCGAAGCCAGCGCGACTCGAGGCGAACTGCGCGAATCCACACGCCAAGGGCGACCGCCACGACGAGCAACATGAGACCTACTGCGGGAAACGTCGCTTCAGGACCCATCCCGCGCAGGTGCAACTCGGCCAACCGGTTCCAGGCGCTGCGGCTCCAATCCTGTCCGGTGTAGGCACGAACCATCAAGAAGAGGATGCCGTAGAGCTCCGCAGCGAGATACGCAACCAGCATGCCTGTGCCGAGCAAGGGCGCGGTCCATCTGCCCGGCAAGTAGGCGACTCCCTGATAGAAAAGGCAGATCAACCAGGGAAACACGAACGCGGCGTACCAGATATTCGTGTAGACGGAGCCGATGGCAACCACACCCTGCAGCATGTGGTAGGCCATTCCGGCGACAACGGAAAGAAACAAGACAACAATCCGCCAAACTGTTCCCGAATCCAAGAAAAGCAGGCGATCGCGAAACCGGGATCTGTACAACGCCAGGCACCATCCAAGGCTCGATAGCCAGACGAGCCATTGATGCCATCGCTCCAGGGCGCGCGGTGGGCGAAGGAAGCTCCACCCGGCCCTCCAGAGAGCGTGCCGCGCAAACCGGCGCTGGATCTCCTGAACCCAATGGACGTGCGATGCCGCCTGGGCATACTCGCTCAGCGACTTGCCACTCATCTGATTCATGACGGCTTCCTGCACGGGCGTCAAGAGACCGAAGTGTTTCAGATTGAAGAGGAAGTAGGGGGCGGTAAGACATGCGACCACCACTAGAAACAAACCCAGCGCGATCGCGGCCCGGCGGAGAGGGATGCGCCGACTCCAGGTGGATGCCGTCCATGAGAAGACCGCCAGCGGAAGCACCGTCAAGTTGACAACCTTCGCGAGAACAGCCAGGCCGCATGCGGCGCCGGCACCGACGCCCGTCGCGATGCCGCGGCGCGAAACAGGCAACAGCAGAAGTGCCACTCCGATCGTAGCCAGCAGAACGCCCAGCGCGTCGTTGGCGATCCGAGCGCAGTTCGCCAGAAACAGCGGCTGCAAGGCCACAAGCAGGACGATCAAGTAACGGTGTGCTCCGTCCACGACGAGACGGCCGATTGCGAATCCTGCGACATACACGGCGGCGGCGCCGAACAGGATGTTCACCCAGCGCAGCGCCGTGATCGCCGTCAACGCACGCTCGGGGCGCCAGAGCATCCGAAACAACGGGGCGACCAGCCGATAGTAAAGTGGGGCATGCTGCGCCTGGTAGAGGGGCAAGCGCGGCGCGGGGTGTCGAAGCGCCGGCCGCGACTCGGAGGCCCAGTAATCTGAGTAGTCGAGGGTGCCGAGACCGCGCAACTGCTCGACGGCAAGCGCGCTTTGAGGATACAGAACGAGGGCCGGATACAGCGAGCGCGGCACATCATCGTCGGCACCGAGGACCGGTGGGCGCCCGTTCTCAATCAGGAATTGAACATAGGCGATGTGCTGGTATTCGTCCCACCCCTCGAAGGGCGGAAACACAGACAAGAAGAGCGCGCCTCGAATGATGAAGAGCAAGGCCATCAGTGCGCAGTATCTCCGCCAGGCTCCCCACCATCTCAGCCAGCGGCCAATTCGTCGCGTCATTTGACGATCGCAGCCCAGCGCACCGCGTCAGCTTCACAGCGGGTGGTTGTACCCGATCCCGCGCCCGTCGCATACCATCTCTTCCGGTCTCATTCTCGGACGCGTTGACGCCGGCCGCGAAGAGGCCCAATATTGGGCCTGCAGAACTGAATACCTCTTCGAAAAGGCTCGATGCACTCTCTGCACGACAGGCGATGGGCGCCCTTCTTCGGCCTGATTCGGGCGTACGACGGATGGAACGCGCATGTCACTGGCCACGCTGCCCAAGACCGTCCGCACCTTCGCCCGGCTGCGGGTCATCGCGCAGGTCCTCTCCAAGCACGGGTTCGGGCACTTCGTCGATCGCCTGCAACTCGGGGGCTACCTTTCTCCCACGCGGCTCATCCGCCGACGCCCGCGCGCCGAGGAGGAGCCCGAACACCTCGACCCGCTCGAAGCCATCGGCAAGCGACTCGTCCGCGTCTGTGAAGAACTCGGGCCTACCTTCGTCAAGCTCGGGCAGATCGCCGCCACCCGCGCCGACCTGCTGCCCGCGCCGATCCTGACGCAGCTCGAGTCGCTTCAGACCCAGGTCACGCCGTTTCCATCCGAACAGGCGAAACGCATCTTCCAGCAGGACACGGGCACGCCGGTCGAGCGGGCGTTTCGCGAGTTCGCCGACGAACCCTTCGCCAGCGGCTCGATCGCCCAGGTGCACCGGGCCGTCACGACCGACGGACAACAGGTCGTCGTCAAGATCCGGCGTCCGGGCATCGAGCGCGTCATCCAGCTCGACATCTACGTCTTGAAGTTCATGGCCGACCAGGCCGAGGCCCTCTTTCCCGAGCTGCGCCCCTTCCGCCCCAAGATGCTCGTCGAGGAGTTCACCCAGGCGCTCATGCGAGAGCTCGACTTCATCAACGAGGCCTCGGCGACCGCCCGGTTTCACGAGGCCTTCAAGAAAGACTCTCAGATCACCACGCCCCAGGTTCGCTGGGATCTGACGGCCCCACGGGTGCTCACGCTCGAATA
>JBHHUY010000015.1:0-25344 GCA_046753965.1 Phycisphaerae bacterium
TTGGCGGCCGGCGCGGCGCGATAGTAGAGGATCGGCCAGCCGAACTTGTCCCGGAAGACATGAACGACCAAACCGTCGATCGTCGGCTCGATGCCGGTCCCCGTCAGGACGCCGGCGGCATCCTCGGGCGGCTCGTTCAATGACGTGACATCGACGCCATCGACCGGGATGTAGGGCTCCCGGCGGTCGTTCCCAGGGTCCCATCGATTGTAGGTGGAACCGGAGCCGCCGCCCGGCCCGACCTGCGGGGCCCGCGGGTCGTAGCCGAGGAAATCCCGGCCGACCATGGCATCAACGAGGATCTGGGCGCCCTGGAGCGGCGTGGTCGTGTCTCCGACTTCCCAGGCGGCCATCTCCGGATCGGGATTCGTCGTGTCATTTGCGTAGAGCACGGCATTGGACGGTGGAAACTCGTCCTCATCGCTGTTGAACGCCTCGAGGCCGACCTCCATGGCGTTGATCTGGGCCCGAACCGCCGTCTTCTTCGCCCGGTTCCGCGCACCGGACAGGGCGGGCGTCAGGATGCCGATCAGCAAGACGATGATCGCCATGACGGTCAGCAGTTCGATCAGGGTAAAGGCGCTGCGTCTCTTGGATTGGAGCATGATGGCTCTCCTCAATTTGTGAACAAACAGGGCGTGAATCCGTTCGGGCATCGCCCCGGCCGACGGGGGATGCGGCGGGTTGCGGTCGGCGACCCGATCGCAGGTTCGGAGGCTCGCCTGGGAACGCCCCGTGCGGGCAAGCCGGCGGGCCGCTTCCCCTCTATCATAGCGGCCGCTAAGTGTTCGGTAAAGGTCCCGCCGCGTCTCGCGGCCGGGCAATTCGTCGCAAGACCGGCCGGCGGGGCGGCCGAAAACCGTCATTTCGTGTCGTCCGCATAACTGCCGTCCGAGCGAACCAGAATCCTCGGGAGAATCATCCGGCGAGGACCGCCGGGGGTGGGCACTTCGCGGAAGCAGTCGCTCCGATCGAGGGTGATCTCGCTGCGCTGGACGATGCGGCCGTCCTCATCGATCAGGGCGATATAGGCCGTGAAGACGTCCGACCGGGTGGTGTAGACGCCGGTCCAGCGCGAAAGGAAGACATCGCGGCCGCGAATCCCGGCGGCTTCAAGTGAATCGCCCACCGCTTCCGCAGGCGCGAGAATCGGAATGTAGTCGCTGCTCTGATTGTCCCGGGAGAATCGGAAATCCGGTGACCAGGGATCGCCGAGTTCGCCCAGCGTCGGCTCGTCGCTCCGGACCTTGTGGAAGTACAGCGGCAGATCCGTATCCCGCCGAGCCGTAAACCGATCCACCTGGAAGAGCTCGTTCGCAGGGTTCACCGGGTCGAACGCGTCGATGATCCGGTTCTCACCGAGCGTCGCCAGTTCAACGACCTGCGAAAACGCACCCCGACCGGTCGCGGCAGGGGCCGCACTGATCGAATTGCGCTCGGCCCGGGCGACGACGCGCGGCGTGCCGCCCACGTCGGGCAATCGCAGGGCGACGGGGCGGTCCTCGCGCACCGCAACGATCGCGCTCGCGAAATCCCAGAACAACGTCTTGTTGGTCAGGAAGTAGTCGGCCGCGTCATCCACCGAAAAGGGCAAGCGCTTGACGAACTCCGGGGCGGTCGGCAGGAGCGACATGAACGGCCCGCTCCGCAAGACCGTCGCCGGCGCCGTGTTGAGATTGATTCGCCCGGGGAGACGGTAGAGCACATCGTACCCTTCGGTCGGATCGTCGAGGGCCGGGTCCGCATTCAGGTCGGTCAAGCCGTCGCCGTCGTTGTCGACGCCGTCGAACAGATGCCCCTGCGTCGTCAGCATTTGAAACAGGCGCCACGACCAGGGCGAACGCGCGGCGTTGGGGCCCGGCGAGAAATCCAATCGCCCGGCGGCGACGCGATCGATCGTCATCGGCGGCAGATCGCTCGCCATCGACGTATCGAGAATCTCGGCGAGCAGGGCCGTGGCCGACAGATCACCGGCAAGCGTCGTGCCGGGCGAATCCGGAATCACCGGGAACGGGCTCGTCGCATCGAGATGGACCGGGCCGATCAGAAAGAGACGACTGAGATCGGCGACCGAGTCGAACGCCTCAAAGGGCTGGCCGGTCTCAAGACCCGAGACGAGGTCCACACCGCCGAACCCATTCGGCCTGGCGAAGAGGGGATCGCCCGTCACGGTGTTGAAGGCGGTGATCGTCGGCCAGACGGACTCGGGAACATTCCTGTTGATCACGTCGAGGACGGCATTGGCCTTGCCCAACGACTCGCCGAACGCCGGTCCGCCGCCGCCGCCCCCGCCGGGGGCATCGGCGTAGACATGCCAGCAGGTCGTGAAACGCCAGCCCTTGGTGCTGCGTCGAAGCGAAAAGGACCGCTCCTGTCCGATCGACATGGCGGGAAGACGGTGCGCGAAGACCCCGTCGCCCGACGGCGTGTGATCGGCGAGGTCGCCGCCGGAATACCGCGGCGCGATCAGATCGAGGATGTGGTTGGGCGGTTCGCCCGGACCGGGACTGTCTTTGCCCGTCGGGGAATAGACCAACTCGACGCGGCCGTGTCCGTCGGTGGCGATCTCGAAAGCATTGTTGAAGTAGGCCCGAGCCTGGAACTCGGCGCTGTTGCTGACATCGCTCGGGATGTGATCGAGCGAACCCGCCAGTACATAGTAGTTTCCGTGGTCGGCGTCGCCCACCGAGGCGATGTCGGCCGGGCCGCCGTTGAGCTCGGTCAGCGCCGTGTTGGTCGTCACCTGCCGGAAGGCGGTGAGCGGAATCAGGCCGGTGCCGGTGGTCGAACCCGGCGCGCGGAGGTAAAGATTCGCCGTGGACAACCGGTTCCACCCCGGCGGAACAAAGAGCTCAACGGCGAAGAACCACCGGTCCGGCGTCGCGCCGGGCGGCAGATTCTGGCCGCCCGGTCCGCTGCCGGCGGGCGCGTCACCGGCGATGAGATGGGCGTACGCCTCGGTGAAGAACGGCTGCTTTTCCATGCCGAAGACATAACGTCCGGGCAACGTCGGCACTTCGAGAATCGTCGGCACGTTGTCGGAATCCCGGTAGTCCAGCAGATTGACGGCAAACTGCCAGGACAGGTACAAACGATTGACCGAAGCGTTCGGAGCCGCGGGCTGATCGATCAACGGCAGAACTTGATACTTCGGAACCGCATCGAGCGCCAGGTACATCGCCGCGGCGGTGTAGCGGAGGAAGTCGCCCTTCGCAGCCGCCGGGGCCGCGATCGAGCCCATGTTGATGTCGATCGGCTGGACCCGGGCCCACTCCGGCGGAATGCGATCGGCCCGCACGGTCAACGCATCGACCATGGTATCGACCGTCGGCCGCAACGCGTCCGTCAGCAGGTGCGACGTGTCGGCCACCAGTACCGGCCAGTTCATGCCGAGATCCCAAAGCTGCCGCAGCCGAAAATCCAGCGGCGAATCCTCCGGCAAAGCCGTGATCGTCGCGTCCGGAACACTGCCTGCCGTGATATCCGGCGGAGGCAGAACATCCAGACTCACGGTCGTCATCATCGGACGGCGCACGGCGAGGGTCTGGTCCTCGTCCAGCAGCCCGCGCCATCCCGCCTTGAGACCGTCGGCATACCCCTCATAGGTCGGATTCGCGGTGCCGGCCGGCTGATAGTCGGCGTTCAGGCGGCTCCACCGGGCCTCATCGCCGACCGCGAGATCGTAGCGGAAGGCATGGGAGGTGCTGTCGAACACCACCTTTCGCGACCACAGCAGCGAGCCGGGCAGGGCCCGGTCGATGCGGCGGCGGTCGCCGGCGAAGCGCCGGTCGTCCACTCGATCGTACGGCACCAGCAGATTGCGATGGCGCAAGGAGGACTCGTCCGCCGGCCCGTAGCGGTTGTAGCGAATCGAGAAGTCCGGCAGACCGCCGACAAGAACGCGGCGAACAACGTCGAAGTCGTAAAGCACGGGGTCCGGCGCGCGGCCGTTTGATCGATAACCGTCCAGGTCACCGACGGCATTGCTCGTAAACCAGTCGTCGCGATGGGCCACATCATCCAGCAGAAACTCGGTGGCGCGTCGGCCCCGGCGCTGGAGACCGGTCGCGCTCTCGTTGAAGTTGAGCCCGCCGCCTGGCAGAAACATGGCCGACGCCGTGTTGACGTTGAGCATCCCGCCGTGGTCGACGATCCGGATGGCGGCATAGAGCCGCCTCGGGCGATCCGGGTCGGGACCGGAGGTCTCAATCGGAAAGCTGATCGGCGAATCGGGGATGCCGTCGCCGTCGGCGTCGTAGAGATCGACGATGCCGTCGGCGTTGGTGTCGAAGTAGGGGAACTCGGGCAGAATCGTGCCCGCGCCGTAGGCCGCATCCAACTCCGCCTGCAACGCCGCCCGCTCCGATTCCCAGATCGACCGGGCCTGGGCAATCGTCACGTTCGTCGTCGAACCCGGAATCATCGGCACGCCTTCCCAACCGGGAATGGGCGTCTGGAGGATCGGAATGTCCTCGAGTTCGCTGACCGTGATGAACTGAAGCCCGAGCGGATTCGTCGGATCCAGCACGCGCCGACCGTCGGCATAGTTCGTCTGGTTGTTCAGGCTCGGCGGATGGGAGATCGCCGGCGCGCGCGAGTTGCTCAACCACCGGAAGCGGTTGCCGATCGTGACACCGAACGCATCGACGGCCGGCTGGCCCGTGGCGGCGTCTCGAAGCACGTCGATCACATCGGTACCGAGATAGGAAACGCGATGCCATTGCAGAACATCGTCTTCCGTCGGCAGGTTGACATTGCCCGTCGGCACCTGATCGGAGCAGTAAAGCAGATTGCCGGCCGAATCCTCGCGGCAGAAAAAAGTGGGAACGTTCGAGGCGAGCCAGCGGTCCTGCGGACCCGGTGCGTCGTAGGGCTCGTTGTTTTCCCGCACACCGTTCGGGTTCGTCAGCGGATCGGCCGGCGCGTCATCCGCCAGCGGGCGCTCCAGCGCCGTCTGCCCGACCGGCGGCGGATCGCCCCAGATATCGCGGCGAAGGATTTCGCGAACCCGGCGGACGACGCCGTCTCGCGCGACGTCGGCCGACGAAGCGGTCGTCTGAAGCGTGACGCGTTTGAACTCGCCGTGGGTCCGGGCAATGAGCGTCAGGCCGATGATCGCCAGCAGGGCGAGCATGCCGAGCACGAATACCATCACCGTCCCCCGCCGCCGCGCGCCGCGCGCACGCCGGGCCCCGGCGCACGCTCCCTTGCCGAAAGCGGGCGGCATGGAAGCCGGGTTCAATCGCGACGTTCGAAACATGCTGCGTCTCTGCTCCCGGGCGGTCTGTTCCCGATGTCATCTTAGGATGACACCAATCGTCCGGCGTCCGGCCCGCCGGAGCCGGCCGAGAACCTATCCCCAGACTGTGGCACCGGCGTCTCGCCGGTGTTGATTCACTGGCCGGACCGGCCCGCCCCACAAAAGATTCCGGGGCAGGCTCTAATCCAGTGCCACGACGATCGAAAACTGGCGGCCGTATCGAGCGACCACGCGCGGCGTCTGGCTGCCGTCTGGGTCGGGCCGACCGTCTTCGTCCAGATCGATCTCCACGTCGTTCTTCAGGCGCCGCGCGGCGTCATAAACACGGTAGGTGAACCGCAGGGCTTTCGGACGAAACCGCCACGTGTCCGCCCGCCAGATCGCCCGATAGTTCGCATCCTCCGCCGGCCCGGCCGGGCTGGACCATTCGATCTTGTCACGAAACACGTCGATCTCTTCCTGCGTGCTGTCGGCGAAGACCCCGTTGCCGTAGTCGATCACGTCCTGTCGGCGAACCGCCACGTAGTTCAGTTGTTGGCCGCCGGAGGGAATCTGGTCCAGGAACCCGCCGGTGACGGTGAAGTTCGGGTCGGGCCGCAGGCCGAACCAGCGCGTGCGGGTGTCGCCGTCCGGCGTGTTCGGATCACCGTCCGGTCCCAGCGGGTCGATGCGCCGGCCGTCGGTCCACTCGATCCGGAAGTCGGCCAGGTGCGGCAGGAAGGTGAAACCGCTCCGGGTGTAGTAATCGAGATTGCTCGGGTTGTTGAGCGACACGCTTCGCGCGGCCAGGCTGGGCTCCCACAAGGCCGCGATGGACGGCGAGTTCGAGAGCAGGTCGCCCGACAACGACTTGCCGAGAATGAGGTTCGCGATGCCCGCGACGCTGGCGACATGGGTGTCGGCCGGAAGCGAGTAAATCGTGTCCATCGTGCCGCGCCGAAAGTCATCGAAGAGCGGCCCGCCGTTGAACATGGCGCCGGAGCCGGTCAACGGGTCGAGTCTCGGCGGAATCCAGGTGGGGTCGGTGTTCGGGTCGCGATCGGTCATCAGCAGGATACTTCGATGCAGAAACACCCACTCCGAAGCCGTCAGCGCGAGACTCAGGGGATCGGCGTCGTCGGCCAGCGGCTGAGCGCGCAGCGGAATGGTCTTGCGCGTGATGGGAATGCCGGGGCCGAAATAGACCAGCGCCTGTGAGCTGCGGGCCGTCAGGCGCTTCGGGTCGGTCACCGGGTCGCCGCGCGTCGGATCGGTAAAGGACTGGTATTCATCGACATCGCCCTGTGCGAGAAAGACGAGGCGGTCGTGCCGCTGACGGAACAACCGCGGACCACCCGGAACTTCCGACCGGGGCGAGGTCGGCGCGGGGCTTTCAATGATGAGGAGGTTCGGCGCCATCTTGTGCAACTGATCGGTCAGGGTGTCCCGGACGGCGTTGCCCGCGGAGAGCACCTCGACATGCGCGGCGGTGCGCGCCGTGGTGTCGGAAGAAATCGCGAAGATCTCCGCGAGCGTCGCGACGACGACGAGCAACAGGGCCACCGTGACCACCATCTCCAGCAGCGTAAAGGCGCGCACGGTCGCCCATCGGCGGACGCGGGCGCCCCGCGAGGCGGGCGATCTCGGCGTTTGGTCTTGCGTCGCTCGCATCACAGGGAAACCTTCCATTCCAACAGGGGCGAACGCTTGCCGGCCCCCGGTCCCGACGCCGGCGGCGGAAACAGCCAGACGTCAAAGGCAAAGTTGTTGTCACTTGCGTCGTTCGGGTCGTTCGCGGCGATGTCGCCGATATCCTCCAGAATCTCGATGCTGTCGAAGACGCCGTCGCCGTCGAAATCCCCCCGACCGGCGACGGTGAGGATTCGCCCGGCCGAAACCGCCGGAACCGGCGCGAAATCGGCGTAACGCTGCCCGTGAATCATGAGCTTCGTGCCGGGCGGGGCCAGGGCGAACAAGGCCGCAGCGGTCGAGGCGTTGTAGAGTGAGCGCTCGCCGGGCAATCGTGAAACCGTCACCCGCCAGGGCGCCGGCAACCGCATGGGCTGACCGACCAGGGCGGTGGGGTTCCGCAATGCATCGGTCACCGACAAGTCCTGTTCGAGGAACGTCTGGCCGCGCTGCTGTGTGCACACCGCCGCCGCGAAATCCCGCGCGCCGTTGGCCAACTGGCGATAGAAACCGTACCAGACCAGCCGGCGGGAGACCCGACCGGCGGCGGCATCGTTCAGCGGCACGATGCGATCGCTCAACACGTCGGTCCCGAACAACTGCACCGCGCTGAAACCGAGCGGCGCGCCGTTGATAGCGTCGGCGTACAGTGCGCCGCCACCGATCGACCAGGCCCCTGCGACATTGAGGCTTGCAAACGGGATGAGATGGAACGGCGAGTCCAGGCCCGCCGCGATCAGGTTCGGGTCGACCCAGAGGGCGTCGGCGTCGAGACGCTGGTGCAGCATGGCCTCCGCCTTGGACACCATGTCGAAGGCAAGCGCGCGATCGGTGTTTTCCCGGTGCTCGGACAAAGCCACCGGGAAGACAGCGGCCACCATGATCAGGCCGACGCCCAGGATGCCGACGGCGATCATCATCTCCAACAGCGACAGGGCCCGACGAACGCGCGCGGGGCGAGACACCGACCGCGGGCCGCGTGAAGCCGATTCCGGTTTGGCGCGATGAATCGTCACGCTAGGGAGCCTCCGCCAGGCGCCGGCCGGAGGCGCGGCCCAACACGACCGTCTCGGCGAACCGGGCATACCGCCCGCCGGGCCGTGTCTCGAACAACCAGTTATTGACCAACTCCGAAGCGGAAGGCGCGGTGCCGATCACGTCGCGGATCCGCCGGGCGTCCGACAGGACGAAGCCGCGCGTCGAGGTGATCGGCGTGTCCGCGTTGGTCACCAGAGGTCCGGCCTTCAGGAGACTCAGATCAGGCGCTTCATCCTCGAGGCGATTCCGCTGGCTGATCGGCCGAAGCTGGCCGCTGCGGAAACGGTAGGACCGTGTGGCGATCCGCCGCGTGCGCGTGACGAGCATTCCGTTCTCGTCGAAGCACAGGGCCGCCCAGGTCAGGTTGTCGAGTTTGCGCTCATTCGGATCGGGAGAGGCCGACGGGCGATACACCGTGTCGTCGTAATCAATCGGACAAACGGCGACCAGCGGACGGCCGTGCCCGTCGAGCGGCAGCGCGGCGCCGGGGTCGAGAACGGGCGCGTAGGCGTAGCCGTCGGTCAGCGCCGGGTTCGAACCGTCGTTGTCGGAATAAGGATCCCACGGGCCGCCGCCGGCCGGCGGATTGAGATGCCAGAGCTCAAACCGCCCGTTGTAGGGATTGACCACCAGCAGGGTCTCGATGTGGTTGGCGCGCGCGTAGCTCCGGGCGACGGCGCTGTAGGTCAACACGGCGATTTTGGCCTGCGAGAGGATGCCGTCCCGGCGAAAATGGCGAATGGCGAGGGCCCCCGCGGACGACACGATCGCGATGATCGAAATGGTCACGAGCCATTCCACGAGCGTGAAGCCGCGCGCGGACGCGCCCCCGCCGCCGGATCTCCGCGGCGCGGGAGTCGGGTCTGATTGGGCGCGGCCGGCATGCATGCATTCGCTCCTAGGGCAGCTTTGTGACCAGGTTGTCCTCGGCGGCGTCGATCTCCGCCGTGGAAGGACTGACCTTCCAAACGTTGCCGAACTGTCGATCCGGACCGGCCGATTCGAGGACAAACCCCACGGCGAGTTTCAACGAGCCGTCGGGCTGTCGCATCTCCGGCGCCCCCACGCCGCCCGGACCCGTACCCGATTGAAAGGCGCCGTAGTCAACCGGAAGAACCCCTCTGAAAGCCCGCTGGCCGGCGTTCGTCTCTGAGTCCCGGTAGATCCAGAAATAGCGATAGGGTGTTCCCCAGGGATCGACCAGCGCGTATGCGCGGCGGGCGGCGGTCTGCCCGAGCTTGGCCGGCAACAGCGGATTGGTGATCGACGGGAAGACCTCGCGGACGTCCTTGATCAACGCACGGTCATCGTCCAGGGTCAGGTAAGGCCCCTGCCCGGCGCTTGCGGTGAGGGCATAGGTCAGGCACATGTTGGCATTGAAGGCATCCGTGGCCGGATCGAACGACACGTCGTCGTTGAACTGGGGGATGGTACTGAACCGAGTCGCATCAAACAGGCGGCCCGCGATGTGATCCGGCCAGCCGCGCCGCGAAACGGCGACGCCGCCGGCCTCCCACTTCGGCCAGAAGGTCGCGTAGCGGTCGATGGCCGAGGCGATCAGAACCATCTGCTGACGAGCCGACGACCGCGCCTGGGACGCAAAGATCGCCTTGGCGCCGACGATGAGGATGCCGACCAGCAGCGCCAGGATGCCGATGGACACGAGCATCTCCGCCAGGGTGAAGCCCCCGCGCGGGGTCGATCGCCTTGTTGCGTATCCTTCTTTCACGACGAACCTCAAACGGAACCGGCTTAGCGTGCGTCCCAAGACCTCTGTGGCACGGGCGGCCCGCCCGTGTCCACACCGCCGGGACGGCGGTGCCACAGGACTGTTAATACGCACGCTTATCCGCCTCCGGACAGGTTGTTGATGAGCGAGACCATCGGGAGGAACAGCGAAACCACGATGAAACCGACGATCATTCCGAGGATGATGACCATGACGGGCTCAAGCATGCTGACCAATCCCGCAACGAGCGTTTCGACCTCGTCGTCGTAGTTGTCCGCGACCTTCGTGAGCATCTTGTCGAGCTCGCCGGTTTCCTCGCCCACGTCCACCATGTTGACGACCAGGCTGTCAACGACCTTCGTAGCCTTGAGCGGAGCGGCAAACGATTCGCCCTCACGGATCGAATCGTGCACGCGATCCAACGCCCGGATGTAAACCTCATTGCCCGACGTATCCTTCGTGATGTTGATGGCCTCGAGGATCGGAACACCGGCCGAAATCAGCGTGCCCAGGGTCCGCGTGAACCGTGCGACGGCGGTCTTCATCAGGATGTTGCCGAGAATCGGTATCTTGAGCTTGACCGTGTCGAGGACGAATCGGCCGCCATGAAACTGTCGAATCAGTTTCCAGATACCGAAGAACAGAAGCGGCGTGAGCAACAACAACGCCCAGCCGGGGATCGGCATGTCGACCGGCTTGTTGTTCGCGTCGCGCGTCACGCCGATCACGAAGTCGGACATCTGCAGCAGCAGCACCGTCGGGCCCGGCAGCGGGACGCCGAAGTCGGCGAAGATCGTGTTGAATTTCGGAACGACGAAATACATGATGCCCGTGACGATCATGAGTGCGAAGGAAATCACGGCGATCGGGTAGATCATGGCGCCGATGACCTTGCGCTTCAGCTTCTGCGCCTTCTCCATGAAGTCGGCCAGACGCTGGAGAATCACGTCCAACACACCGCCCGCCTCGCCGGCGGCGATCATGTTGCAGTACAGTCGGTCAAACACCTTCGGACAGCGCGACATGGCCTCGTACAACGTCGCGCCGCCTTCGACATCCTCGGCGACGATGCGCAGGGCGACGCGGAGCCCCCCCGGCTTCTGTTGCTGCTCCAGGATGCGCAGCGACCGCAGAATCGGCAGGCCCGCGTCCATCAGGGTCGAGAGCTGGCGGGTGAACTGCGACAACTGCTTCGTCGAGACGCCGCCGACGCCCGTGCCCTTCCGCTTCAGGCCGGCGGCACCGGGCGCGGCCGCCTTCTTCGCCCCACCCTTCTGACGGACCTTGGTCGGGAAGTAGCCCTGTGCGCGAATCTTGGCGATGGCCTCTTCGGAATTGGGCGCATCGACCTCGTCCTTGACCTCCTGGCCCGCGGCGTTCATCGCTTCAAACTGAAACTTGGGCATGGTGACGGCCTCTACACACAACCTCGACGGCACACGCGTCGTCTCGCTCCGCCCCGTGCACGCCTCCCATCTCGAACACGAGGCCCCATGTCACCCCTGCTCGGATCCGGGTGGGGAGATGAGGCCTCAGGCATCCACGAGGGCACTTCATTATTCGCATGCCCAAGGTGTCTGCCCAGCACGACCTCGCGCAACCCATCGCGTCCAGACGCTATGGAAACAACCATAAAGCATGATGTAACAGCAGGTTACGGACACAAAGGGGTGTCCGGCCAACACGCGGGCCGCGATCGCCCGCGCTCCGAATCGGACCCTTCAGACTTCGCCCGTTCCGGGGACAGCCCGCGGCGTCCCGGGGGCGGGGGGGACACCGGACGTCGAGGCAAACGGTTCCACGGTCGCAGTCCGGTCAGGGAACCAAAGCCCGATCGGAGGCCCCGCGCGTGTGCCTTATAATGGCCGTTACGGAATCGCCTGGTTCCGCCCCGAGGAGACCGCATGACATCGTCCAAGCCCCAGGCCCGGATCTTCCTGATCGGCAACGCCAGCAAGCCCAGCGTGGTCGAGGTCTTCAAGCGGCTCACGGACTGGCTCGCGTCCGAAGAGCTCCTCGCGGGGGCGGATCTTAACGGAACACCCGAAGCGGTTCGCGAGAGCGGCGCGGACCACGTCATCGCCCTGGGCGGGGACGGAACGATTCTCCATGCCGCGCAGGTGATGGGCCATCACCAGATACCGATCATCGGCGTGAACCTCGGCAAGCTCGGCTACCTCGCCGACTTCGACGAGTCCGAAATCCGCGCCGGCCTGAGCGAACTCCTGTTCAATCCGAAGTGGATCAGCCGGCGGATGATGCTCGACGTCCGGATCGCCACCCCGGACGATCAGACGTGGCGCGACATCGCCGTGAACGACTGTGTGATTCGGGTCGGCGACCCCTTCCGAACGGTCTCCACCGAGATCTGCATCAACGGGCATCCGCTCTGCACGCTCCACGGCGACGGTGTCATCGTCGCGACACCCACGGGGTCGACCGCGCACAACATGTCCTGCGGCGGGCCGATCGTCGAGCCCGGCGTCGACGCGGTCATCTTGACGCCGAAATGCGCGCACTCCTTCACCCACCGGCCCATCGTTGTCACGGCAGACTCAGAACTGCGGATCCGCGTGCTGCCGGAGAGCCACGGCGCCGCCGCGGTGCTGGACGGGCAGCGCATTCGCCTCGTCTCATCCGAGACGTACATCTACGTCAAGAAATCGGCCGCCTCATTCCAGCTCGTGCGCAACCCGAAGCGCCGGCCCTGGGACACGCTCATCATGAAGCTCAAGTGGGGCCAGGACATCACTTGAACCCGCAGGCCGGCCTCGACACGCGGGCCCGAGTGAAGCATGACGCCTTCCCTACCGAACGGCACGGCCGAAGACCACCCCAACCGATTGATCCTGCCGTGCCTCGCGTGCGGCCTGCTCCTTTCGCTCGTCCTTGGGTGGCGCACGGAGGGCGTTTGCCAGGACGACGACCTGACTCATTTCCTGATGGCACGCTGGGCGGCCTGGTATCCCGGCTACCTGTTGCATATCTGGGGCAGGCCTGGCGCCACCGTCCCGACGGCCGCGATCGCCTGGTTGCCGAACGAGGCGGTCGCTTGGCATCTGGCCCGCGTTCTCTCAGCCCTGATGACGGCCGCGGGGGCCTGGATGGCCGCGCGACTCGCCGCCGCACTCGGCCTGCGTCGGCCCTGGCTCGTCGTTCTGGCGACCTATGCACAACCCCTCAGTGCCGTTCTCTCCTACACGACGCTGACCGAGAACTTCGCCGCCTTCTATCTCATCACCGCGGTCTTTCTCCTACAACGCCGGCGGCTGTCGGCGGCCTCCGCCGTCTTGTCACTCGCCCTGGTCACGCGATATGAGACGGTGGTGTTCATTCCCGTCTGGCTGATCGCACTCGCCGGGCACCGGACACCGGGGAAGGCGCGCCTGCAGGCCGGATTGCTCTGTTTTTGGGCGCCCCTCGCGCACAATCTCCTCCACCGGTGGTGGTTCGGAGCCTGGCCCGCCTCGATCTACCTCCGGCCGACCGGCTCGACCGAGTACCTGCCCGCGGGCTGGCTGGCCTACATCCCGGATGCGCTCCATGCAATCACGCCCGCGTTGTCCTGCCTTGCCGTCCTCGGCGCCCTCGCGATGATCCGACGACGCAAGCTTCTCATTCCCGCTCTCGCGGTGCTTTTCTTCGCGACACATCTGGCGATCAAGGCCGTCGGCCTCTACGCCAGCGGAGGATACGGGCGCTTCATGGTGACGATCGCACCGCTCATCGCCATCCTGGCCGCCGCCGGTCTCAATGAATGCATCGACCACCGGCGGCGAGACACCGCGGCCGCGCGCAACTGGCGCGTCGTCGCGCTTGTCTGGCTCATCGCCCTGGTCGCCTGCGAAGTCGAACGGCGATCCGGTCGGCTGCCCGGGTTCTCACCGATCTGGATGGGCGTGGCGGCGGGTGTTGCCTGCGTGATCATCCTGCTTGCCGCTTGCTTCGGCCTGCGGAGAAGTCGATCCGCGCGACAGCCCTGGCAAACCGGCCTGGCAGCCATGATCGTCCTGACGTGGGCCGCGCAATGGGGACTCACGGTCAGACCGCTCGAACAGTCGCAGGACATTCGCCTGATCCGGGAGGTCGTGACGTGGATGGAGGAGCGGGGCCTCTCGAAGTCGCCGTTCTTCTCGACGAACCCCTGGTTCGCCCAGTCCCTCGGTCTGGTTGAAAACCCCCGCGCGCACAAGGACCCGGAGCTGCTCGCCTCCATGCCGGTGGGAACGGTCTTCATCTGGGACTCGCGGTACAGCACGAGCGATTACCATCAACTCGACCCGGCGCAGTCCTACGCAGCCGACCCACACTACCGCCTGCTCAAGCGATTCGCGCGGAAGGAAGCGGGAGCCCTCAGCCTGTGGGTGTTTCAGAAGGTCCTTGAGACGCCCGCGCCGAAGGTGGATCGCGCGTTCTTTCCTCGACCGCTCACGATCGGGCGGGAACCGGTTCGCGGGGTGTACTACCTTCGAGAAAAAGCCCCATGACGAGGCGAAAAACGGAGCGGATCGGTCCTGGCGCCCGGCAATGGGGCGCGGCAGGCTGAGAAACGCAGCGCGGGGACTTCGCTCAGATTAGGGTGTTTACCCTAATACCATCGGGAGTCGATTGCCGCGATAATGCTGAATTAACTTGTAGATGCGCGCTCTGTTCACGCGAGCCAATCCGGAGAGAGGCGCCTCGAGACCGATGCCGGTTCGAAGGAGGCGGGGCGGAGTTAAAAAGAAAACCCGCAGCAAGTGCGGGTTTCCAGTTCCCAACTCTCGGGCCGGAGAGTAGAGAAAGGAAAGGAAGTCTCTCATTGGGAACCGCTAGTAGTATAGCGGTTCCCGGTCGAGGGGCCAGACTCCGGGGGGAGTTTTTTTTCGGCCGGTTCAATTCCTGTTTCCGCATCTCTTTATCGGATTCTCTCGCCCCGGCGCCAGCCGGCCGGATCAGACTTCTCTGAATCGCGCTGTGAAGTGTCGAAGGGCCGGCGGCTCCTCGATGATCTCGAGCCCGCGGAGCCGGTCGCGCTTCTCGTACAGGCTCACCATCGCCTCGACCAGGTAATCCACGTGGCTCTGGGTGTAGACCCGCCGGGGGATCGCGAGCCGGACGAGTTCCATCGGCGGCGGCGGTCGGCCCGGCCCGCCAAACATCACGCTCCCGATCTCCACGGATCGGACCCCCGCCTCCCGATAGAGCCCACAGACCACGGCCTGGCCGGGAAACCGCTCCGGGGGAATATGCGGGCAGAAGGCCTTGGCATCGACGTAGATGGCGTGGCCGCCCGGCGGTTCGACGATCTGAATGCCGGCGTCCGACAGTTTCTCGCCCAGGTACTGGGTGCTGCGGACCCGGTATTGCAGGTAGTCCTCGTGGAGCACTTCCTCGAATCCCTGCGCCATGGCCTCGAGGTCGCGGCCCGCCAGGCCGCCGTAGGTCACGTATCCCTCGGTCAGGATGAGCAGGTCAGACGCCTGATGAAACAGCGCCTCGTCCCGCATCAACAGGATCCCGCCGATGTTGACGATCCCGTCCTTCTTCGCGGAGATGGTCGCCCCGTCCGCCAGGTCGAACAGGTCTCGGGCGATCGCGCGGACGTCGCGATCCTGTTGACCCGGCTCGCGTATCTTGATGAACCACGCGTTCTCCGCGAAGCGGCAGGCATCGAGAAAAAACGGCAGGCCGTGACGGTCGCAGACCCGCCGCACCGCTTGCAGATTCGCCAGGCTGACCGGTTGGCCGCCGCCGCTGTTGTTGGTGATCGTGACCATGACGACGGGAATGCGGTCGGCCCCGACACGATCGATCAGCGCCTCGAGGCCCCCGATGTCGATGTTGCCCTTGAACGGGTGCCGAGTCTGTGGGTCCTTCGCCTCGGGAATCGGCAGGTCGACGGCCTCCGCGCCGCTGTGCTCGATGTTGGCCCGGGTTGTGTCGAAATGCGCGTTGTTGGGCACGACCTTGTCCTTGCCGCCGAGGAGCTCGAACAGGATGCGTTCGCTCGCGCGACCCTGGTGCGTCGGCAGAACATGATCGAAGCCGGTGATGTCGGTGATCCGATCCTTGAACCGGTAGAATGACCCCGCGCCGGCGTAGGATTCGTCCGCGCGCATGATGCCCGCCCATTGCTCGCTGCTCATGGCGCCGGTGCCCGAGTCGGTCAGCAGGTCGATCAGCACATCGCGGGCGCGGAGGAAGAACACATTGAAGCCGGCCTCTCGGAGCAGCCGCTCGCGCTCCTCCGGCGTGGTCATCCGGATGGGTTCGACCACCTTGATTCGAAACGGCTCGATGATGGTGCGCATGGGGTATCCTCGTCGGTCTTCCGGCGGTTCGGCGCCGGCACGATGATGGTGCTTCGCTCGAAGCGCGTCAATCGGCCGGCACGCAGCGGCCCGCGGCCCATCGCCGCAACGCGTCGACCCGCTCCTTCTGGGTGATCGACAGCGGGGGCGACGATGCAAGGGCGTCGAGGATACGGTCGGTGTCCAGCTCGACGAGCGCCGCGAAGGCATCGTGCAGAGCCGAAACGATCGCCTGCTCGATCTCCGCGCCGCTGAATCCCTCTGATTGCTCGGCAAGGCGGTTCAGATCAAAACCCGCCGGATCGCGATTGCGCTTGCGGAGGTGAATCCCGAAGATTTCGGCGCGGACCGCCCGGCCGGGCAGATCCACGAAGAAGATCTCGTCGAAGCGGCCCTTGCGAAGCATCTCCGGCGGAAGGGCCTCGATGTCGTTGGCCGTCGCAACCAGGAAGACGGGCGCCCGGTGCTCCTGCATCCAGGTCAGCAGGGAGCCGAACATCCGCTGCGAGAGACCGCCGTCCGTGCTGCGGCTCGCGGCCGAGGCGAAGGCTTTTTCGATCTCGTCGATCCAGAGGATCACCGGGGCCATCATCTCCGCCTGCTTGAGCGCATCCCGCAGACGCCGCTCGGATTCCCCGATGTAGCGGTCGTACAGCCCCCCGACATCCATCCTCAACAGCGGGCGTTGCCAGGCCGTGGCGATCGCCTTGGCGCAGAAGCTCTTGCCGGCCCCCTGCACGCCGAGAAGCAGGATGCCGCGCGGCGCGGTCAGGCCGAACGCCGCCGCCTTCTCTGAAAAGACGTCCTCTCTCAGACGGAGCCATCGCTTGAGGCGACCCATGCCGCCGATCGCGCTCAGGTCGACCGGCGTCTCGATGAATTCCAACAGCCCGCCGCTCTGAATCATCTGGCGTTTTCGAAGCAGGACGGTGTGGAGGTCCTCGGCGTCGAAGCGCCGATCCTCGGCGACCGTTTCAATGACGACTTGCTCTACCTGCCGCCGGGTCAGCCCGCTGAGGTTTCGGATGACGGCCTGGTAAGCCGTCTTGCTGATCTCGACGTTGATCCTGTTCCGGGCATCCATGCGGCGGAGCGTCTCGCGGACGATCTGCCGGATTTCGTTGTCGTTGGGCAGTGTGATTTCAAAGCGCGTCGAATTCGCGGCGATCACCGGCGGGAGCTGATCCGTTCCGTCGATGAGAATGAGCTGGTTCCCGCTCTCGCGACAGTGCTCGATCAGATCGCGCAGGAGCCGGAGGAGGCGATGATCGGACAAGTGGCCGGCAAGATCGCACATGGCATGCACGGAAACGCCCGGCAGTTTGAGGAAGTAATACAGCGCTGCGGCGGGATGCTCGGTTTCGGGAACCGGCGGTTGATCGGCGAGCAGCCCGTCCCGGACGCCCCCATTGAGCGACCAGATTCGCAGCACCTGCGGCGAGCGCGTGACGACGCTGCGGATCAGGCCGAGGACGTAGGACTCCTCACAAGTTGGAATGAGAATGCAGGGATGACGGCCCCGCATCAGTCGCTCGAGGCGGCGCGTGTCGGTCATGGGTTCGATTCCTCTTCGGCCGGCGCGAATCAGATGAGCCCGTAGCGCTCCATGCGATAGCGGAGTTGATCCCGGGAGAGGTGCAACAGCTTCGCCGCCTTGGTCTGGTTGTTGCCCGTCTGGGCGAGCGCCTTTCGAACAAGTTGCTCCTCGATGGTCTGAAGACTGATGCCGTCCGGCGGGAGCTCGATCGGAATCGTCGAGGGCCCCTGGCTGACGGTCCCCAGGACAAGATCGTGGGGGGCGAGCGTGGCGTTCTTGGCGAGGAGGACGGCGCGTTCGATCGTGTTGCGAAGTTCGCGCACATTGCCGGGCCAGGCGTAGTGCAGCAGCTTGTTGACCGCCTCGGCAGAGAGGTTTCGCGATCCCCGCCGGAACTCCTTGGCGAAGAGATCGACGTAGTACTCGGCGATCAGCCGGATGTCGTCGCCGCGCTCGCGAAGCGGAGGCAGATAGATCGGAATAATGTTCAGGCGATAGAACAGATCCTCGCGGAAGTCACCCGCCTCGATCAGTTTCTCGATGTCGCGGTTGGTCGCGGCGATCACCCGCGCGTCCACTTCGATGTCCCGAACCCCGCCGACCCTGCGGAAGGTCTTCTCCTCCAGGAATCGCAGGAGCTTCGCCTGGAGGCTCGCCGGCATGTCGCCGACCTCATCGAGAAACACGGTGCCGCCGTCGGCGAGTTCCAACAGCCCTTTCTTCAGTTGCTTGGCGTCGGTGAAGGCGCCGCGCTCGTGACCGAACAGCTCGCTTTCGAGCAGGGTCTCGCTGATGGCGGTGCAGGTGATGTTCATGAACGGGCGGCTGGCGCGATCCGAGTTGTAGTGAATCGCCTTGGCCACCAGGTCCTTGCCTGTGCCGCTCGCGCCGCGGAGGAAGACCGTTGAGGCGCCGCTCCGCGCCACATCCCGAATCAGCTCGAAAAGCTCGATCATCGCCGGGCAATTCCCCAGGATCCGATCGAATCCGAAGTCCTTCTTCATCCGCGCCCTGAAGTCTCGGACCTCGCGTTTCAACCGCGTCGTCTCCAACGCCTTGTGGACCGTCAGCATGAGCTGGTCGATCTTGAACGGCTTGCTGACATAGTCGTAGGCGCCGAGACGCATCGCCTCCACCGCATCTTCCACGTTGCTGTAGGCGGTCATGATCAGAACGACGATGTCTTCGTCCTGTTCGCGAATCCGCCGGAGCACTTCGAGACCGGTCATGTCCGGCAGCTTGTAGTCCAGCATGACCAGATCGAAGATTGCCTGCTCGAGCTTGGCCAGGCCTTCGCCGCCGGTCTCGGTGTCCTCGACCAGATAGCCTTCGTCTTGAAACTGTTGCCGCAGCGACCAGCGAATCAGTTTCTCGTCTTCGATGATGAGAATGCGTGGTTTGGTCATATCTGGCCGGGAAGAAGAACAGTCACTCGCGTACCGCCGCCTGCTTCGCTCTGGAGCTCAAGTGTACCATGGTGGGCCTCGATGATGCGCCGACAAATCGGCAGGCCCAGACCGGTTCCCTTGGCCTTCGTGGTGAAGAAGGGCTCAAAGACGCGAGGAAGAATCTCCTCGGGAATGCCGATGCCGTCGTCCTCGATGGTCACGCGAACCCGGCCGTCCTCGCGTCCGATTCGGCAGAAGATCCTGCCGCCGCTTTCGCAGGCATGCGCCGCGTTGAGAATCAGATTGGCGAAGACCTGCTGGATTTGCGTCTCATCGACCTCGACGATGTACTCCCCGCTCAGATCCTCGCACGTCACGTTGACCCCACGAAACGCCGGCTGCGCCCGAAACAGCAGCAAGGCCCGCTCCAGGGCCCGGCCCAGGTTGACCCGCGCCGGATCGGGCGGCTTCGGCCTGGCATAAACAAGGACGTCCTTGACGGCGGCATCGAGCCGGTCGATCTGATTGAGAACCTCGGTGATGATCTCCTTGTGCGGGTGATCGCCGGCGAGCCCGGCGCCGAGGATTTGAATCGCCCCGCTGATCCCGGCGAGCGGATTCTTGATCTCGTGGGCAAGCGAAGCGGCCAACTGGCCCACGGCGGCCAGATGCTCCGAAGCGCTGAGCTTCGCCTCGTATTCGGTGTGCTCGGCGATCTTCATGTGGCGGATCAGGTCTTCTCGATAGGTCTCGTTCATGATCGCGAGTTCGAGGTCCAGAATCTTGTGCAGCGCCGCCAGCCGGCGAGGCGCCGTCTGAGGATCCAGCGCCAGGATGCGCTCTTCCAGCATCAACCGGATCACGTTCATCGCCGTGAACATGTAATGCTGGGGCAACTCCACCTGGACATGCATCCTGCCGATCGTGCAGCGGTTCTCGAAATAGGCCTCGCCGTAGCGCCCGCTGAACAGCTCGTTCAGCCAGACCCAGAGCGTCTGCTCGAGCCCCTCCCGGCGACCCGGCCGGGCCTGCAGGATCGTCCGCGCGCAAGGGTCCCGCGCGACCGCTTCGTAAAACTTCGTCACAATCCCGCGAAAACAGGGCCTCAGCAGATGCTTGAGGTCGGCCAGTGTCCGAGCATCCTCCTCAGCAAAGCCGACATAGGCCTTCATGCTTCGGAAGAGATCGGCCGACATGACAAGATTGTAGCGGTTCCGCCCGATGCGGGTCAGCCGCGGTCCCAACGTCGGTCGGCCTCGGTCGGCGCCGGATGACTCGGCATTCGAGCAATCGCCGGCGCCCGACGCCGCGTCCGCCGGGCCCGATCCGCCGCTCGGGTCTTTGGCGGATTCCTGCCGCAGACGATAGCCCGTATCGGACCGGGAGGCCGAATCGCCCGGCCGAGGTGTCGACGAATCCTGTCCCATAAACGATGACCAGCCTGTTCTGACCCGAGCCGGCATGACGCTGGGGATCGCCCGCTGCTTCGAGTCGGCTCCAAGAGCGGAGGTAGGATTATCAACTCTCATGCCGGGGGACGATGGAGCGCGAAATCAACCTTGGCGCGCGGAGGGCTGTGGATTTCTCCGCCGTGCTGCGGACGGTTCCGCAACCGTGCGATGATTCGCGGCGTCCGCTTCCTCCGTTTGACGCAGGCCGTAGCTGGCACCCGCCTTGCAGCCCGTATCCGCGATCAATGAGGGGACGCAGTCGCCGCCCCGCCGGTCCGAAGATCGGTCGATTCGACAGGCGACGTCAACATGACGACATTGCGACCAGTTGTCGGGCCGGAAGACTGGAGGTCTGAAGTGGTCGTCAACCTGAGATCGATTGAGCGCGACCTGCGCGAGAGGATCTGTCCGAGCTGCGTGCGGCTCACGCGGCAGGCCGCCTGCAGCCTGCCGAAGGAACGGCCCTGTTCGCTCTTCAGCAACCTGGATGATGTCGTTCGGATCGTCCAGGAGACCCACTCCAGGCAGATCGATCCGTACGTCGACGTCCTTCGCGATCGCGTCTGCGCGGCCTGCCATTCTGAAGATGAGCACGGATCATGCCCCCGCCGAGAGGACATTGATTGCGCCCTCAATACCTACTACCCGCTCATCGTAGACACGATCGAAGAAGCACTCGCCAGGCAGGGCATCGAAGAAGCCGGGCGAGGCAGCGCCTGAGAACGCACTCGACAAACTGCGTGTGAAGGCAGAGCCGCGCCCGTGAAGAAGCGGTTTCCGCGAGAACCCAGCGCTGTCAGGGTTGCGTCGTGGGCGCGCTTTGCGCCGCCTCCAATCCCTTGAGCAACGAGCGAGCCGGGGGATAGGCGGGATCGACCGCCAGCGCCTTGCGCACTTCCTCGATTCCTTCATCCAGCCGCCCCGCCGCGGCCAGCGCCGCGGCCAGGTTGCACCTCGCCGCCAGATTCCGAGGATCGCCCTTCAACGCCGAGCGATAGCGCTCGATCGCTTCCTCGAGCCGGCCGGCCTTCTGCAAGAGCGTGCCGAGATTGATCAGCGCCTCGGTGTAGTCCGGTCTGGCCTCCAGAGCGCGCTCGTATTCGGCGACGGCCCCTTCGTTGTCATTGCGAGCGCGGAGGGCATTGGCGAGATTGTAATGTGCGTCGGCGTGGGTCGGCCTGATCCGCAGGGCCTCGCGATAGGCCTTGACGGCCTCATCGAGCCTGCCCTGCCGCGCCAACATGACGCCCAGATTCACCCGCGCCTCCACATAGTCCGGCGAGGTTTCCAGCGCCTGACGGTAAGCCGCGGCCGCATCCTCCAGGTTGCCCTGTCGGGCGAAGGTGTTGCCCCGCTCATAGGCCGCGACCGCATCCGGATCGACCGACCCCGCCGCGTTCGATTGCTGTCGCCGCGCGGCGGCGACAGCGCGGGTCAGGTTGTCCGAGGCGCCCTTGAAATCGGGCTTCAATCGCAAGGCTTCCTTGAACTCAACCAGCGCGGCCCGGTATTTCGATTGCTTGGAGAGGCAAACGCCCAGATCGTTGTGCGCCTCGGCCCAGGTCGGGCGTATCTCCAACGCGCGGCGGAAGAGCGCTTCGGCCTGGTCCGGCTTGCCCGCCTCGAGCAGAGCTTTGCCGAGACTGCAATGCGTACGCGGATCGCGCGGGTCGGATCGAACCAGCCGAGCCCAGGAGGCGACCGCCTCATCGACGGCGCCGGACGCCGCCAGCGCCTTGGCCAGGTCGCGATGAGCCGTGGGGAGGCGGGCATCGAGCCGAATCGCCTCGCGAAGCTGCTCAATCGCCTCGTCATGCCGGCCCAGCGCGAGCAGCGCCGCCCCGAGATTCGCATGGGCGCCGGCGAAACGCGGGTTGACGGCCAGGGCCTTCTCATAGTACTCCATGGCCTCCTCGAACTCGCCCTGTTGTTGGAGGGTCGCGGCCAGGTTGTTGAGCGCGACGATCAGCGTCGGTTCGATCCGCAGGGCCTCGCGATACTGTTCGATCGCCTTGTCGATCTCCCCTTGGTCGTAATAAACCGTGCCGAGATTGAAGTGGGCCTCGGCGAAGCGCGGAGAAAGCCGGATCGCGCGGGTGAGGCTTTCAATCGCTTCGTCGAGGCGACCCTTTTGCGCCTGCGCGCGCCCCAGACCGAAATAGGCCCGCGGGTTGTTGGGGTTCGTGGCCAACACATCGTTCCACATGGTCTCGATGTCGTGATACTGCTGATTGCGGCGAAGCGTGCCGAAGGAAAAGCCCGCGACAACGAGCAGAACAACCGCCGCACCGGCGAGCCGCCGCGCCGGCGGAGCCATCGAGCGCCGCACGGCAACCGCGCCGATCATCCGTTTCCCCGCCGCCGCCAACAGAATCACAACGACGGCCAGCGGGAGGTACATCCGGTGCTCGAAGGCGATGTCCTGGATCGGCACGAAACTGGAAGTCGGCGCGAGAATCAGGAAGAAGCTGACGCCCAGAAACCCCGCGGCCGACCGCCGCACGAACGCCCAGGCGGACAGACCGAACAGACCCGCCAGGACCAGCAACTGGGGCACATAGTCACCGGCCGATCGCGCCACGGGCCAGAGATAGTCCAGACACAGGCGATGCGGCCAGACCGACAGCCGGAGATAGTGCAGAATCACACCCGGTTGGCTGCGGGCGTAGTCGAGCGCGGAGAAGGACCGGACGCCGAAGCCGATGGTGGCGCGGCCGGCCTCGCTCGGGTTCAAGATGCCGCGCAAAGCCCCGGTCGCAACCAGAACGGCCCAGGTGGCGCCGAGGCCCAGATACAATGCCCACCGTCTGCGGAGCGCCCCGGCGAACGACTCCGAGAGAAAGCATCGATCGTAGAGAAGCACGACGATCGGGGCGGTCGCAATGACCTGCTTGCACCCCATGCCGAGAAAACAGGCGCCGACCGCGAGAACGTACCAGTAGGTTTCGGGCAATTGCGCCGGCTGGGCGGCCGGGTGTTTGCCATCCGGCGTCGGCGCGCCGGCCGCGTGCGCGACTTCGTCGCCGCGGATGACACAGTAGAGCGTGAACAGGTAGCACAGCGCCATCATCGACTCGGCCCGCTGGATGATGTAGGTCACGCTCTGCGTGGTCAGCGGATGGACGACCCAGATGAGCGCGCACACGAGGGCGAAGCTGGCGGCCGAGCGGCCATGGCGGTCGACGAGAGGCGGGGTGAGAAGGGTGCGCCGCACGATGCCGAACAACGTCAGGGCCGCGAGCAGATGGACGGCGAGATTGAAGGCGTGGTAGCCCCAGACGTTCAGTCCGCCCACGGCGAAGTTGGCGGCGAGAGAAAGATAGAGCACCGGCCGGCTACCCTGCGTGACCAGATCCCACAGAGAGGAGACGATCTGGATACCGGTGTTCTGGATGATCCGCTGGTTGTCGTCCAGGATGAACCGACCGCCGAAACAGTTGGCATAGGCCGCAAGTCCCGCGATCACGACAACCGCGGGAAGCCAGCGCCCCCCGGACGGGGCGGCCCCCGCCCCGCCGCCACGCGTGCGATCGAGCTTGCTGCGAGTCGCCATGCGCGGGGGGTTCCGTCCTGAATCACAAAGCCGGACCGCCGCACGGCGACCCGATTGTCGAAGTCGCGACGGTCGCGCTTCCGGCCGCACTCACGGCGTCTTCTGGATGCCGTACTTCTTCACACGGTAGCGGAGATTGTCGCGGCTGATGCCCAGGCTGCGCGCCGCTTGAGATTGATTCCAACCGTTCTCACGCAGGGCCTTGACGATCAGCGCCTTCTCGTAGCCCCGCAGCGAGGATTCCCCCTTGGCGGTCTCCGGCAACGCCTCGTCGCCCACGATTTCCCGCGGCAGATGCTCGGGCGTGACCACGCCGCCGTCGGCCAGCAGCACCGCGCGCTCGACAACATTCTGAAGCTCGCGAATGTTTCCCGGCCATCCGTAGCCCGCCAGCAGGGCCACGGCGGCATCACCGACCTCGGGCTTCGGGCAGCCCAGCTCGCTCGCGGAGACGTTGACGAAATGATCCACCAGCAGTGGAATGTCCTCCCGGCGCTGACGCAGCGGCGGAATCTGGATCGGAAAAACGTTCAAGCGATAGTACAAGTCCTCCCGGAACTCGCCTTTCTCCTGGGCTTTGTGCAGATCGCGGTTCGTCGCGGCGATGATCCGGGCATCGGTCGCGATGGTTCGCGTCCCCCCGACGCGGACAAACTCCTTCTCCTGAAGCACCCGCAACAGCTTCACTTGCGTGTTCGGGGAGATGTCGCCGATCTCGTCAAGAAACAAGGTGCCGCCGTCGGCCATCTCGAAACGGCCGATCTTCTCCGCGTGGGCCCCCGTGAAGGCGCCCTTCTCATGGCCGAAGAGCTCGCTCTCCAACAAGGTCTCCGGCAAGGCGGCGCAGTTGATCGCGATGAATGCCTTGTCGCATCGGGGGCTGGCGGCGTGAATCTGCCTCGCGGTGAGCTCCTTGCCGGTGCCCGTCTCGCCGAGCAGAAGAACCGTCGCGTTGCTGCCCGCCACCCGGTTGATCATGTCCGTCACCTGGCGGAGGGCGGCCGATGTCCCGATGATGGGGGTCCGGACTCGAAGCGTCGCTCGAAGATTCCGATTCTCGCGGACAACCGTCTCGTGCTCGACGGCGTTGTGCGCGCCGCTCGCCGCGAGATTCGCGAAGAGCTGGAGGAGTGTCAGATCATCATCGTCGTAGGCCCCGCCGCCGATCTTGTTCAGCACCTCGACGACGCCGATCACCGAGTCCTTCCAGACCAGCGGGGCCGCGATCAGCCCGCGCGTCTCGAAGCTGCTCTTCGCGTCGATGCCGCGAAAGAAGGCCTCGTTCTGGTGGACGTCCGGCACGATCACGGCCTCGCCCGTCGCCGCGACCTTGCCGGCGATCCCGAGGTTCGCGTCGAACTCCTCCCCGATCAGGGTCGGACCCCGGTCGCCGACCGCCGCCATGAAAACCAGGACATCCCGGCGCT
>JBHHUY010000016.1:0-23716 GCA_046753965.1 Phycisphaerae bacterium
CATGGCCCCTCGGTTTCCCGACACATCGCCCGTTGATTGACAGGCGATGCAAAGGCCGATAGGGTGGATTCGGTCGAGAAGGCCGAGGCGCCATGGGCGGAGTTCCGTATGCCCGTCAAGAACTGGTCGGACAACATCCTTCTGGCTGAGCTTCAGGATGATCCTCTCTTCTCAGAGGATATGAACCAGCTCCAGGAGACCGCCGAGCAACACCCCGGTTGCCACGTCGTGCTCGATCTGTCCGCCATCCATTTTCTGAACTCGTCCAACATCGCGAAGCTGCTGCGGCTGCGGAAGCTCATGCTGAGCGAACCCGGCAGCAAGCTGCGCCTCTGCGGCATCCAGACCGGCGTCTGGGGCGTCTTTCTCGTCACCGGCCTCGACAAGATCTTCGAGTTCTGCGACGACGTGTCGAGCGGCCTGGCCAGCGTTCAACTCGACCAGTAACACCGCGCGGCCTTCGGCCGCAACCAAGCTGTGGCAGGGGTGTCCCGCCTGCGGCTCCACCGGCGAGACGCCGGTGCCACAGGTTTCCTCGCAAGACGAGAAGACTCTCGACGTGAGTCGTACAGCGCCTTTCCGGCGGCAAAGGCAGGGAGGCGGCCGACGCCCTACTTCAGCGCCAGTTTCGCCGCCCGGCGCTTGCCGATCTGGAGAATCATGCCGTCGGCCGGCCTGACGCCGGCCGCCGGATCGGTCACTTTCTCGCGATCGACCGACACGCCGCCCCCCGCGATGAGCCGCCGCGCCTCACTCGTGGAGGAAGCCAGCCCCGTCACCTTCAGGAGCTTGGGCAGCCAGATCGTGCCGTCGGCTTCGAGATGTTCGCGCGAGAGCGGGCAACTCGGCAGGTCGTCGCGCAAGCCGCCTTCGACCATGACCTTCTGCCACAGTTGCTCTTCATGGTCGGCCGTTTCACGGTCGTAGTATTGGCCGACAATGTTCTTGGCCAGGCGCAACTTGGCGTCGCGCGGATGGGTCCTTGACGAATCGACGAGGGTCTTGATTTCCTCCCGCGGGATTGCGGTCAGCAGCGTGAACCACTCCCCCATCAGCGTGTCCGCGATGCTCATGGTTTTGCCGAACATGTCCTTGGCCGAGTCGGTCAGGCCCACGTAGTTGCCGAGCGACTTGCTCATCTTCTCGGTTCCGTCGAGCCCGCGCAGAATCGGCAGGATCAGGACGAGCTGCGCGGGCTTGCCGTACTTCGGCATCAGGTCGCGTCCGACCAGGTTGTTGAAGGTCTGGTCGGTGCCGCCGAGCTCGACGTCCGCGTCGATCATGACCGAGTCGTAGGCCTGCATGAGGGGATACATCAACTCGGTCATGATGATCTCGACGTTCTTCTTTCGACGCAGCTTGAAGTTTTCCCGCTGGAGCATCTGGTCGACGGTCATCATCCCCGTCAGGCGCAGAATGTCGGCCAGATCCATCTTCGCAAGCCATTCGCTGTTATAGCGGATTTCAAGCTTGTCCTCGGCGGTATCCAGAACGCGGCCGGCCTGTTGGAAATAGGTCTCGGCGTTGGCCCGGATCGTCCGCTCATCCAGGACGGGGCGTGTCCTGCTCTTGCCGGAGGGGTCGCCGACGCGCGCCGTGAAATCACCGATGATGAGCACGGCCCGGTGACCGAGGTCCTGGAACTGTCGCATCTTCCGGAGAACCACCGTGTGGCCGAGGTGGATGTCCGGCGCCGTGGGGTCCATGCCCAGCTTGACCCGGAGCGGCCGATTCGCTGCGCGTGCCGCCGCCAATCGCTTGCGCAGCTCGTCCCGGGTGTAGATGGCCTCGCACCCGCGCTCGAGCACCGACATTTGTTCATCCACCGGCGGAAAACCCATCGCGCCACCTCGGTTCACGTCCCGCGCGCATCAGCGCCGCTCGCGGGGATACCCGAACTTGATCTTGCCCGCGACGGGGATGACCACCCGCGCCGAAGGCAACCGGTCGAAATCCCATCCGTGAGCGGCCTGCCGCAACATCACACGCAGGTCTCGTCGAATCTTCCCGGAGAAGACCTTCTTCTTGCCGCGCACGATCTTCACGGGTTTGTCCAGGTCGAGCAACTCGTCGCTCAGCAGCAGGACGACGCGGGTCGCTCGTCGCGACCGAAGCTGGATTCGCTGTCCCTTGCATCGTGCCTCGATCAGGCCGAGGCTCTCGATCAACTCGCGGCGTTTGGCCGCCTCGGGATCCTCACCGGGCCGGACCGTGATCTGAAGGTTGCCGCCCGGTAGCGGCTCGCCTTGTAGTTGCAGGGCCGAGACCCAATAGGCCCGGCTTTGTTCGGCCAGACGAAAAGTCTGGCGGACGTGTTTGGGATAGTGCCGCCGCCGTCGATGCAGCAGCTTTCGCAGGGCGTCGGCCGGTGGGATGACATCCCGGTGCCCGGCATCCGGCAGCTCGAAGTGTTTGATTCGCTTGAGCCCCAGCTTGCGGATGATCTTGACCATCTCGCGGCTGCGGCCCGCGATGCCGCCGGTCTTGGAGACCGCTCCCTTGGCGTCCAGCACGTCCTTCCCGCCCCAGCAGAAGAGGATGCGCGTGTTTCGACAGTTGGGCAGCAGTTCGGGATAGAGGATCGTTCCGCCGATGATCTGCAGCACGTGAGAGAGCGGCACGACGCCCGCGAAACAGTCGGCGTGCATGATGGCGGCCATCCAGGCGTTGCTCGCTCCCATCGAGTAGCCGACAACATAGACACGGTCGTTGTCGATATGGAACCGTCGTCGCAGCACCCGGATCAGTGCCCGCGGCTGCCCGACGCTGTGGGGCGGATTCGTGAAGCCCAGCGCGCGCATCCGCGGCGGCCGGGCGTCTCCGACGGGTTCGACCGCGCCGATCCAGTTCGGCGCCGCGACGATGAACGCCTCTCGTTCGTCGCCCAGAAGGCGGAGAGTGTAATCAAGCATTCCTTTCGGGTTGCCGCCCGCACCGTGGAACGCCAGGATCAGGGGCCATCGTTTTTCCGGGTCGTAGTCTGCCGGCGTGTGCAGCCAGACCCATTTTTCCGAGGACGCGCCCTTCCGGAGACGGAGCGTGACCCGCGCGTCGCCCGGCGGCTGGGCGTCCCAGAGTGCCAGTCCTCGGATCTCGCGGGCGAGCTTGTCCGCCGTCAGGCCGTCTGTCGCCAGAATCTTCTTTTCCAGTACCCGCCGTTCGGAGGCGCGTTCGGCCAGCAGATAGTCGCGCAGGTTCGCCGAGAGCGCGTCAGCCCCGGCCCCGACGGCGACGCCGAGCAGCAGCACAGGAACACTCAATCCCACGCTCGATCTCCCGGATGAATGGGGGCCGGCCGGATCAGGAGACGCGGCCGAAACGACGGTCTCGCCGGGCATACTCCTGGAGGGCCCGGTTGAGGTCTTCAGGGTGGAAGTCCGGCCAGAAGGCGTCGGTGACGTACAATTCGGCATAGCTGATCTGCCAGAGCAGGAAATTGCTCACCCGCATCTCGCCCGCCGTTCGGATCAGCAGGTCGGGGTCCGGCACCTGGGCCGTATAGAGCGCGTTGCTCACGGTTTGTTCGTCGATCTGCTCGGGCGCAAGTTCGCCGGCGGCGACGCGTTGCGCGATCGCGCGGATGCCGTCGACCAGCTCAACGCGGCTGCTGTAGTTCAATGCGAGGCAGAGCCGCATGCCGCGGTTGTTCTTCGACATTGAAACGGTCTCATCCAGCTCTCGGAGCACCTCGTCCGGCAGGCCCGCGCGGCGGCCGATCTGAATGAGACGAACGTCGTTATCCATGATCTCGCCGCGTTCCTTGATGAGGTACTTGACGTAGAGCTTCATCAGGTGGGCGATTTCGTCGATGGGCCGCTTCCAGTTTTCGGTGCTGAAGCTGTAGAGTGTCAGGCAGTCGAGGCCGAGGCGCGCGCAGTGCGTGACGATCTCGCGGACGTTTGCCGCGCCGGCCTCGTGGCCGCGGACGCGTTCCACATTGCGCTGCCGCGCCCAGCGGCCGTTGCCGTCCATGATGATGGCGACATGCCGCGGCAGCCGATCGGGGGGAATGCCGAGTTCCACCCGTGGATCCAGGGATTCAAGCGTAGGCATGGGCTCAGTGTCCGCCGTGCTCCGTGTCGTCAGGCTGTCGTGCCCGCAAGCCGTAGTGTACCATCCCGATGGAGGGTTGCGAGCCGATCGGCCCCGACGCTTACCAGCGTCACCGGCACCCCGAGCAGCGTTTCGACTCGATCAACATATTGACGAGCGGCGGCGGGCCAGTGTTCGATCGCGGTTGTCGCGGCGAGATCTTCGCGCCAGCCCGGCAAGGTCTCATAAACCGGCTCGATCTCCCGCAGGACGCGCCAATGAGCCGGAAACCCGCGCAGCGGCTCGCCCCGATGGCGATAGCCGGTGCAGATTCGCAGTTCCGGCAGGCCGCTCAGCGTGTCGAGGTGCATGACCGCGAGTTGGGTGACCCCCGACAGGGCCGCGGCATAGCGAGCCGCATAGGCATCGAACCAGCCGCACCGGCGCGGGCGGCCGGTCGTCGTGCCGTATTCGTGTCCGCGACGGCGGATCTCCTCACCGGTTGCGTCGTTCAGCTCCGTCGGGAAAGGCCCGGCCCCCACCCGTGTCGCATAGGCCTTGACGATGCCGACCGTGCTTTGAATCGCTCCGGGCGGAACACCCGCCCCGGACGCGGCGCCGGCCGAGGTGCAGGTGCTGCTCGTCACGTAGGGAAAGGTTCCGTGGTCCAGGTCGAGCATGGCCCCCTGCGCGCCCTCCAGGAGCAGACGGCGGCCGCGGGACAAGGCGTCATGGAGCACGGGCGTCGTGTCGATCACATGGAGTTCAAGGCGATCGGCGATACGTAGACAGGCCTCAGCGACCCGGTCGGCATCCAGCGGCTCGTCGTCGTGGTAGAGCGCGGCGAAAAGTCGGTTGCGTTCGCCGATCACGGTCGCGAGACGCCGGCGGAAGTCTTCCGGGTGATACAGATCGCCCACTCGGAATGCCGGGCCGCGCATCATCTTGTCTGCATAGCAGGGGCCGATGCCCCGGGAGGTCGTTCCGATCTTCCGATCCGGCCCGAGCCGGGCCTCGGCCAGCCGGTCGTGCTTCTTGTGGTAGGGCATGACCAGATGGGCCCGGTCGGAGATGCGCAGGTTCTCTTCGACGCGGATGTTTCGGGCGCGCAGTCCGTCGATTTCAGCAAGCAGACTCTCGGGATCGAGGGCGACGCCCGGGCCGATGACGCACAAGACCTCGGCCCGAAGAATGCCGCTGGGGACCAGATGCAAGGCGAAGTGTTCGTCGCCGATTCGGACACTGTGCCCGGCGTTGGCCCCGCCGGAATACCGGACGACCACGTCGAAGTGCTCGGTGAGCAGATCGACGATCTTCCCCTTGCCCTCATCCCCCCATTGCAGGCCGATCACACTCGTGTTTCCAAGAGATCGGTAATCCATGGGTGCGATCTTCCGCTGAGCAACGGGCTTCAGCCCGCGCGGCTCCACGCGGCCGGCGGCGAATCAGTCACCGGGTTCTGTTGGAGTTCCTTATAACACCGCCTCGCCTGGAGGGAAAGCGTCCTCGCCGGATTGTGTCGGCGCTGCCGGTGGCCATGCCGGGGTTGGCCCGGGTATAATCCCACGGGCGCACCGGCGAGCGCGGTTGTCGCGAGCCGATGCGGCCGTCCCCGTTAGCGGACCGACCGGCGGATCGAGCGCCGGGTGATCAGAGGAGCCCCCACGATCGTGATCGGTGAGTTCGACATTGATGATCGCCTGACGCGCCTCGTCGATCGCGTGGTCGACAGCTATGTCGCCGAGCCCATCACGCGACACATCGGCCGCGGCTACATGCCGACCCGGGAAGAAGTGATCCGGATCGTCGACCTGCTCTTCGAGATTTCCTATCCCGGCTACTTCGGCAGGCAGAACCTATCTTTCGACAACGTTCGGTATCACGTCGGCGAGCTGTTGCCCCGACTGGCGCAGGCGGTCTACATGCAGGTGTTCCTGGCGCTCTGCCACATGAACGAAGTCCAGGGGCATTACGATCCGACCGGTCCGACGGACCAGGCGCTGCCGTTTGACACGAGTGCCCGCGAGCTGGCCGAACGATTCCTGAACCGGATTCCCGATATCCGCGCGATGTTGGCGATGGACGTCCAGGCCGCCTACGACGGCGATCCCGCCTCGGCGAACACCGACGAGGTGATCTTCGCCTATCCCGGCCTCATCGCCGTGACCGTCCATCGCTATGCCCATGAACTCTACGAAATGGAGGTCCCGCTCATCCCCCGCGCCATGTCCGAATGGGCCCATCTGCGCACGGGCATCGACATCCACCCCGGCGCCCGCATCGGCAAGCGATTCTTCATCGACCACGGCACCGGCGTCGTCATCGGCGAGACGACCGAGATCGGCGACAATGTCAAGGTGTATCAGAGCGTGACGCTCGGGGCGCTGAGTTTCCTCAAGGATGAACGCGGCCGGATGGTCCGCGGATACAAACGCCATCCCACCGTCCGAGACAATGTGACAATCTATGCCAACGCGACGATTCTCGGCGGCGATACGGTCCTCGGCGAGGGCAGCACGATCGGCGGCTCGACGTTCCTGACATCGAGCGTCCCGGCCGGCTGCACCGTCATCGGCACGACGCCCGAGTTGAAGGTTCGTCCGCCCAGAACATCCCAATCCGGCCCCGCCCATGATTTTACTATTTAGATCGCCAAGCGTGCGTCTTGAGAGCCCTGCGGCACCGTCGTCTCGGCGGCGCGCACACGGGCGGGACGGGCGTGCCACAAAGGTTTCAGAACGCACCCCGAGAACCGTTTCCTTGTGGCGCCGGCGTCTCGCCGGTGGAGCCACAGGCGGGACGCCTGTGCCACGGTTGAGTTGCGGCCGAAGGCCGCGCTGTGCGAAACATCCCGGGCGGAAGCGCCATCGCAAGCCCGCCCTCATTCTGCTCGTTCTCTCGCTGTCGGTCTCGGGTTGCATGACACAGGCGGAGTGGCGACGGTTGTGGATGAAGCGCGGCGGCAGTCAGCCCGCGGCCGGACCGGGCGAGGAATCGCCGAGCCTGGCGGTTCGCGGCACGATTGCGCCGTTGGTCACGGTCGAAGGCACCCGGATGAATCAGGTGCGGGGTTTCGGCCTGGTGGTGGATCTGGTCGACACCGGTGGGCGCGACGGTCCGGAGATCGTCCGCAACTTCCTGGTGAAAGAGATGCGGCGGCAGCAGGAGATCGGCGGACCGGGCCTCCCGCCGCTGGATGTCCTCAACAGCCGGGACTCGACCATGGTGGAACTGACCGGCTTTGTCCCGGCGGGCGCCCGCAAGGGCGACCGGTTCGACGTCTACGTCCGGGCGATGGGCAGCGAGGCGAAATCGCTTGTGGGGGGGCGGCTGGTGCTGGGCGACCTGCGGCGCTATGCCGAGACCCCCAGCGGCGTCTTGAGCGGCAAGACCGTGGCCATCGCCTCGGGTCCGCTCTTCGTCAGCCCGTTTGATCGGCATGGCCGGCCGACGGACCACGTGGACCTGCGGCGCGGCGTGGTCCTGGGCGGCGGGCTTGTCCGCAAGCCTCGCAAGATTCGGCTCGTGCTGACCGACCCGAGCCCGAGCGTCGCCAAGAAGATCGAACGCCAGCTCAATGATCGGTATGCGGGCGAGAGCCCGATCGCGCTCGGCGAGAGCGCATCGTTGGTCGAGTTGATTACTCCGCCGGACTACCGGGATCGCAGGGCCTATTTCCTGAACCGCGTGTTGCACACGCCCCTGGACGCCAACCGACAGGGAATCCAGGCGCGCATCCGCGGCTTGATTCGGGAGTTCAAGGGCCCGGAGCCGGACTACAACTCGATTGCTTTGGCGCTGGAGGCCGTCGGGAAAATCGCATTACCGGAGATCCAGCGACTCTATGGTGACGCGTCCCGGGACGTTCGCTTCTTCGCTGCCCGGACAGGCCTCCGTCTTGCGGACCGCGACGGGCTTGAGATCGTCGCGCGGGAAGCCCTCGATCCAAAGAGTCCGTTTCGGATGCAGGCGATCTACGAACTCGGCTGGGCCCTGCGCATGTACGCCTCGGGGGAATACCTTCGCAAGCTCCTCGACGATCCGGACAACACCGTCCGCATCGCGGCGTACAAGGCCCTGCGGAGCCGGCCGCATCCCGCCATCGAATCCAAGGTGCTCGACAAGGACAACCTCATCCTCGACAGCGTCGACAGCGGCGGCGCCTTCCTGGTTTATATCCACCGCGCCCGCGTGCCCCGGATCGCCCTGTTCGGGCGGCAGATGCGGTGCCGGCCTCCGGCGATGTTTCCCGGCGAGCGGGACGACGGCCGGCGGCTGGTCACCCAACTCAGCGCGGATGTGGGCGACGATTGCCTGACATTCAAGTTTCGCAACAAGCGGAACGGCCGGGTCTCACCCGACCTGAAGGCACCGTTTGGGGTCGCGGAGTTGATCGCGTTTCTGGGCGACGCGCCGCGGCAGATCGACGGCGAACAGCGCGTCGGATTCGCCGTGCCCTATTCGGAAATCGTGGACATCCTCTCGACCTTCTGCGAGTCGGGCACCATTCCGGCCAAGCTCGTGCTTGAAGGGTTGGAAGACCGCGACGCCGAAAGCTCGAACGAGCGCGAAGAATCCGAGTTCTGAATGACTCCCATCGGGAAGAAGCTGTCAGCCGTCCGCCGGCGGTGTTGCCGCGCGTCGCCCGCGGGAGGGAGGAAGCGACTTCCTCCTCCCCGCGGCGACGGAGCGCGGTCGCGCTGTATCCCGCTCGGCGCGGATCAGGGACAACCCAGACCGAGCAGGCATGTTACGAAGTCGCTGACGTCCGTCGCCTCGAATGCGCCGCTCGTGTTCATGTCGGCGCAGGGGCAACCGGTCGCGCCGGGGTCGCCGCCGAGATAGCACGACACGAACGCCTGGATGTCGTCGCCGTTCGCCCCGTCGAGCCCGTTCATGTCGCCCAGGCTGGTCGTGCAGGTGCTCGGCGAGCTGACGGCCGCCCAGATTTCGACGTCGTCGATGTTCCAGCCGCAGTAGGTCACCGAACCGTCGGTCGGCCCCATCCCCCAGCGGATGTAGACGGTCGACTGTCCGTCGGCGACGGCCGCGATGTTGTGGCTCGCGAGTTCCCATGTTCCGCCGGATATCGAGCTGCCCGTGTGGTCCCAGACGGTGGTCCAGTTCACGCCGTCGTTCGAGGCCTGGATGCTCGCGTGGTCGTAGGTTGCCGATTCGACCCCGAGCCAACGGCGGAACTTGAGCGTCGTGTTCGTCAGGCCGGTGCAGTCGATGGCGGGGGTCGTCAGGTACATCGCGGACGCCATGTTGTTCGGGTAGTCGCCGTTGAGGTTGTAGCCGTACACACTTGTCCCGGTGAAGCCCGCGAGCGGGTCGGCGCTGCCCGAACTGCCTCCGCCGCCGGTGGGTTTACCCCATGCCCATTGTCCCTCGATCGACCAGCCGGGGTCCATCGTCAGCGGATAGCTGTAGATGAGCTGCGGCGTGGGGCAGTTGCCCCCGACGGCGGCAATGTGGAGCGCCCAAAGGTTGAGCGAGCCGACGTCGCCGCTGGCATTGTCCGAAACGGTCAGGGTCCAGATGCCCAGCGAAGGGCCGAAGTTGAAATCGCCCAACTGTCCCGGACCGTCCGGCGGATTCGTGGCGTCGTCATAGGTCGTGACGATGTTGTCGGCCGATCCCCCGGTCCGGTCGTGGAGGGTCACCGTGGTGCCGGATGGCGATTGCAACGTCACGCGCAGGTCACCGATGTAAGTGTGCGTAATGTCGATGTCGACATCGACGTCGCCGATGCAGAAATCATCGAGCACGTCGATGGTGCTGACCACGGTGCTGTTGTCGCTGATCGCCAGGGGCGTATCGGTCGAGGCGTAGAAGACGCGCCCGACTTCGAGCGTGACGTTCCGGGTCGTGTCCCCGCCGCCGCCGGAGAGGTTCGTGAAGGTCACGACGCCGTTGTAGATCCCCGGCGGCAGGGCCGTGGCGGAGGGATCGATGCCGACGGTCAGCACGTCGCTCGAACCGGTGCCGACGAGGTTCAACGTGACCGGTCCGGCGCCGCCGTCAAGCGAAATCCAGGTGTCGCTCGCGGTGACCTGGACCTGCACCGGGGTGGGGCGATCGCTCGTGACCGTGTAGACCTGCGATCCCGGGAACGGTCCGCCGGTCGGCCCGCCGGTCAACAGGTCCGTGGTCGGACTGACGGAGAAGAGTGTCTGGCCGACCTCGATTGTATGGAGGCGCGTCGTGTTCTGTCCGTTGGTCAGGTCCTCGAAAAGCACCTGGCGGGTGTACACGCCGGCGAGGAGGGTCTCAGGCGCGTCCAGCGTGACCGAGACGATTGCGGTGCCGCCGGTCGCGGGCAGGATGCCGGTCACGTCGGCCGTCGAGCCGTTGAGAAACAGCGGCGCGGTGCCGGCCGCGAGGCTGACGCGATAGCTGATCGGATTGGGCGAAGGATTGTTCAGCGTGTAGTCCGTGATCGGATTGGTGAAGGGTCCGCCGACATCACCGAAGTGAATGACGTCGCCGCCGGGGGTAACGCTCATCCCCAGGCCGGAGATGGTGTCGACGAACATCGCACCGGTGTTCCCCGCATCGAGCCAGTCGCTGAGCCGGGTTGAGGGGCTGCCGCCCCCGGTCCAGGAGACGGAGAACCGGCCGTACCAGTCCGAAGTCAGGCTCGTGCAGGAGGCATATCCGCCGTGGAGCTGCCCGATCACGCGATGGTCCTGATTGAACAGCGGCGAGCCGGAGGAGCCGGGCTCCGTGGTTCCCAGGTCCCATTGTGTAATGCGGACGTGGGTGCCGTCACCCGGCACGGCGGTTCCCAGATAGGCCGTCGTCGTCGTTGGGTCGTTCTCAAAGCTGATTCGTTTCTCGTCGGTGTTGGGATGGTGGATGCCCACGGCGCTGGTGGCGTCGGCACTGCTGTGATCCCAACCGGCATACGAAACGTTGAAGGCGGGATTCGGCGGGCTGCTGAGTTCGACGAGCGTGAAATCCGACGGACTGTAGGCCGCGCGAAACGTCGAGCCCGTGTTGAATTGATTGAGCGTGCCGTCGCCGGGCCCGCCGCTCTCCGGACTGCCGGGAACGCGGCAGGTCGAGTTTTCGTAGTTCCAATAGGCCACGAGCGAAGGAGCGTTGCCCGAGTTGATCCCGCAATGGTTCGCCGTCATGAAGTAGGGCGTCAGGTCGTAAGCCGTGTTGTTGACCATGAAGCCGGTGCAGAAGGTGCTGCCGCCGGTCGAGATGACGGCAATGGCGGGAATCTCATTGCGCCACAGGTCGCCCTCGGGGCACACGACGTCCACGTTGCAGGAGCCCGACCGGGGCGTCGCGCCCCGGCCCTGTGCCGTCAGCGAGCCGAAGCCCCGGTAGCCGTAGTTCACCGAGGTGAGTTCCAGTTCGAGCGCCCTCACCGCCGCCTCATCCGGCAGCGTCACTTCGAGCACGATTTGTTCGGCGAGGAGAACCGGCGTCCACAGTTGCCCGTGGTCGTGGTTGTCCGCCGAGGTGAAGGGGCGAATGCTGCGGCGATAGTCGGTCGAATAGAGATAGAGTCGTCCGCCTTCGGGCATGTGGTAGCGCGTGAAACCGAGATTGATCGAGACCGCGCCGGGCGCGGAGACCCGCAGGCGCCAGAGCCGCGATCCGTCAGGCAGGGTTTCCCACTGCCCGTGGGACCAGGGGGTGATTCGAACCGGATTGGGGATTGCGTACCGGGGCGGGCGCCCCTCCGCCTCGCGGAGGTCATCCTCGGCGCTGATCGCCTGGCGATCCGGGATGTTGACCTCGACCATGTCGATCAGCTTCAACGGCATCACGTCGTGCGTCAGGGCGGTCGGCTTGGCCGCCAGCGGTGTTGCCCCGGGTGCGGCGAAGACCGGCGCGGCGGCCCACAGCGTGGCGAGGCACATCACGGTGGTTCGGATTCGGCTCGTGGGTGTCATGAAATGTGGCTCCTGAAGAAGACGCGGAGAGGGTGCGGCGCGCGGCAACCGATCAGCGGTCGTGCGCACCCCGAGTGGGACACCGGGCGTTGACAAGCGCAACCGAAAGTGCAAAGGGCGTGCCTACACTACTCACCCCATCCGTCATTCAACCCAGTCACCATCTTACAAACTGTGCGGGCAGAATCCAAGCGCCCGGATCGGTCAGGCGGTGGAGACGCGCGCATGACGGTATGGGCGGATGACGGCACAGGCCTTCCTGGTAGCGTCCACCCCCCGTGGCGGCGTCGGAACGCCCGGGTTCTCCGCTGCGCAACGGCCGCTGGGCAGGGCGGCGGGTCCGTGCGTTTCCACAGCCCGCTGAAGGGCTCTGGACCCGGTGCGGGCTCCGGGGAGCCGACCGGCCGGGAATCGGTACAATGGAACCTGGGTTCCCGGCGCCGCATCGGCGGTCCGGGCTCGCCCGATGCCGAGATGCCGAGATGATGCAGGCGTCCGTTGAACACGGGCAGTATGAATCCCGACGCCGTCGGGACAAGCCTCGTGCCGGTCACGGGACGCTTTGGCGGAATCCCGTTGACGATGGCAAACTCCGGCCGGAGATCCGGGGATCGTCTTCGCGCGCGTCGAACAATCGCGAATCGCCTTCTCGCGAGCGTGTGTCCCGAGTGCAGCTCGGCCCACCTCCTTGAGCAGGTGGCTGTGGGTGGAACGTCGTTGCCGCAGGGTTCTTGGGATGCCTTCCCAGGCGTCAGGTCAACGTGAGATTCGCCAAGTGGTCATCCGAGCCGGCGAGTTCAATCCGGCGACCGAGCGTGCTGTTCTTGCTTGATCCCTTGCACGGAGAGCCTGAGGCGCAGGATTCTGGGCGAAGCGCTTTCCACTGAATCGGAGTCCGCGTGTGAATGATTCCTCCCCGTCCGTCGCCGCCCCAAATGATGCGGTGCGCAATCCAGTGCCGGACACGCGGCAGCGCACATCTTGCTGCGTTTGCCGTTTCCGCATGGACCCGACAGAGACGGCGCCACTCGCGACGTTTCCGTGCCACATCCGCGCGTTTCTCGGTGAATCGTTCAAGGTCTGGCGATGCCCGAAATGTCGCACGATTCATTGCCTCGACGTCGTCGACCTGGATCACTACTACGCGAAGTATCCCTTCGCCGCCGCACGGCTGACACTCCTGTGGCGCATCTTCTATCGCAATCTGCTCCGCCGGTTTCTTCGACACGGTATGCGGCGACATCACAAGCTGCTCGACTACGGCTGCGGCAACGGCCTGTTCGGGACCTACCTGCGCAGCCGCGGGTTTGCGAACTACTTCGGCTACGATCGTTATCGCGAGCGAACCGAGCTCGGCGATCCGCGAACGTTGGAGCGCGGTCCGTTCGACTACATCCTCCTTCAGGATGTCCTCGAACATGTCGAAGACGCGCCGGCGCTGCTGGCGGAGATGGACCGGCACCTCGCGCCCGGCGGCCACATCCTGGTCGGCACGCCGAACGCCGATCGGATCGACCTGAACCGTCCCGACCGCTTCCGAAACGAGGTGCATGCACCGTACCACCTGCACATCTACACGCGAGAATCGCTCGAGGCGATGGGCGAGGCCCTGGCTTGGCGCACGGTCGAGTATTTCGATCGGTCCTATCATGACCGCCCCTGGTTCGGCATGAACACCCGAGCGGCGAAGTGTTATCAAGGGCTGATCGACGGCACCTTTGACGCATTCTTCGATCCGTTCCGGCTGGGCAAGGCCCTGCGTTCGCCCCGGTTTCTCTTCTACGGCGTCGTGGGATACTGGCTGAGCTTCCGGTCCGACATGTCCATCATGTTCGAGAAAACATCAACGCGCAAGACCGCGACCTGATCCGCCCGTCCGCCGGCCATCCCGAAACGACTTGCGAATTCGGTCTCCGGCGGCATAATCTCGCGCGTGAAAGAGGCGAGCATCTGCTTTCGACTGCTCCGTTCGCTGGGGGCGCGCCGGGCCTTCTGGCTCGGCGGACCGCTCGTTCTCTATGTCTGGACCCTCTCCGGGCCGTTTACCTTCGACGACATCCATCTGCTGCTCAAGACGGAACGTTTCATCCGAGGCGAGTCGCCGCGACTCGATTTGTTCCGGTTTGCACCCACCGAAGCGGCGTGGCGGTCCCTGCGGAGCCGCGGCACCTATCCGTGGTGGTCCCCTGAGCATCATCGGATCGACTTCTTCCGGCCCGTCGCCGAGTTCGCGTTCTATCTGGACACCCGTCTGTTTGGGCGGGCGCCACTGTGGCACCGACTGGTGAGTTTCTTTCTGTTTGCCGGCGTGCTGCTGGTCCTCCATCGATTCTTCTCGCTCGTCTCCGGAAGCGCGGTTCACGCGGGCATCGCTACGTTTTTCTTCGGCGTCTCGCAGACGGTCACGCAGCCTGTGACGTTCATCTCAAACCGGAGCGACCTGCTCGTCATGCTCGGCGTCATCGGCGCCGCTATCGCCTACTGGTCCGCCGGCGACGCGCATCGGATTCGATCACTGGCGCTGGGGATCTGCGGTTTCGCGCTCGCGCTGCTCTCGAAGGAATCCGGCGTCGCGATGGCGGGAGTCGTCACCGCGCATGCGCTGATGCGTCGTCGGCAGCCGATCGGCCGGGCGCCCAATCGAACCAGAACCGTCTTGACGATCGTCATGTTTCTGATGGGCCTGGCCTATCTCGTTTTCTATCTAACTTCGCGATCGCCGCGGCCGGACGTAGGCGCAGGTGGCTTGGGCCTGTTTCTCCAGGCGGCGCGATCCGGCGGCCTCTATGCCGCCGTCTGGGCCCTCGGCGTTCCCATCAGCCTGCTCCTCTTCGCACCGCCGATTTGGACGACCGCCGTCGCGACAGCGGGCGGCCTCGTCGCGCTGATCGTCATCCGGCAACTCTGGCAATCGAGTCGCCACACACCCGGCGTTCTGTTCTTCGCGCTCTGGGCGGGGATGTTCACGTTGCCGGCCCTGCTGGTCCATCCCGAATCACGAGCGCTGGCAATCGCCAGCATCGGCTGGGCCTATCTCCTTGCCACGTTGCTCGCGCCTCGCGCCGACGCGCCCGCGAGCGTTCCCATCTGGTTGCGCCACGGGCTGCTGGCCGCGAACGGGATCGTCAGCGTGTGCTGCGCGATCGGCACCGTCCTCGTCACGAATCAGATGGAACAGACCGCGCGCGCCAGGATGGTCGAATACTGCAAGGCCCAGCCTCGCCCGATCCGCGACGGCGACGAACTGATCATCGCCGAGGCCGCATCGCCGTATGAATCCATCTGCGCCGGGGATCGGCTCGAACTGCTCACGGGCCGGCGAGACGTCGCGGTCACGATCCTGACCGTGCCCGGCACCCGCGCCGAGGTCACACGAGAGAACGATCACACACTCCTGCTTCGCGCCGACTCGCCGCAGCTCTTCGACAGTCCTGCCCACCGGCTGACGCTCGGACCTGATTGGCAGCCGAAGGTGGGCTACACGTTTCAACTGCGCGACTTCACCGTGGAAATCGCGGACCTGCGCTCGGACGGGACGGTGGCGGCGCTGCGCCTGCATTTTGAAGACGCGCTCGATTCACCGAAGCTGCACTTCTACCCGCCGACGTTTGCCGCAATAGCGCGAGGGGCGGCGCCGAGGCGCGGCGGCCCGGGCCACGATTGATCCGCGCGACTACCGGACGGCGACCGGCGGGGCGGGGTCCGCAGGCGCGGCCACGATTCGAGAACCGCGCACCGTGTAAGTGGTGTTTCCCCAGCGGACCTGCCCGCGCCCCGTGATGATCCAGTAAACCCGCCAGAGCAGGAACGCAAGGATCTGGCCGCCCAGGATGAGACTCCAAACCGAGGGGACCGTCTCGAGCGTCATGCTGAACAGACGGCGCGTGACAAAGTGCATCGCCAGAACCTGCACGACCACGAGCGCGCAGACACACAAGATGGGTACAGAACCGGTCCAGACGGCCAGTCCCAGGGCGGGGAGGCCGACATTCACCGGCGCGGCGAGGCCGCCGGAGACGAGGAAGGTGCTGACGAGAACACGCCACGGTTTTGCCAGGCTGCCGATGACCACACGGGTCGAGGCGTTCACCGCAGCCGAGAAGTCGTTCTCTCTCGTGCTGAGGTAGATGCCCTTACCCCAGCCCGCCCAACGCTTCAAACCAAGCTTCTCCACGCGGCGGGCCATCATGATGTCCTCCGCCAATTCGGCGGAGACCTCTCCGTGCCCACCGATTCGCTCGTAGGCGCTGCGGGAGAACAACATGAACTGCCCGTTGCCGAGAACCGTTTGCGAGGCATCGGCGGCCTCTCTCGAACCCAGCAGCGTCCAGAGCCCCAGCAGCCAGCTCACCGCCGGCGTCAGGAGGCGCTCCGCCGGGCTGACGAGCCGCAGCCGCGGCCAGAGCGTGACGAATTCGAGGCCTTCGGTCTGTACCTTTTGCATCACGGCGGCGATTCCCCCGGCGGCAAGGCGGCAATCACAGTCGACGAACAGGAGGTACTCGCTTCGCGTCTCCTTCGTCGCGGTAGCCAGCGCGTGTGTCTTGCCGACCCAGCCGGCGGGCAGCTCGCTCACTTCGACCAGCTCGACGCGCGAATCGCGCTGCATGATCTCGCGCACGCGCTCGCTCGTCCGATCTTCGCTGCGATCATTCACGACGGTGATGCGGAAGTTGCCGTAGTTCTGCGCGAGCAGGCGCGTCAGGCAGGCCCCGATGCGATTCTCTTCATTGTGGGCGGCGACATAAACCCTCAGCGAGGGAGAGTCGGCGACGGGCGGGTCGTCCGGCCTCGGCTCGATCCGCATCTCCTCGCGCACCTGAAAACGCCGCACCCAGAAGGTGGCCGCTATCCAGGGAACGACGATTATCGCGTACAGTCCGACCAGACTCCACAAGAATGCCGACAAGGAATGAGTCTCACAACATCCGACAAGATTCGTTCCGATCCGGGGTTCATTCTAGACAACGGACGGCCCGGACGCCAATGAGCGCCTTGCCAGAGCGCTCCGCCGACTGAATACTAGGAGTGCGTTCTGAAACCTCTGTAGCGCGGGCGTATCGCTCGTGTACACACCGCCGAATCGGCGGTTCCAAAGTCCTTTCAGGACGCGCTTTCAGGTTGTGCGGAGTCTGCTAACCGGAGGCGCTCCGCAGCCGGGGCGAGGGCCGGCCCGGCGCAACCCAGCGCCCGGAGGATGCCGAAGAGTGCCATGCCCGAGCCGCGTCGCGTCTATCTCAACCCGTCGGATTACTTCTTCTACGCCCACCACTGCATGATGCAGCGGCGGGCCGAGGGCGGCAACGTCGCCTTCATGATGATGGACGTCGACGGACACATCGAGCCCGACGTGATCTGCGCGGCGCTTCGGCGCGTCCTGATTGCGCACCCTGTTCTGATGTCACCGCTGCGCATCTCGTTCCTCCGGGGAAAACCGTTCTGGCTGATTCCGCAAGATCGTCCCGCCGCCGCGCTCGAGGCCGGCCGTCGGGCACATGTCTTCGAAGACCTTCGCGATCGAACGGACTGGCAGCAGCGGCTCGACGGCTTCTGCCAAGAGCGGTATCTGCCCACCTGGGACCTGGCCGCGGGGCCGCCGATTCGACTCGAACAATACGCCCTGCCCTGGAACCGATCCCGCTTCTGTCTCCGTTGGCCGCATCTGCTCATGGATGCGGCGGGCGCCCAGTGGCTTCTCGCCGAGCTGAGCCGTCTGTGCAATCCCGCCCCCGCGAATCCTTCGGGCCAAGACGACCCGCTCCCTGCCGAACTCCGGCCCGACCATCAACCGCTCGACCCGCTCGCCCGGCAATCCTGGCGCCGCCGATGGCGCCTTTTCTTTGCATCTTTTTCGGCGCAGCGGCAACACCGGCAACTCAAGGCGAAGGCGCTTGTGGATCGCGGGGCGCCGCCTTATGAAGATCAGCATTACCTGCATTGTTGTTGGGACGCGGGACAGGTCCGACAGATCCTTGACGCTGCGAGGAGGTGCACACCCCCCGGCCCGGCCCGCTACGCCCGCTACCTCGCCGCCTGTGTCCTCCGTGCCCTGCACCGCCTCTATACCGAACAGGCCGTCGATTCCGAGGCCTACCTCATCACCATGCCGATCAGCGTCTCGGAAGCCGGCCAGGCGCCCGGCGAATCACCCGCGCGACCGATCCCCGGCAATTACCTCGTTTCTCCGACGCTGTGGGGCCGGCGCGACCGCGTCGCGGACAAGCGTGCGATCGGCGAAGACCTCGCCCGCCAACTCAAACGCTACCACGAACGCGACGTGCCTCTGATGCAGTGGGCGATGATCTGGGTGGCCGCATCGTCGCGGGCCGGCTTCTATCAACTGCTGATGCGCCTGCCGCTCGGCCTCGAAGCCCTGGCCTCGGGCTTCTCATACTACGGTGAAATCTCGCGCCCGCTGCGCACCCTCGGCGGCGCGCGGATTTCGAACCTCTGGGGCGCCGGCCCCCTGCCCACGCCGCCGGGATGGAACCCGGTCTTCAGCCGATTCGACGAGAAGCTCAATCTGTCGCTGACCTATACGCGCCCGGCCATCTCGGGCGATCTCGCGCGCCGCTACGTCCGGTACATCGAGCAGGAGGTCTTCGAGTCGCCCTGATCGCTTCGCCATCGAATGAGCTGCGGGCTTCGGCCCGCGCGGAGCCGCGGGGCCCGCAACGGTTGGAGAACGAAATTCTCAGGAGCTTCAAGCAGCGCCATGCGATAAGATGTCCGCCATGCCGATCACCCTGACCAATGCCCGCTTGCTCCAGCTTGACCCGCCTGAGGTCTCCCGCGGGGCGATTCGCATCGTGGCCGATGCCGTCGAGGACGTCGGTCCTGCCGTCGCGCCGGCACCCGGCGACGAGACTCACGACTGCGGCGGCGCCCTCGTGTTGCCCGGACTGGTCAACGGTCATACCCACCTCTACTCCGCCCTGGCGCCGGGCATGCCGATGCCCGGGCGCTCGCCGCGCAGCTTCCACGAGATCCTCGAGCGCATCTGGTGGCGGCTGGATCGCGCCCACGATGCCGCCTCCGTCGAAGCGAGCGGATGCATCGGCGCGATCGACGCCCTGCGGTGCGGCACGACCACCCTCATCGATCATCACGCATCCCCGAACGCGATCGCGGGCAGTCTCGACCGGCTCGAACGCGGGATTGCCGCCGTCGGGCTCCGCGCCGTACTCTGCTACGAGGTCACGGACCGAAACGGTCCGGCCGGCGCCGAGGCCGGCCTCGCCGAGAACCGGTCTTATTTAGACAAATGTGGCAATCGGTCGGATCATCGTTTCGCCGGCCTCGTCGGGGCGCACGCCGCCTTTACGCTGTCGGACGCGTCGCTCCGCGCGTGCGTCGACCTCGCCGCCGAGCGCAAGACCGGCGTCCACATCCACGTCGCCGAAGACCCGTGCGACGACGCCATCTGCCGCGAGCGATACGGGGCGCCGCTCCTGCAACGGCTCGAACGCTGCGGCCTGCTGGCCGACGGCCAGGGCACTGCCGCCAGATCGATCCTCGCGCACGGAACGCATCTGTCCCGCGACGACGCGCACCGCGTCTCCGCGCGCGTCGCGGCCGTGGCGCACAACCCGCGATCCAACATGAACAACGGCGTCGGCTATGCACCCGTCGCTCACATGACGAACGCCCTGCTCGGAACCGACGGCATCGGCGGCGACATGTTCACCGAAGCCCGGTGCGCCTGGTTCAAGTCCTGCGACGCGCGCTTGCTGGAGAAAAAACAGCCCGGCCCCGACACACCGGCAATCACGCCGCAGCGCGTCGTCGGCATGTTGTCTCGCGCCGCTCAGGTTGCGGGCGATCTGCTGGGTTGCACCCTGGGAAAGCTCACTCCGGGCGCCAGGGCCGATCTGGTCGTCACCGACTACGACCCCGCCACACCCCTGACGGCAAACAACGCCGCGGCCCATCTACTCTTCGCCTTGGGGCCGCAGCATGTCCGCCATGTGCTCATTGCGGGCGAATGGGCGCTGAAGGATCGCCGCATCCTGCGTGTGGACGAACGAACCGTTCGCGAAGACGCCGCCCGCATCGCCCAATCGCTCTGGCAGCGGATGCAGGCGATCGACCCCTGAATCCTGCCGGCGGAATCAACCGTGAGCGGCTCGAATCGCTTCCAGCATTGTCAAGGGTTCGGCTGAGCACCGGAACCCGTGGTCGGGCCGCCGGGCCCTGAGCCGCCGAACAGGCCGTCGAAGATCGAACCGAGGGTCTCCGGGTCCACATTGTTGGGGTCGATGGTGTTGTCGCTGCCCGCGAAGGCGGAAGCGAGTTCGTCGAGCCCCTGGATCTGGCCTGGGTCGGTCTGGGCGGTCTGCTGGAGCGCATCGAAGTCCTCAAGCGTGTTGAGGTTGTTGGCGGCAAAGAAGTTCGCCAGCGCTTCGGCCTGGGCATCGTTCATGACCGGAATCGAGACGCCGGGATTCTGCGATGCGAACAGATCAATCGCCGTCTGATTGAGAATCTTGATCTCATTGGCCGTCAGCGATGCAATCTGCCCGCCGGCCACCTTCGCCGCCGCGCTGAGGATGCTCTCGCCGAAGCAACCTGTCATGCCGACGGGCAACACGATTGCGATCAGCGCGCATAGCTTCTGTTTCGTGGATGACATCTTCACGTACCTCCTTGGTAAACCCCCAAATGTCCGTCCGCCGGTCGGCCCGCACCGCCGCTCTTCCGGACTCCCGCCTCAGGGCAGGTTCATGCTGAACAGGAACTCCACGAGTCGGTCGCCGCTCTCGGTTTCCGGAGCGCCGATCGCCGCGCGGATCTGATCCCGCTTCTCATCGTCGGTCAAGCGTTCGTCGCGCTGAATGTCTCGCAGTTGGTCGAGCGTCAGGCCGTCAACCAACGCGGGAAGTTCAGCCTGTAGTCGTTCGAACCCGCACCCGGCGAGCATCGACAGAATCAGTCCGGCGGAAAAGCAAAAAACGCGGAGGCCCGCAATGGGAAGGCGCATGGCGATTGACGACCTCGCTTCTATCGGCCCCGTCTTCGAACACGAATCTCATTGTAGCATCGGCCCGAGAACCGGCGGGCCTTGAGAACCTCCACGCCGCATCCGACGATCCGCTCGCACAGGGTGCCGCCGCGGACCTTCCGACCCCACGTTCGCGGCTCGACCGGCCGCCGGAAGGCACAAACGCGCCGGGCGGTTTGACCGCGTGTTATCGGTCTCTATAATCCGCCCGCGGCTCCGAATGAAGGCGATTCCCCCTTGAGGAAAGGCCAACGTGTGTCTCCCTTCCTTGTAGGACTGACCTGTTTCTCGGCCAGTCTTCCGGCCCTGCTCGCAAACCAGGCGATGAGCGCGGGCGCCGAAAACGGAAAGCCGGCGGCAACCACACAGCGACTCGAAACGCCGCCCGACCCGCCGCGGGAGGGCCCACCCGCGGCCGAGGCAACCCCAACCGCCTCGCCCTGCCCGACCGCGACGCTCGAACGCGCCATCGAGCAGGCAGCGACGCCCGCCGCGCGGGCGCACGCCTGCCTGGCCGCAGCCCGATGTGTGCTGGTGCTCAAATGTGCCGCGCCGCTGACACGCGAGCTGGAGACGCCGGGGAGCGGCGGCGAGATGCTCCGGACCCGCGTCGATCGCGGCCTGTCGTATCTCCACGCCGCTGAGGAAGCCATTGCCAGGTTGCCCGAGGAGGAGGACGACGGCGTGCGCCGGACACTCGAAGACCGGATGGAACTCCTTCGCTCCTTCGGCCGCCTGTTCGCGGCGGTCGCCGACGGCGCCGCCACAGAACCGGCCAAGGCGCGCCTGACAGACGCCTGCATCGGTCTGGCGATGTACATGGATGATGCGCGGCCGGGCGTTGTCGTGGGAGATATTCCCCTTTTCGTTCAGGGAGTGCTGGGCACAGGAGCAACAGAAGCCGGATGTTGTCCGATCGGCCAAGCTCTGGCAGGCAGCGGCCTATCGCCGCGCGGGCCGGCCGGATCGCGCGCTCCAACTGCTCGCCCCCGGTCTTGCGGCGACTTCGTGCGACCGCATCGGCTTTCTGGCGCGGATCGAGCGCTGCCGCGCCCTTGCCGACGGAGGACGATACGTGGCCGCGCTGTCGGCCGCGCTGCGGCTCGGGGCCCGAGTGGAAGACTGGTTCAAGAACGAAGACGCGGCAACACGGAAACGCGCCAGGAACACCCTCCTCGCGATTCGTGTCGAGACGTTCAAGCGATGGGCCGCCGACCTGCGGAAAAACGGCGACACCGACTCCGCCGACCGAGCGGAGGTCGACGCGAAACGGATTGCAGACAAGCGCGCCGGTACCGGCGAGTGGCTCTCTCTCACCGAAACCATCGCCGGTCTGGCCGATTGGGCGCCACCCGCGCGGTCCGCGGCGAGTCAACCCGACGCGACGCCCGAAACCGACTCAAACGGCGGCTGATCCACGTACGACATCCTCCGGTTCCTGCCGCCCGGAGGTTCGCGTTCCCTACCGGGCACGAGCGGCATGCGAAACGGACCCCGTCGTCCGAACGCGGGCCGCCCGTTTCTTCGGCGACATCCCCAGTTCCTTGGGATACTCCTTCATCAGCCGCTCGGCGCGGAAGTCGTCCATGATCGCGGCGTCGCGGGCCGCCACCCAGAGCCCCGCCAGCATCGACGACGCGGCCAGCAACCGGTCCTCGATGAACTGCTTGCCCTCGGTCTGCTTGAGTTTGCCGGACTTCTCCAGCGCGTAGAGGGGCTCGACCACACGGTAGGACTCGCCCAGATAGCGGCAGGTTTCCTGCCACGCCGCCCCGCGCGGAATCTTTCGCGCCGGCCGAACCCGATTCTTCAACGTGTCATAGTAGATTCCGTGGAGCCGGATCACGCCCGAATCGATCATTGAATGGAACCCGTGATCGGTCGTGTAGCCCTTCGGGTTCTCGCCCTGCCACCCGTGATGGTGCCTCGTCAGATGCAACGGCTGCGCGCCGTCCCCCACGTAGTGACCGAGGATGCCCATGTAATAGACGATGTTGTCGCGGGCGTTCTGAATCATGGCATCCGACACCCGGTCGCGATGCGCGAGGTAGGTCTTCAACTCGGTCCAGTTTGCCGCGATCTTCCATTGCACTTCTGCGATGCGATAGGGCAGCAGGCCGGGAACCAGCGCCGTATAGGCTTTGTCCTTCTTCACGTTGCGCGGCTTGAACTGCTCGGGCTGCAGCGCTCGCCGTGTCGCGAGAATGTCGAGAAACTGCCGGCGCAGCGGCGGCAGCGTATCGAGTCCCAGGCCGAAGTCCGCCAGGTCTTCAACATCGAAGTAGTGTTCGGGGCCGTTGACGTGGTTCAGAATCCGGTGGTCCTGACCGCGCCACCGATCCGGCTCCGGCGCGAGATAGACCAGCCTCGCCCGCACCGCAGGCGACCGCAGCCAGGCAGGCATCGTTTCGGGCATCGCGTCGATGGCCAGGCGCGTCACGGTCGCGTGCCCGTCTTCGTCCCATGCCGGCGCGCGGGCCCCCGACATCAGACACACCAACAGAGCCATCAGCAGGATTCGGACTCTCAAAGCAGGTTGAAACATGGGAGCAGCCTTTCGAAACGGTCACGACGTGCGGCGGCGCCGCCCCGCTCATGGACGACCGTCGGCCGCAGCATTCAACCCGCAGTGTAACCGATTCACACGCGACCCGCGCGCCGACAGGCCGTATGGCTCACTGATTCCCACACAAGCCCCCACGACCCTCCGGCCGGGGGCCATCGATGCCGCGATCGGGAATCGGGAAGGCAGGAGTGTGGTACTCAA
>JBHHUY010000017.1:0-22638 GCA_046753965.1 Phycisphaerae bacterium
AATCCACACGGGGGGCGGATAGAAAAGAGGGCTCGCGGCGAGGCCGACGCACCCGGGAGGCACCCCATGGACCCACTGCGACTGAAACGCCTGCAAGAACGGATGAACGCAACAGGGCTGGACGCCGTCTTCGTCTCGAACCCGAAGAACGTCCAGTACCTGACCGGCTTCCGGTCGATGATGCCCGGCGAAGTCCAGCCCTTCGGCGACCCGGAGGGATTCGCCCTCGTCTTCGGCGGCGAAGTCCACCTGTTGTGCGACGGCCGCTATTTCGCGGGCGTCAAGAACCTGCCGGGTGTCACGCCGCAACTGATCGAAACGCCCGTCACCGCCAAGACCTTCGCCGACAAGATCAAGCAGATTGTCGGCTCACAGGCGAAGACGATCGGCTACGAACGGGACGCGCTGCTCTATTGCGACGCGATCGGGCTGCTCGAATTGCTGTCGGGCTACGATTGCCGGCCCGCCGAGGAAATGCTGGCCGGGCTTCGAATCATCAAGACGCGCGAAGAGGTCGAATTGCTCCGCCAGGCGCAGGCGATCACCTCCGCGTGTTTTGAACACGTCGCGGGGTGGATTCGCGTCGGCCTGTCCGAGCGGGAGGTGGCCCTTGAAATCGGCAACTACCTGCGGACCCACAGCGAGGGCAACTCGTTCGATCCGATTGTCGCCTTCGGCAAGACCGGCTGCCACCCGCACTATCTGCCCGACCCGGCGAGAAGACTCGAGCGCGGGCAGATGGTCCTGCTCGACTTCGGTTCGATCCACAACGGCTACTGCGGCGACATGACCCGCATGATCGTCATGGGCCGGGCCGACGACCGCCAGCGGGAAGTCTATGACTGGGTGCTCCAGGCGCAACTCCGCGGCCTCGAAGCGATCCGGCCGGGCGCGACCTGTCACGCGATCGATGCGGCCGGGCGGGACTACTTCAAGGAGCGCGGCTGCGCAGAGCAGTTCGCGCACGGAACCGGCCACGGCGTCGGTCTGGCGATTCACGAGGCCCCGACCATTAAGAAGGGATTTGAAAACCGGGTTGAGCCGGGCATGGTTTTCACGATCGAGCCGGGCCTCTACTTCGAGAACTGGGGCGGCGTGCGAATCGAAGACATGATCGTCGTCACGGAAACGGGCTACGAAAACCTGACGACGACCTCGAAGACCCTGCTCGAAATCACCGGCGCGTCGGCGTAGAATCGCCCGCCGCGCGACAAGAAAGCCCCCCCGGCGAACAGCCAACGTCCGGCTTGCCGTTCGACCGGTAAAGCGCTATTGTCCGGCGTGCCGTTTGGCGGCCGCCGACGCGCAATACAGACTGCCCGACGTCTCAACTTTGAGTCCGCGGCGCGCCCACAGAATCGCCCCAACGGCGAGCATGACCCACAACCTGTTCAGGAGTCTGATCCCATGAAGTCCTGTTTGAAGATGGTCGCCTCGGCCGCAACGCTGCTCCTCTGGGGCTGTTCTCAGAGTCCCGGCATCTCAGTCGGCACGATCAAGACCGCCGCCGAGCTCAAGACCAAGATGGAGGAGACGCCGAATCTCAAGGTCGTCCACGCGCTCAACGCCGAACACTATGCGGAAGGACACGTCCCCGGCGCGATCAACATCGACTACGAAAAGATGTTGCCCGACATGCTGCCCAAGGACAAATCGCGGCCCATGGTCTTCTACTGCACCGGCGGCATGTGCCCCGTCGGAAAGATGGCCGCCGACAAGGCCGCGAGCTGGGGCTACACCCGCGTCTGGGTCTACAAGGGCGGCCTGCAGGACTGGAAAAGCGCCGGCATGAAACTCGCCAAAGGCGGGTGACGCGGCGGCCGGCCGCGCCGCAGCCCATACGACGAGCGAGCGCCCGCGCATCGAGACAACCCTTTCGACGGGGCACCACAGATGGCCGGGAAAACCCCACGCAGGAAGACAACCCCGAAGAAGCGATCGACCGGAAAACCCGCCGCTCCGACTACCAGGGCGAAGCGCGGCCGGGCGTCCGACACCGCCGGGAAGATCGTCGCCCTGGCCGAGTCGGTCGTGGCTTCGGCGGCGCGGCAGCGCGACCCGGCGATTCAGATTCCCCTGCGAACCCTCTCCAACGCGAAATACAACAAGGCCAAACGCATCATCGAAATGGGCGGCAAGGCGGCGACGCGGAACTTCTTCGACCTGAACAAGGCCAAGAGCTTCATGCAGACACTGCTCATCGCCAGCGGCTGCAAGAGGCTGATTGACGAGGACAAGACCGTCAGCATCCGCGGCCTCTACTACCTGACCAAGCACACGATCCCCGGCACGAAAGAGAAGACGTTTAACGACCAGGGCGAAAGCGACCCGATCATCGAAGACCTCGAGGTCGCCCTCGAATCCCTCCGCGAACAGCTCCACGTCTTCGCCAGCAGCCGCGGCACGATCGCGGGCAATCTCACCGTCGTCAGCCGGGGCGACGAGATCGACCTGCGGCGGATGGGCGCCGGCGGCATGAGCATCCCCGGCATCGTCGAGCCCGACGTGTTCCAGTTCAAGAAGTGCGACGCGAAGTTCATCCTCCACGTCGAGAAAGACACGGTCTGGCAGCGATTCAACGAGGACAAGTTCTGGAAGGCGCACAACTGCATCCTCACGCACGGCAACGGCCAGCCCCCGCGCGGCGTCCGGCGCCTGCTGCACCGCATGCACGAAGAGCTCAGGCTCCCGGTCTATTGCCTGCTGGATAACGATCCGTGGGGGTACTACATCTACTCGGTCATCAAGCAGGGATCGATTAATCTCGCGTTCGAGTCGAAGCGGATGGCCGTTCCCGAAGCGCGGTTCATCGGCGTCCGCAGCCGGGACTTCGAGGAGTTCGAGCTGTCCGACGACGTCAAGATCGCCATCGACGATAAGGACATCAAACGCGCCAGGCAGATCCTCAACTACCCCTGGTTCCAGGGGAAGAAGGAGTGGAAGAAAGAGATCGACCACATGCTCCGCCACGGCTTCAAGATGGAAGTGGAGTCGCTGCTGACCAAGAGCATCAGCTTCGTGACCGAAACCTACGTGCCGCAGAAGCTGAAGCAGCGGGCGAAGTGGCTGGATTGAAGATCATCACGCCGATCGAGAACGCGAACCCTTCACCCCCGCGCGTCCGGTGATTCCGAGCATCGCCGCACGAACGCCGCATAGTCCTCCGGCGTGTCGATGCCGACGGCCGCCCGATCCACGACGGCCACCGCGATCCGATGGCCGTGCTCCAACACGCGGAGCTGTTCGAGCTTCTCTTGCTCCTCCAAAGGCGTCGGCGGCAGCCCGGCCAACTCCAACAGGAAGGCTCGACGATAGGCATAAAGGCCCAGATGCAATAGCCAGCGCTCCGGCTGCGCGACCCGTCCGGCCTGCTCGCGCGGATAGGGAACCAGCGAACGCGAGAAATAAAGCGCGCGCCCGCGCGCGTCGAGAACGACCTTGACCGCGTTCGGGTCCGTGGGGTCGGCATCCGGCGCGAACGGGCACGCCAGCGTCCCGATCGAAATGTCGAGCTCAGCGGCGAGCAGCGCCACCAACGCGTCGATGTGGGCCGGATCGATCTCCGGTTCGTCGCCCTGCACGTTGACGATCACATCGGCGTCGAGCCCCGCGGCCACTTCCGCCACGCGGTCGGTGCCGCTGGGATGGTCCGGCCGCGTCAGGACGGCGCGGCCACCGAAAGACGACGCGGCTTCGAGAATGCGCCGATCGTCGGTGGCGATGACGACCTCGGCGATCGACGATGCCCGGCTCGCCTGCTCATAAACGTGCTGGACAAGGTACTTCCCGGTTGCTTTCGCGAGCGGTTTGCCCGGAAAGCGGCTCGACGCATAGCGGGCGGGGATGATCGCGACGGTCTTCACGAGGCATGAGGGTATCGAGCGGTCGGCGCGGCGTCAAAGCCCGCAATTGACGCGATCCATCGGCAGGGCGACAATCTCCCCTCGACAGTCCGTTTCACTGGCCGGCGAGCCTCGGATCATTCGAACGATACGAGAGGAGAGGAGATGATTCTTCTGCGACGCGTTCACTTCGCGGCCTGGATTGCGGCATCGGCGGTCGCGTGGGGCGGGCCGCTCGACGCCCGCGCCGCTGCGGCGCCGCCGGTCCCGGCGGTCAATGCCAGAAGCAAACCGAAGAAGAATGCGAAGAACCCCGAGAAGTCCCCCGGCAAGGTGAAGACGCCGGCCTTGGCCTTCACGATGAAGGACATCGACGGCAAGGAGCAGGACCTCAGGCAGTACTACGGCCACGTCGTGCTGATGGTCAACACGGCCTCGCAGTGCGGTCTGACACCGCAATACGAGGGTCTCGAAGCGCTCTACGAGAAGTACCGGGACAAGGGGCTCGTGGTCCTCGCCTTTCCCGCGAACAACTTCGGCCGGCAGGAGCCGGGGCCGAATGAACAGATCAAGGCGTTCTGCTCGAAGCGGTTTCACATCACCTTTCCGCTCTTCGGCAAGGTGTCGGTCAAAGGCCCGGATATCTGCGCGCTCTATCGTTATCTGACCGACGAGAAGGCGGGGCATCGACACGGCGGGGCCATTCCATGGAACTTCACGAAGTTCCTGATCGACAGGAAAGGCCGCGTGGCGGACCGATTCGACCCAAGAACAACGCCGGATAATCCGAAGTTGATTGAGGCGATCGAAAAGCGCCTCTCCGCGGCGGTTCCGAAGGATTCACCGCTGGCGAAGAAGAAGAAGAAAGAGAAGGCATCCAAACCGAAACCCCGGCGCGCCCCGAGGGCCTCCTGAAACCGCTGCGACCCGAGGCGATCGCGCACGCGCCAGGCAGACCCCGCCGGCACCCACGCCGCTTGGACACCATGAGAATCCGAGAACTCCTTTCGACTGGGCGGCCTTGTTTCTCGTTCGAGTTCTTCCCGCCGAAGACCCCGGCGGGACTGGAGGCCCTGCGCAACGCGGTCCGCGCGCTGCGCGACCTGAACCCGACCTTCATCTCGGTGACCTACGGCGCCGGCGGCAGCACGCGCGACCGGACTATCGAACTCGTCGCCGAAATACAACGCCACTACGGCATCGAGGTCATGGCCCATCTCACCTGCGTCGGTGCGACGCGGGAGGAGATCGGACAGGTCCTGCATCGGCTGCGGCAAGGCGGCATCGAGAACATCCTCGCCCTCCGCGGCGATCCCCCGCAGGGCGAGGAGCGGTTTGTTCCGCCGGAGGACGGCTTCACCTATGCGAGCGAACTGGCCGCGTTTGTCCGAGACGGTTTCCCCATGTGTGTCGGCGGGGCCTGTTACCCGGAGGGACACGTCGAGTGTCTCGCCCCGGACGGCTCGCGCGACCTGGCGCGCGATCTCGACCATCTCCGGATGAAAGTCGACGCAGGCGCCGAGTTCCTCATCACGCAGATCTTCTTCGACAACGATGCCTACTTCGACTTCACGGCCCGCGTCCGCAAGGCCGGCATCGCCGTCCCCGTGATTCCCGGCATCATGCCGATCACGAACGTCGATCAGATCAAACGGTTCACGACCATGTGCGGCTCGCGCCTGCCGGCGACCTTGATGAACGAGCTCGATCGCCTGAAGGATAACCGCGACGCCGTCATTGCGCAGGGCGTCGCCTATGCAACGGCCCAGTGCTTCGATCTCCTCCAGCGCGGCGCCCCCGGCATCCACTTTTATACCTTGAACAAGTCGGCGGCGACGCGCACCATACTGACGGCGTTGCGGACACTCTGGCCCCCGGCCATGCGCCCGGCCTAGGAATCGAGCAAGAATCACAGGATCGATTGCCGGATAGAACGCGCCGGCCGGCTTGGCCGTTTGGCGGACCACACGTGGACCCGATTCCCGCCCGACGCCTTGCCGAACGGACAAAACCCCGAAGCCGGATGGTTCTCGATCTTGCCGCTGCGCGCGTGAGCCGTCGGGCGGCGCGCCAAGGTGAAACGCTCTGTCTCCAACACAACGGGAGCCCATGCCTCAACAGCGCGTGCTCATCACAGGTGCCAACGGTTTGCTCGGCAGCGCCTTGGCGCCGGCCTTTCAGCGGCGCGGCTCCGCCGAAGTGCTCCGCCTCGGCCGGGGCGAACTGGACATCACCGACGCCGAAGCCGTCCGCTCGCGGATGGATTCGTTCCATCCCGATGTCGTCATCAACTGCGCCGCCTACACCCGCGTCGACGACTGCGAGACACACGAGCCCCTCGCGCTTCAGGTCAACGGCCGCGGCGCGGGCAACGTCGCACGGTCGGCGGCCGCGGTCGGCGCCCGCGTGATTCACCTCTCGACCGACTACGTCTTCGACGGCCGGGCCCGCGAGCCCTATCCCGAAGACCATGCGACGGGCGAGCCTGCGCGGCTCTCCGCCTACGGGCGATCGAAGCGCCTGGGCGAGCAGCTCGTCCGAGAGGCGTCGCCCGACGCAGTCATTGTCCGTTCGTCGTGGCTGTTCGGCCCGGCCGGGCGTTGTTTCCCCCAGGCGATTCTGGACCGGGCGCGCCGGGGCGAACCCCTGGCCGTCGTCGACGATCAGGTCGGCGCGCCGACCTACGCGCCCGATCTGGCGGAGGCGATCGCCGACCTCGCCGCACGGCGCGCCCGCGGCATCTTCCACGTCACCAATCCCGGTGCCTGCTCATGGTATGCATTCGCCTGCGCGATCCTCCGGCACGCCGGGCTCGATGTTCCCATCCGCCCGGTCGGCAGCGAGGCCGTCCCGCGCCCGGCAAGGCGACCCGCCTACTCGGTTCTGGACAATCGCCGCTTCGTCGAGACCGTCGGCCGACCGCTGCGACCCTGGCTCGATGCGCTCGACGCCTACCTGTCATCCGCCGGCCGGCCCTGAGTCCGCGTTTTTTCACAAGCGCGATCCAAACCCGATCTTCGCCTTGACGAGGCAAGGGTCGCGCGCTACAGTCGCGCCGGTCTGATCGGGACCACCGTTCACTGTGCCCATCCAGAATGAAATGGACTCCGCCATGAACATCCAATCCACCCAAAAACCGACGAAACCCAAGTGTCCGTGGGGCTCTCTTCTCGCCATGCCCGCCGTCCTCGGGTTTCTGATCGTCGGTTGCCAGGAACCGCAGAAACCGGCCGCCGACGCCCCGCGCACCGCGAAGCACTACCCCGTTCGGCTGGACCGCGGCGACAACGGGGCCGCAGTCCACTCCACCGCCGGGCCGAGCGAACGCGACCGATTGCAGCCTCGACGCCTCGCCTTCGAGATCACCGGTTTCGCGAGCGGCGCCCCGGACGGGGCGACACAACAGGAACAGCGCGCGGCCGCCCGGCAGGCGGCGATCATCGACGCCTTGGGCTGCGCCGTGATCGAATCTCGCCGGTCCCGGGGCTTGAGCGTGGACGACTTCACCGCGACGCTCGGACCGCGCCTGACCCTGACCCACCGGACGACGGACGACGGAAACGAGTTCGAGGTCCGTCTGACGACCCGCGGGTTGGAGAAGGTCCTCATCGTTCGAAACGGCGTGCTGCAAGACCTGCCCAACGATTTTGATCTGATCCACGAAGTCTTCGCCGCGACCCACGGCGAGTTCTCCCTCCTCGGGGCCGAGCCCTTGGGCGCTTCAGGCAGGCAGTATGCCGCGACCGTCGGCTGCTATGTCCCGGCGGGCCTCGAGACCGCCGTCGCCGGCAATCCGTCCGGCGCCGACGGCGATGATCCGCAAGCCGACAACCTCGAGGAGTAGCGCCAATCCCCCGGCGCCTTCAATGCCGAAACCGCGCCTGATCGTGGGGCGGCTGCCTTGATTCCTCATGCCGCGTCGCCGGATGACATCCTCCCGAAACCGCGGCGCGCCCGTCGTCTGCCCGGGTGCCTGCGCCTCCTCCCCGGCTTCCGCATCACGCCCACTCCGTCCGGCGATCCGCTCCTGAATGAGGCGGCGCAACAGCTCCGCCGACGGCTCGCCCCGCATCTTGCGACCGTCGTCCGTAAACCGAACGCGGCGGATCAGCCTGCCATCTCGCTGGAACGTTCGACCATGCGGCATGGGGACCAGGCATATGCCCTGCGCATCCGGACGGACGGCATCCGCCTGCGCGCGGCGGACGCCGTGGGCTTTCACTACGGCTCACTGACATTGAGCCAACTGCTCGCGGCCGGTCGACAAGACCGCGGCGCAGCCTCTCGATTCGCGAAGACGGTCTCGGTCCTGCAGTGCATGGACATCGACGATCGACCCGACTTTCCGGTCCGCGGCGTGCTGCTCGACATCAGCCGCGACAAGGTCCCGACGATGTCCACGCTCAAGAAGCTGATCGACCTTCTGGCGGGTTGGAAGATCAACCAGATTCAGCTCTACATGGAACACACCTTCGCCTATCGCGGCCACGAAGACGTCTGGCGCGGCGCGGCGCCGCTGACGGGCCCGCAGATCGAGGCGCTCGACCGCTTTTGCCGCGAGCGATGCGTCGAACTGGTGCCGAATCAAAACTCTTTCGGGCACATGGAGCGCTGGCTGAAGCATCCCCGCTACCGGCGCCTCGCAGAGTGTGACGGGCCGTGGACCACGCCGTGGGGCGAAGTACGATCACAACCCGCAACGCTCAACCCGCTCGACCCCGGCTCGCTGCGGCTCGTGACGTCACTGTACGATCAACTCCTGCCGCACTTCTCCAGCCGGCAGCTCAACGTCGGCTGCGACGAACCGTGGGAACTCGGCCAGGGCCGCAGCCGCCGGGCCTGCCGGCGGCGCGGGACGGGCCGCGTTTATCTCGAATACCTCACACGACTGCATCGCGCAGCCTCGAAGCGTGGACGCCGGATGATGTTCTGGGGCGATTTCGTCGAGCAGACGCCCGAGTTGATCGGCGAACTGCCGGATGACGTGACCGTCCTGACCTGGGGCTACGAGGCCGAGCACCCGTTCGGAAGACGGTGCGCCGCCCTGCGATCGCGAGGGGTTCCATTCTACGTCTGTCCCGGCACGTCAAGCTGGTGCAGCATCGCCGGCCGGACGGGCAACAGCCTGGCGAATCTCCGCAATGCCGCAATCGCCGGCGCGCGGCACGGTGCGACGGGTTATCTCATCACCGATTGGGGCGACTTCGGCCACCGCCAGTACCTCCCCGTGAGCTACGGCCCTTTCTTGTTCGGCGCCGCCCTGAGTTGGTGTGTCCGATCAAACCGGGACATCGACCTCGCGCGAGTGCTGAGCCGCCATGTCTTTGAAACCGGCGACCCGCAGGCGGGCCGCCTGTGGCTCGACGCCGGCCGGGTGCACGAGCGCTCGCGCGTCGTCCTCAATAATCGATCCGTGCTGTTCGCGGCCCTCGACGCGCCGCTGGGTGATGTCGCCGCGGTCGAGGGGCTCGCGGAAGGTGCGGCCGAGCGCATGGCGGCGCGGGTGGACGCACTCTTCCAGGCGGCGCGTCACGCACGCTTCGGCGGCGGCGATGGCGCGCTGGTTCGAGAGGAACTGCTGGCGACACTGGCCGTGCTGAAGCATGCGTGCCGACGGGCCCGGATGGCCGTCGCCGCCCGCACCGGTCGCCGCTTCTCCGTTTCCCACAGACGCCTCGCGCGGGAGATGGAACGGATCATCGCGCGACATCGCGCGCTCTGGCTCCGGCGAAACCGGCGGGGCGGGCTCGGCGCGAGCCTTTCGCATTACCGCCGAATCCTCAACGAATACCGCGCGTGAATCGGAATGAGATGATGTGTACGCGAGATTAATCCGGCGTGAGATTGCTCCCGCCTGAGACTACGCTCGCGCACTGAGTGCCGCCCACGTACGGCTTGCCGTTTGGCGGCCCGCGCCGGTGCTCAAGCGAAGCGTACGCAATCTCGTAGAAAAGCCCGCTACTCCATCGACCGCTGAATATCCTGAGCGATCGTGAGGAGCTGTTGCGGATCGACATCGCCGCAGCAGACATACGTGGTGTCACGGTCGTCCCACGCGAGAACAGTCATGTTGTCGCACGGCGAGACGCTGTGAATGAAAGGCCGTTCACCGGTGGGCGGCACACCGCCCCGGCCGAGATGATCCAATTCGTCCCAAAGCGGCATGCTGAAGAACGACAGGTAGCGGCCGTTGCTGTAGTCCACGTACATGACGTGCGCGGCCTCGCTGCCGGAAGCGCCGCCGAGTTGACAGAAATTGGCCGACTCGAACTCGAAGCCGTACGGCGACAGATCGGGCGCCAGGGCGAGGAGCCGGCCGCCGAAGTGATCGCGCAGCGCGTCGGCAACCTGGGCGCAGTCCCCGGGAAGCGCCGGGTTCTGGTGGACCTGCCGATCGGACCGCGTGATGCAGCGATTGTGTCGGCGGACCACCTTCAGAGCCGTCTGCTGTTCCGGCAGGGCGCGGGCGTCTCGGAATCGCGGCGGATGGGCGGAAGCATCCCAACGAGCGTACTGCCAGGTCCCGGCCACGATGAGGGTGAGGCAGGCCGCGATGCCGACGAGACGAACGGCACGCGACTGGAGCCATCGGTGCGACCCGTCGTGATACCGGATCGACTTGCCGAGGAGGATGGCCTTGCGAACCCGGCCTTCGAGGACGGCCGGCACCTCGATCTGCTGAGCGCTGAGCCGCAGGGCCTCGCGGAGGGCCTGGTGTTCATCGACGACGGCGCTGCACGTCGGACACATCTTGAGATGGTCGAGCACCTCGCAATTCGCCTGGACGCCGAGTTGGCCGTCGGCAAATGCGAAGAGAAATTTTCGGGTGCTGTTGCAGTTCATCGTCGTTTGACTTCAGGCTTCGCCTGGATTCGACGCTCCTTGGCGAATTCGCTCAGCGAGTCGCCCAATTGCTGCCGCGCCCGGTAGAGCCGGCTCATGACGGTGCCCAGGGCACACCCCAGGACACGCGCGATCTCTTTGTAGCTCAACTCGCTCAACGCCCACAGGACGATGACCGAACGATACTCCGGTGCGAGGGCCAAGACCGCGGCCTTCAGCTCCTCGTCGAACTGCTCCCAGTCCACGTCGTCGGCCGCCAGCGGTGCCAGCGGCTTGTGCTCCAGCTCGGCCGCGATGTCGTCCAGGCTCAAGTCTTCGAGGAGAGACGGTGCCCGGCCCGCGCGACCGCAACGCGTGAAGAAGACATTGTGCAGGATCCGAAGCAACCACGGCTTTGCCCCGTACTCCCGGAGTTCAAAGTTTGAATAAGCGCGGTGGGCCCTGAGGAAGGTTTCCTGCACCAGGTCCTCGGCCTCGTGCGGGTCGCCGGCCAACTTCATACTCATCCGATACACGAGGTCCAGATGGCACAACACGACCTCTTCAAAACTACGCGTGATCTCGCTCGGCATCAGCGCCCCGCCGGCGGCTGGGATGAGCGGATCGCCGTCATCCAATACCGAAAACGGCTTCCGCCCATCGATTATTCCTGTTTCTGATTAGCGCCGAACCGGGGGGCACAAGTCAAGTCTGCCAACGAGGAAAAGGGACCGATAATCGAGCCGTTGTCGAAACCCGACCCCCCGAATAGCATGGACGCCCAGCCCGGCGAGGGCGGCTTCCCACGGCCCCAGCGGCACTTACGGCAGGCAACCATGGCGGATCAGTACTACGAGGACCGGTGCAAGAAGCGGGACGCGCTCATCGCCGCGGGGGTCGAGCCGTTCGGGGCCCGTTTCGACGGCGTGGTCCGAAATCAGGCCATCCGAGACCGGATCGAGCAGCGCGCCCTCGGGCCCGGCGAGAGCGACGAATCCGCCACCGCCCGGGCCGCCGGCCGCATCGTCCTCCGCCGTGTCATGGGCAAGCTGGCCTTTCTAACGCTCCGGGATTCAACGGCCGACCTCCAGATCGGCCTCTCCAAACGAACCCTCGGCGAGGCGGCCTGGCAGATTCTCAAGCTCCTGGACCTCGGCGACATCATCGGCGTCGACGGATACCTCGGGCGGACCCGCACCGAAGAAACGACCCTCTGGGCGACCGGTCTGACGGTCCTGTGTAAGAGTATGCGGCCGCCCCCGGAGAAATGGCATGGACTGGCCGACGTCGATCTGCGGTATCGACACCGCTGCATCGACCTCTTCTCCAACCCGGCGGTGATGCAGACATTCCAGGCAAGGTCGGCCGTGCTCGATGCGATCCGGGCGTCCTTGCGCGAACGCGGCTTTCTCGAGGTCGAAACGCCGATGCTGCAACCGATCTACGGGGGCGCGGCGGCCCGCCCGTTCACGACGCATCACAACACCCTCGATCTCGATCTGTACCTGCGGATTTCCCCGGAGCTCTATTTGAAGCGCCTGCTCGTCGGCGGCATGGAGCGAGTCTTCGAGATCAACCGCAACTTCAGAAACGAAGGGATCAGCACGCAGCACAACCCCGAGTTCACCATGATGGAGTGCTACCAGGCCTATGGCGATCTCGGCGACATGATGGACATCACCGAAGCGCTCTGCACAAAAAGCATCGAGGCGATCGGCGGCGGGTACAAGCGGCCGTTCAGGAAATACGAATTGGATTTCACACCGCCTTGGCCGCGGCGCACCTATGCCGAGCTGCTCCGGGAATACGCCGGCGTCGAGCTCGCCGACGGCGCCGCCATCCGCAAGAAGGCGGCGGGCCTCGGCATCGAGGCCCCGCGCGCGGACGATGCCGTCATCGCGAACGACGTCTTCGAGGCCACGGTGGAGGACCAACTCATTCAGCCGGTCTTCGTGACGGAGTATCCCGCCGCGATCTGCCCGCTGACCCGCCGCAAGAAGGAGGACCCGTCGCTGGCCCTGCGCTTCGAGGCCTTCGTCGCGGGCATGGAGATCGCCAACGCCTATACCGAACTCAATGATCCGGCGGCCCAGCGCGAAAACCTTGACGCCCAGGTCAAAGGCGAAGGGGACGAAACCATGCGCGTGATGGACGAGGACTTTCTCTACGCCCTCGAACACGGCATGCCGCCCGCCGGGGGCCTCGGCCTCGGGGTCGATCGACTCGTCATGGTGCTCACCGACTCGCCGAGCATCCGCGACGTCATCCTCTTCCCCTTGCAGCGCCCGTTGGATCGGAGTTGAGTATTCACCACGAGCCCAAACGGCCCAGCCGGGAACCCGCCGAGCCGTACGGCTCCCGGTTTCAAAGAGCCCGGTCCGCGTGCGAGGCAGGTCCCCGGCGCGGCGATCACGATACAAGGTGACCTGTGCACACACGGATGCGGATGATCCTCTTTACGCTCTTCGCCCCGGTGACGGTGCCGGCCTATCTCCTGTTCCTCGCCGGTTCCAACCTGCTCGGCGGCGCGTTCTACATCGTGATCGAGGCGTCGCTCGCCAGGCTGATCAGTCGTCCCATCAGCCTGAGCCGAACCCGGATGGTTCTGCTCGCGGTCCCGGTCCTGCTGGCGGCCCCGGTGGCGGCCGCGATCCACCTCGTGCTCGCGCTGTTGCGCGCCGCCGGCCGCCTGTTGTGCTGGATCGGAACCTGGCAGACAAGCCTCACACCGCCCCGAGCAAGCTTCCTCGTCGGCGCGGTCTGGACCCTCGCGGCATTCTGGACGAGCATCACCTGTCTCAACGCGGCCGTCGGCCTGAAGTGGATCGGCCAGGGCATCTCTCCGCACGACCTCGACCTGTTCGTCGAACAGACCATGCACACACGGGTCCTCGGAGACATGCCGGAGGAGATGCAGGCGCGCCGCCGAGCCTTGATCGACGAATTGACACGGCACAAGCAGGCCGTCTCTCCCGAGTGGCGGGAGCTGAAGCTCGCCCTGTCCGACGACACCTGCCCTTACACCTGGCTGCCGCGGACGATCCGCCGCCGGCTCGCGAACATCCCCTGGTTCTTCATGCCCAAGGCCTTCTCGACGGACGGCCTCGACCACAGCAGCCTGCTGCTCGGGCCGCTGCTGTTCGTCTGGATGCTGCTCATCCGTTGGCCGGGCATGTTCGCCGTGCTCCGTCCGCGCTGGCTTCGCGTCATCGGGTGTCTTGCGCGGGCGGGCGGCGCCGTCTGGGCGGTCCACGCGCTGGTGACCTGGGTGCCCACGACCGCTTATGCCAGCTTCTGGTTTGAAGACAAGCAGGTGCCGGCGAGCTTCACCTGCCTGTCCCCCGCGATGTGGTTCGGCGCAGACTACCTTCGCTGGGCGCGGCCGGAATGGTATCTCTTCAATGCCGGCCTCTGGCTGATCCTCGCGGGGCTGGTCGTCGCCCTCTGGTGGCTGGCCTGGCGGGTGAGCCCCTTTCTCGGTTGGCCGCGATATTACGTCGCGTTCCTGGCTTCCCGGCTGCTTCAACGCAAACGCATTGCCTTCTTCTCCGTCGGCGCGGTGACACTCTGCGTCGCGATGATGATCATCGTCATCAGCGTAATGGGCGGGTTCGTCGACAGCATCCGCGAACGCGCCAACGGCCTGCTCGGCGACCTCGTGGTCGACGGCAACCTTCAGGGGTTCCCCTATTACACCGAGTTCATCGAAAAGATCTCGAAGCTGCGCGACGAAAAGACCGGCGAGCGCCTCGTCTTGCAGGCCACACCGCTCATCCACACCTACGGCCTGCTCCAGTTTCCGTCGACCAAGGAAACGCGCGCCGTCACGATTCGCGGCATCCGGCTGGATGAATACTGCCGAGTCAATGAGTTCGGAAAAGACCTGTTCTATCAAGCACGGTATGGCGGCACGCGCCTCGATGTGCCGATGGCCCAGCCCAAATACGGCTTCGGTCCGACCGGCAAGATCGAACTGCCGGGCGACATGGACCGGCACTATCGCGAGGAATACCTCCCCTCGCTGCCTCCCGCCCGGCGCGCGGAAGAGGAGAAACGCTATCGCCGGGATGCCGGCCCGTACTTCCCGGGCCCCGGCGTCTTCGCGCCGTCCGAGGCGAAAGACTTCGCGCCCGGTTTCGAAGGCAAGCCCTACCCCGGCGTCATCATCGGCCGCGACGTCGTCCTGCGACGCCTGCCGTCGGGCGAGTATGAGCGGGAAAACGGCTATCCCCGCGGCGAGCCCTGCTACCTCACCGTCCTTCCGCTGACGCGCACCGGAGCCCTGAGCAACGAGCCACCGCCCAAACCGCTGTTTCGATACGTCGACGACTCGCGCACCGGTATCCACGAGATCGACTCCAAAACGGTCTATGTCGACTTCGAGCGCCTCCAGCAACTTCTGTCGATGGGGGCCGAGGAGCGGGTCGAGGGCGGAATGTCCAGCCCGCGATGCAGCCAGATTCAGATCAAGCTGAACGACCGGTTCAGCAAACCGCGCGATGTCCTGCTCGAGAAGAAGCGCCTCATCCGCGATGTCTGGCTCGCCATGGCGGACCCGGAAAACCACGAAGTCCCGGCCGACGGAATCGAGTATCAGTTGATGAACCGGGTGCACATCAGCACCTGGGAGGAAATGCAGAGAACCTACATCGCGGCGATCGAAAAAGAGAAATTCCTGGTGCTCATCATGTTCGGCGTGATCAGCATCGTGGCGGTGTTTCTCATCCTCTGCATTTTCTACATGATCGTGCAGGAGAAGACGCGCGACGTCGGCATCATCAAGAGCGTCGGCGCCAGCACCGAAGGCGTGACGGCCGTCTTCCTGGCCTACGGCGCCGCCATCGGCCTGGTCGGGTGCGTCATCGGGGCCCTGATCGGCGTAACCTTCGTCGAACACATCAACGAGATTCAGGATTGGCTCGCCCGCATGAATCCCAGTTGGCGCGTCTGGAGCCCCGAGACCTATTCCTTTGACAAAATCCCCAACAAGTGGAAATGGGGTGAGGTTCTGTGGATCAGCGTTCTGGCCGTCCTCGCCTCGATCGGCGGAGCGGCCTTTCCCGCGATCCGCGCCGGCCGAACCTGGCCGGTCGAATCCCTGCGATACGAATAACCGCCACCGACCGAAAACTGACAACTGACAACTGACAACTGATAACTGACAACTGACAACTGATAACTGACAACTTCCGATCTCAACATGCTTCGAGCAGAAAACATTCACAAGACGTACTTCCTCGGCCGGTCGGCCCTCACCGTCCTTCGCGGCGTCAGCCTGACCGTGCGCCGGGGCGAGTTCATCGCCATCATGGGCTCCAGCGGCAGCGGCAAAAGCACACTCCTGCACGTACTCAGCGGCCTGGACGTGCCCCAACGCGGGCAGGTCTACTTCGACGGCCGGGCCCTGTTCGAAGCCGAAGCCGAACGGCGAATCCCTGTCGGACGGGACGCCCGCGCCGCCACGAAACCCCGGCCGAACGCCCCGCCGCCTCCGGCCGGGGCCGGCCGCGCCCGGCCGCAGGGCGATCCGAGGCTCTTGGAAAGCAATCGCAACCTGCTCCGAAACCGGTCCTTCGGCTTCGTCTTCCAGTTCTACCACCTCCTCCCCGAGTTCGACGTCCTCGAAAACGTGCTGCTGCCGCAGATGGTCGGGCGGTCCATGGGAGGCTGGCTGGGCGAGCGGGCGCGGGCGTCGAAGCGGGCGTTGGATTTGCTCGAGCGCGTCGGGCTGTCGGATCGCCTGCATCACCGCCCGAGCGAGTTGTCGGGCGGCGAGCGCCAGCGAGTCGCCATCGCCCGCGCCCTGATCAACGAACCAGCGGTCCTCTTCGCCGACGAGCCCACGGGCAATCTCGACGGCCGGACCGGTCGCGATATCTTCAATCTCCTCAAGGAGTTAAACCTCGCCGGCCAGACGTTCGTGCTGGTGACGCACGACCCGGAACTGGCGGCCGAGGCCCACGGAGTGGTGCGGCTGGTCGATGGTCGGTTAGAATAACCCCCATCGCGGGCGGCGGATCGCGGACGAGCAACCGGAAGGCCCCGCCGCAGGACGCGATTCCCCCGCTCGGGGTCGCTCGTCGCGTGACAGGCGCGATCGGCAGGCCGCTCCCAACGTGGAGCCGCCGGCGCCCGCCGACTCACCCCCATCGAGCGGTGTTCTTCGTGTCGAGACGGACCATAGGGAGGTCAGGCAACATGCAGAGTCAGGACTTCACTCCGGATTCCAACCTGAAGGTCTGGCTGGACGGCCGGCTCGTGCCGGTCGCAGAAGCCAACGTCAACGTCTTCAGCCACGGGTTGCTCTATGGCGACGGCGTGTTCGAGGGCATCCGCGTCTACCGCCGCCGCATCTTCGAATGTTCCGCCCACATGGACCGGTTCATGAGCAGCCTCAAGGCCATCCGGATGGAGATCCCCTGGACGCCGCGCCAGGTCGTCGACGCGATCGAGGAAACACGCCAGGCCAACCAGGTCGAAGACGGCTATGTCCGGCTCGTGGCCTCCCGGGGCGTGGGCACCTTGGGGATTCACCCCTTCCGGACCACGAGCCCCAACGTCTTCATCATCGTCGCCAACATCGCGATGTACGACGACGAAATGTATGAAAAGGGCATGAAGATCGTCACAGCCTCGACCATCCGCAACCACCCCAACGCCCTGGCCCCGCGGATCAAGAGCCTGAACTACCTCAACAACATCCTGGCAAAGCTCGAGGCGATCGACGCCGGCTGCCTCGAGGCCGTCATGCTCAATCACGAGGGCTACGTCGCCGAGTGCACCGGCGACAACCTGTTCATCGTCCGACTTGGAAAGCTCCAGACGCCCGCGCCCCATTGCGGCATCCTCGAGGGCATCACCCGCCGGCTCATCCTCAAGTTCGCCGAAAAACGCGGGATTCCCGCCGAGGAAACAACCCTGACTCGGCAGGACCTTTACTTCGCGGAAGAAGCCTTCATCACAGGCACCGGCGCCGAGGTCTGTCCCGTTGTCGAGGTGGACAAACGCCCTGTCGGCAACGGCAAGCCCGGACCGATCACCCGGCAACTGATCGAGGACTTTCGCGCACACACCCGATCCGGTGAGGAACTGTTGGCCCGCCGATAGAACCCCGACCGACCCCCCGCCGCAACCCAGCGAGCACGGCGCCCCCACCGCAACCCAGCGAGCCGGCCGGTCCCCCGGCCCGGCCTCACCGCGCCTGCGAACCCGACTCGTACTTCGCCCGCCAGCCCGCCGCGTGCCGGCGAATCCAGTCCGAAGCCGCCTCGTCCAGCCCGACCTCCCGCCCCAACCGACGCGCCATCCGCTCCCGGTGCTTGATGATCTCGGCAATCTGCGATTGCAGCGCGTCCGCCATGGTCGCTTGGCGCTCCGTCGCCCGGGCGTTGACGTCCTCAGGCCGGTCGTGGTGGTCCCCTGTCGCGCTCGTGTTCGTCGCTGCCTCCTGATCGGCGATGGATCGCTCCCGGCATTGGGCGGGGTCCAGGCTGGCCAGTCGATGGATTGACTCTTGGGCCCTCATCCTTTCCCCTATCGGCAGCGTCCGCCGGAAGCTTGCGTTTTCGAGCAACCGACGCCGATGAGCCCCGACCCCGAGTCCCGGAATCGAACACGGCCCCGCCGGCAACCCTGTCAATGCGACCGCGACGGTGCCGCGCCGTCAAGGACACGGACCCCGGGTGGCCTGCCCTTCGCCGGGAGCGGTAGCCTGTCGGTTGTCCGGGCCGGCGGACGGGTTCACACACACCGCGAGAGGAGGATCTCATGCCAGGCTATTACCGATCGGAAGACCTGCCGCGTTTTTCGGAGATCGGCCGCGACGCCCCGGCGTTCTGGGAGCAGTTCAATCGATACTACGGCTCCGTCTTCGAGGAGGGGACGCTGACCGAGCGCGAGAAGGCCCTGATCGGGCTGGCCGTGGCCCATGCGATCCAGTGTCCGTATTGCATCGACGCCTTCACGCGGACCTGCCTCGAAAAGGGATCCGATTCGGAGCAGATGACCGAGGCGGTCCACGTGGCGGCGGCCGTCCGCGGCGGCGCAACGCTCGTCCACGGGCTCCAGATGCGAAACGTGCTCGACAAGCTTACAATGTAGGGTCGCCGATCGGGCGAGCCCTCACCCAACGGCCGGCGCCGGCGCTGAAAGGCCGGTTCGCGCCGACGCTGTGGACCCCATGATCCAGTCGCTTCAAAAACGAAATCACCCCCTGACGGTGCTCGATCACCAGCGAAGGGTGCTCGCGCGCGACGCCGGTGTCCGGCCGTTCGATGAAGCCCTGCGCGACGTCGGCCTGGGCCCGCTGCGGTCGACGGGCATCGAGACCCTCCAGATCAACGTGGGGAAGATGTGCAACCAGGTCTGCAAGCACTGTCATGTCGACGCCGGGCCCGACCGCACCGAGATCATGGCGCGCGAGACGATGCAGTGCTGTCTCGATGCCCTCGCGAAGATCGACGCGCAGACCGTTGATCTGACCGGCGGCGCCCCGGAGATGAACCCGGACTTCCGGTGGTTTGTCGATCGGATCGTGGAACTCGGCCGGCAGGTGATCGACCGGTCGAACCTGACGATTCTCGTCAGCCGGGGCTTCGAAGACCTGCCCGAGTTTCTCGCCAAGCGGCGGGTTCGCGTCATCGCGAGCCTGCCGGCCACCGCGGACAAGCAGACCGACGCGCAGCGCGGCGACCATGTCTTCGAGCGATCGATCCGCGCCCTGAAACGGTTGAACGCGCTGGGCTATGGTCGGCCGGGGACCGGCCTGGTGCTCGATCTGATCTACAACCCACTCGGTGCGTTTCTGCCGCCGAAGCAGGCGGCCCTCGAGGTCGAGTACAAACGCGCACTAGAGCAGCGACACGGCATCGAGTTCAACACCCTGTTCACCGTCACCAACATGCCGATCAGCCGCTTCCTCGAGTTTCTCATCGAGCGCGGAACATACGAGGACTACATGCAGACGCTCGCCGGGGCGTTCAATCCGCAGGCGGCGGCGAACGTCATGTGCCGCAAGATGCTCAGCGTCGGCTGGGACGGACGGCTCTACGACTGCGACTTCAACCAGATGCTCGAGATCGGAGTCGACCACGGTCAGCCGGAGCACATCCGCGACTTCGATCCCGCGCGACTCGCCGAACGGGCAATCGGCACCGGCAATCATTGCTACGGCTGCACGGCCGGAGCCGGGTCGAGTTGTACCGGGACCGTGGCGGCGGAGCGCACAGACGAAAACCGTGACCCGCACCCCGCGACATCCCCGACGGTGCCGTGATCCGCGCGTCCTGATCCTCGGCCTCGGCGCGTTCGCGGCGGCCGGCTGCGCGCAACCGCGAGAGACGGCGCACGCGGTCTCGGCCGCGCGTGGGGCAACCGTTTCGGCTCAAGACCGCGCGACCGTCTACGCGCGAACCGAAACACACTTCGCGAGCGGCTGGTTCTATAAGCCCTTGGACGCGACCGCATCGGAGCGCACCGTCGCCCTGGCCCCGCTGATCGTGCAGGCGCTGGACGCCGCCGCATCCGGTCCGCGGCTGGAAGACCGCATCGCGGCGATCGAGCGCGACGCCTCGGGCGCCGTTCGTTACGACACCGACCGGCCGACCGTCTATGCGGCGACGTCCCAGGCAATGCTCCACGGCCGTCCTTATGAACAAGTCGTCTATGTCTGGTGGTATCCGCCGCGGCCGGGCGACCATTCCGCGCCGGCTCAGTGGCGCGGATATCGGATGACGCTCGGCGCCGACGGCTTTCCGATCATCTGGGAGGCGCTGGGCAACGCGCGGGGGCCGGTCGCGCTGTATGTGTCCGAAACACTTGAACAGGCGGCGGCGAAAGCATTCGGGCCGCCGTTGCCCGGCCGTCGCCACGCGATCGAACACGCCGTCGTCGAGCGCCCGAACGTCGTCGTCGCCCGCATCCTCGCGGACGGCCCCGCGCCCATGGGGCCGTTCGTCTATCTCACGGCTGGGCGCAAGTCCATTGCCACGCTGCTCTGCCGCTGCATGGCTTCTCAGGTGAGCGCGCTGCCCGAGAGCGTGCCCTACCGCCTTGAACCGCTGGCCGCGTTGGCGGCGATATCGCCGGACGGGCTGCCGGGTGTCCGCGTCGCGCCGGATGGAACCGTCCGTCTGTGCCACCCGCTCGACGGAATGGCCGATGCCCGTTGGCTCGAACAGGTGTTGCGGTTGCCGGATGTGCCGCGCGAGGGGTTGTGACGAGAAAGGATGCTCGTCACAGTACGTCACGTGCGGTCCGCATGGTGGCCGGCCGCCGTCGGATCGACTACGATTCACTCCGAACCCGCACGATGGCGAGCGCAGACAAGAGAAAGGACGTCACCGATGGAGACTCATATCCTCGAAACCGGCCTGGCAACGCTGGCGTTTGCCAGAAAGGCGACCCTGGGCCTGCTCGACGGACTGACCGATGACCAGTGGCTTCACCAGCCGTTTGCCGGGGCGAACCATGCCATGTGGATCGCGGGTCACATCGCCTGCTCGGACGAGTATTTCACGAACAAGGTCGGCGGCCGACCCTTCAACAAGTTCGAGGCCTGGCAGGACAAGTTTTTCATGAACTCGAAGCCGACGGCCGAGGCGAAGGCCTATCCGCCGGTCACCGAGGTCCGAGAAGCACTCGCGAACAACCGCGAGCAGTTGATCAGTTGGTTCCAAACGATGGACGCGGCGAAGCTTGCCGCGCCGCTGCCGGACGACCTCAAGGACTTCGCGCCGACCCACGGCGCGCTCATCGGCACGATCGCCTGGCACGAAGGCCTGCATGCCGGACAACTGACCGTCGTCCGCAAGAGTCTCGGCCTCTCGCCGGTCTTCGGCTAAGGAACTGTCTCAATACCTTGGCGAGCCGCGGGCTTCAGCCCGCCCGGTGCCGCATGGGGCGAGTGATGAACCAGCCCCTGAGGCATCAAGCGAAAATAACAGGGTCGATTGCCGGGTAGGACGCGCCGGCCGGCTTTGCCGTTTGGCGGATCGCCCGTATACCTTTTCTCGCCCGACGCCATGCGCCGCGCCGAGACAACCCGGGACGAACCGAAGCGAGACCCGCCGGTGTGGAGCATTCTCAACGGAACAGTTGTCAACGCCGTCGCGGTCGCCGCCGGCAGCACCGTGGGCCTGGTCCTCGGCGCGAGAATCCCCGACCGCCATCAGCGTATCATCCTCACCTGTCTCGGGCTCGTCACGATCATCCTCGGCGTCGACGCGGCCGTCATGGTGATGGCGGCGCTCGTCAGGAAGTTCGGCGCAGGCATTCCCACTTATGGCGCCCGCGTCGCGATGGTCGCGGTCGGCTCGCTGATCATTGGCGCCGTGCTCGGAACGGCCCTGCGTCTGCATGAAAGACTGGAGAACCTCGGCCGGACGATCCACGGGCGGTTCGGAGGCGGCGACCCCGCCGGCGGGGCGAGTTCCCGGTTTGCCGAAGGCTTCTTGTCGGCCAGCGTGATCTTCTGCGTCGGCCCGCTGACGCTGCTGGGTTGCCTCCGGAACGGCGTCGACGCCGACCCGAGCTATCTGTACATCAAGTCCAGCCTCGATGCCTTCTGCTCGATGGCGCTGGCGGCTTCGCTGGGCTGGGGCGTGGCGTGCAGTGTCTTGACGATCCTCGTCTTCCAGGGCGGCCTGGCGATCAGCGCCCACTACTTCGCCGACGGCGTTCCGGAGCTGTCGGTGCAACTGATGAACGTGGTCGGCGGGTTTGTGTTGATCGCCACGGCGATGACGCTGCTCGAGCTGAAGAAGATCCCCGTCGCCAATCTGCTGCCCGGCATCTTCCTGCCGCCGATCGCGGTGTGGCTCGTCGAGGCGATCAGCCGCGGAGCTTTGATGCCGGGGCGCGGATGAGGGTGCATGACAGATTGCGCGGTGATCCCGACACGGTGTCGCCGTAGCGTCCGGCCCCCGTGCCGGACGTCGATGCAGGAAAGGCCCATCCGCGGTCGTCGGCCGCAACG
>JBHHUY010000018.1:0-22096 GCA_046753965.1 Phycisphaerae bacterium
CGGCCGGAGCGGGGCCCGCGGCGGGCGGTCGAGCGGCCGGCGCTCCGGGAGCGGGCGCTCCGGCGGTCGGCGGGGGCGCGGTCGCCGGGGCGATGCGGGCTGGAGCCGCGATCACCGCTACGAGGAGATGGAAAGCAGCACAAGGGAAGGACGCATGATGAGACGAACGACCGTCGCGGCATCGCTGCCGGCGCTGATGATGCAGGTGGTGCTCGGGGCCGCGGTGGCCCAGACGAAGGCGGACGCGCCGCCTCCGCCGCGCCGCCCGATCGTGACGAAGGTGCGGCCGCGAACGGCGACCACGCAGCCGGCCCGCGAGGTGAATCGACGGCGGCCCGCCGGCGCGGGCCGCAAGGCGCCGGCGGCGCGGATGTCGCCCGAGGAACAGGCCCGCGCGGCGACGCAGCCGTCCCGGTTGAAGAACTGGTCGTCCGATGCGCAGAAGGCGATGAATCTTCGGCTGTCCGGCGCCGACATCCAGGTGACGGAGGCGGGCTCGGACGGCGTGATCGTCCAGGGGACTGAGGAGGATCTCGCGATCATCGAGTCCCTCCTGAAGATGCTCGACACAACGGTTCCGGCGAAGCGGGTGGAATACGTCCGGCTGAAGAACGCTCAGGCGAAGGACCTGGCCAAGACGTTGCAAGACGTCTTCTCGAAGATCGAGAAGCGCGGCGATCGGCCCGTGTTGCCGCAGGACAAGGTCGACATCATCGCCGATCCGCGGACGAACGGGCTCTACATCGCCGCGACCGACGAGAAGATGGCGCAGGCGCTGAAGCTGATCGACGACAACGAGCGGTCGACCGGACCGAGCAGGAATGTCCGGTCGTTCGAGTTCAAGAACCGGCGCGTCGTCGAGGTGGGCGAGCTTCTCAAGCGGGTCGCCGCGATCTATCTCAAGCAAAAAGGCGTCTCGGACATGAACCAGATCGCCATCGAGATCGACCCGTTGACCAACAAGGTCATTGTGACGGCGGGCGAGGCCGATCTGGATTTCATCGCGAAGACGGTGGAATCCCTCGATGCCGAGGCGAGCGAGGAGGCGGAAGAGGCGCGGGCCGGCGGGATCGGGCAGGCCGACATCATGGTCGTGCCGCTGCGCATCGCGAAGGCGGACACGCTGGCGACGATCCTGAACACGCTGCTCGAAAGAGCGGCGACCGGCGATACGCCGATGAAGGACTTCATCCGCCGGTTCCGACTGCTGGACGAGAACGGCAACCCGCTGGCGACGGTGAACCTGGATCGGCCGATCTTCGTCTTCGGCGAGCCCGACAGCAACGCCCTGATCATCGCCAGTTCGTTGGACAACTGCCTGATCATGAAACAGGTCGCGCTGGCCTTCGACAAGGAGCCGGCCAGGATGCCCGTGGAATCGCGGGTGTTCACGCTCGAATACGCCGACGCGACGGACGTGGCGGACAAGATCGACAAGATGCTGGCCGACAGCGAGTCGTTGACCGAGCGACCCGGCAAGCCGGACAAGGGCGGCGTGCCGGAGGGCGAGGCCGGCGCGCTGGTCTACAAGGCCGTCATCAGCGCCGACGCGCGGACGAACCAGGTCGTGGTCATCGGTCGTCCTGAGGCCGTCGAGACGCTGGGCGGCCTGATTGGGAAGCTCGATATCAAAGGCCGCGGGGTGATGCCGTTCGACATCGTGAAGCTGCGATACGCCAGCGCGACGGGGTTGGCGAGCGCGCTGACCGAGATGATGGACAAGCGCAAGGACGCCCTGCCCGATGCCGGCCCCAACGCGACCAAGAGCGAGACGGTCATCATCACGCCGGACCCGCGGTCACAGTCGTTGATCATTGCGGCGCGGCGTGAGCGCATGGAAGAGCTGAAGGAACTGATCGTCAAGTTGGACATCCAGGCGACGGCGCTGATCGAGAACATTCGCGCGATCACGTTGAAGAACAGCAACGCGACCGAGCTCGAGCAGAAGCTGAAGGATCTCTGGCAGCAGACGAAGGACCAGCGGGGCGGGGAGAGCGGCGGCTTCGAGCTCGAAGTGCCGGCGATTGTCGCCGACGAGCGGAGCAACTCGCTCATTGTCGCAGCGAGCGAGAGCGATTTCGAGGCGATCCGGTCGGTGGTCGACAAGATCGAGAACCTGCCGCTCAATCCGATGGCCAACATCTACATCGTTCGCCTGAAGTACAACTCGGCGAGCCAGTTATCATCCGCACTCCAGACGCTGTTCGAGAAGCGCGCCGAGATGCGGACCGTCGACGGCAAGACCCGGCCGGAGGACAAGGTCACGATCGAGGCCGACGACGTGACGAACGCGCTGCTTGTTGCCGCCTCGCGGGAGAACTACGCCGTCCTGCTTCAGAAGATCGCGGAGCTCGACGTCGAAATCGGCGTGCCCGGCAGTATCGCGTTTTTCGTCTGCGAGAACGTCTCCGCCGTTCGGGTGAAGGATGTGCTCGACGGGATGTTCGAGGGCGACGGCCTCTGGCGATCGACCGGGACCAGCGGCGAGGCCGCCAAGACCCGCCAGCGGGTGACGATCGCCGTCGATGAGCGGTCCAATGCCCTGATCGTCTCGGCGAGCCCGGAGAACATGGAGGCCATCCGCGCGGTCTACGAGCGGATGAACAGCGTCACGACGCCGTGGGACGTCGCCAACGTCGAGATGATCACATTGCAGCACGCCGACTGCGTTCAGGTCGCGGCCCAGCTCGAGCAGTATTTCCAGGACCTGGACAACCAGCTTGACACGGGCGGCAGCGGTTCCAAGCGCAGCGCGCTGTTTGCCGTGAAGATCATCTCCGACAAGCGGAGCAATCGCGTCATCGTCGGCGGGACGAAAGACGGCATCGATCGCGCGGTGGAGATGATCAAGAAGCTCGACGTGCCGGCCGGCGAGCCGAACCAGGTGACCGAGGTGTACACCTTGAAGGAGGCGCCGGCCCAGCGCGTGGGGGAGATGATTACCAACATCTTCCAGGAGCGGAACCAGCCGAGACAGGGCGAGCAGGACTCGCCGGTTCCGAACATTCCCGTCACGGTCGAATCGGATGACGCCACGCAGACCCTGGTGATCAACGCCTCGAAGCAGGACCACGTTCTGATCAAGGATCTGATCGTCAAGCTGGATCGGCCGACGGCCATGCTGACGCGCGTCCGCGCCTTTCCGTTGCACAATGCCCGGTCGGACAAGGTCAAGGAGATTCTGGACGAGCTCTATCAGAGCGGCGACCAGGGCGGCGCTCAGACGGTCTCCGTGGTGGAGGACCTCCGGACGAACGCGATCGTGGTGGCCGCGCCGCCCGGTGAACTGGCGAACATCGCCGGGCTGGTCGAACGGCTCGACGCGGTCGAGATCAGCGATTCGGTCGAGGTGGGGATCTTCCTCTGCGAGAACGAGGACGCCAACAAGATGTCGGAACTGCTGAATGAAATCCTCACCGGCCGGGGCGGCCAGGGCGGCGGCGCGGGGGGCGCGGAAAACGAGAACGCCCGCGATCCGAAGACGATGCTGATCCACTTCAAGATGGATGAGAAGGGCCGGAAGAAGCTGCTTCAGTCCTATCCCGGCAATGTGCAGATCACGTACAACGAACGGACCAACAGCGTCGTCGTGATGGCGCCGCCCGACTCGTTGAAGCTGATCAAGGCGCTGATCAACAAGCTTGACCGCATCGAGAAGCGCGAGGTGCTGGTCAAGGTCTTCCCGCTGCGACACGCCGACGCGACCCGAATGGTGGACCTGCTCGAGAGCATGTTTGCGCAGGACCAGGGCTCCGACCAGGAGCGGGCGTTTCAACAGGGGCGCGAAGTCACGGTTGAGGGCGGGATGAGTTCGACCGGCGGGGTTCCGACGGCGGCCAGCCAGACCGGCGAGTCGCGCAAGGGCACGTTCGGCCGACCACGGACGACGTTCGTTGCCGACGAGCGGACGAACTCGCTCATCGCGGCGGGATGGCCCGAGGATGTTGACGTCGTGGCGGACATCATCGACCAGCTGGACTCGCGTGACATCCAGGACCGCACCAACTTTGTCGTGCGTCTGGTCAACATGGAGTCGGCGGACATGCAGAGCGCGCTGGACTCCTACTTCCAGGCGGAGCGGCAGGTGTTTGACACGGTGGCCGATGTTTCGCCGCAACAGCGCATGGAGCAGGAAGTCTCGATCATCGCCCACGAGCAATCGAACCAGCTCATCGTCTCGACGAGCCCGAGATACAAGTCGACCGTGCTGCGAATCATCGAGCAGTTGGATATGCCGCCGCCGCAGGTCATGATCGAGGTGATGATCGCCGAGGTGACGATCGACGATCGGTTCGAGATGGGGCTGGAGTTCGCGCTGCAGGAGCTCCGCTTCAGCGAGACGGCGATCCAGGGCCCGAACGGTGTGCTCCAGAGCAGTCACTTCGATGTGGTCGGCGGGACCGACCTGGGCGCGGCCGGAAGCGGGCTGGGCGGCTTCAGCTTCACGATCAGCGGCGAGGATTTTAACTTTCTGGTCCGCGCCCTCCAGACCGACAGCCGGCTCGAGGTCATCCAGAAGCCGAAGATCATGTGCCAGGACAACCAGCAGGCCAACATCACCGTTGGGCAGAACGTGCCGTTTGTTCGGAACACGACCGTGTCGGATTCCGGGCAGGTGACGGCCAACGTCGAGTATGAGGACGTCGGCATCATTCTCGATGTCGAACCGATCATCAATCCCGACGGGTTCGTCTATCTTCGGGTCGCACCGCAGATTTCGGCGATCACCGATTCGAGCGTGCCGATCGGCAACGGCATCTTCGCTCCGATCTTCACGAATCGGCAGGCTGAGACCACGGTGGCCGTCAAGGACGGCGAGACCGTCGTCATCGGCGGGCTCATCACCACGAGTGAGAACGAGAGCGAGAGCAAGGTGCCGCTGTTGGGCGACATCCCGGGCCTCGGCGCGCTGTTCCGCACGACCAGCCGAACCAAGCAGCAGACCGAACTGCTCATCGCGTTGACGCCGACGATCGTTCGAACCGTCGAAGATGCCCGGCGGATGAGTATCGCCCAGCGCGACCAGTCGGGGATCATTACCGACCAGATGAAGCAGAGCGTCTTGTTCGACGAGCTCCGGGTTACCCCCGAATCACAGAGCGAGGTCGAGTCGATCGAGACGCCGCCGGCGATCGGGGCGCCGGGCGTCGAAGGCGCCCCGGAGATCAGCCCGGCCGGAGCCGAACCGCAGCCGGAATACGGTCCGAAGCTGCCGCAGTACGGACCGACGGTCCCCGCCGGCGATTCGGTCGACGACATCGTCGCGAGCCGGGACGTCGCCACGCGGCGGATCAACCGCCCGGTCGGATCACTGGTCGGGTTCGCCCCGGCGCGCGTGGTCAGGGACACCGACCGCCCGACCCGATCCGTCGAGGCCCATCATCGATGAGCCGGCGGGAGGGGGGATGAGCACGAGTGGAGGCCCGATGGTGAATTGCTCGATCAGACTGCGGCTTGTTCTGGCTGCGCTCGCCGCGGGCGGCGCGACGTCGGGCTGCATGCAGCCCGTGTCCCCCGCCGACCGGAGCGCGCCGCCGGGCCGTCGGGCGCTCACGGTGCCCGACCCTGAACCGGTCTCGAACATCGCCCGCGTGCACAAGTTCTTTGAGACCGTTCCCTGGCTCATCTTCGATGACCAGGGAAGCGGCAAGATCGACGGTTTCAAGTGCACGGTCTATCTGGAGCCGCCCACTCCTCCCGGGCAGCCGGTCAAGGGTGTGTTCGGGACGGGGACCATCCTCGTGGAGATGTTTCGGCTGGACCGCGCCGCCGGCGGCGACGAGGTGGCGACACCCGTCTACCATTGGGAATTGTCACCTGAGAAGGCCTTTCCGTGGCGTGCGCGAAAGCCGACCCTGCTCGGCTGGGGGTATGGGTTGCGGCTCCAATGGGGGAAGGACGTCGACGTCGCGGGCAAGATGGTCGCCATCGTCATCAAATACATTCGCGAGGACGGCCGCGTGATCGGCACGAAGCGAAAGGTTCTGCGCGTGCCCGCCTCGGGCCGTATTGCGGCGGGATGAGCCGGGCATGAGGGGGCGTCAAAGGCGGGCTTGACGGTTGGCTGCCGCGACTCGCTTCGCGCCGAGGACCGGGATCGGCATGGAATCGACGACATCTGCAACCCGCGAGTTCATCCGCGAGCACACGGCCGCGCTTGAAGTGTTGCGCGCGGCCAAGAACGCGTTCTTCTGGTTGGCCGTCGTCGCCGTGTTGTTGCACCTGGCTTCGTCCTGGCTGATCGTCCGAGAGAGCGGCGCTCGCGCGGCGCCGATTGCGGCGACGGGTTCGCTCTCCGCCTCCGGGGAGGCGCCGGCCTTGCGCTCGCCGGGCGGCGACACGATGGCTCGATGGCTGGAGTCCGACCGAATCGAACCCGCACTGTTGGTCGCGGGCTTCGTCGGTCGCGCGTCCGTCCTCGTTGTGACGGGGATTCTGGTTCTGTGCCTGCTCGTCAGCCTGTCCGCGAAGCTCGGCGGGGCGGCGGGGCTGGCCCGCGCTTGCGTCTGGTCGCTCGTTGCCCTGGCGATGCTCACGCCCTGGTCGGGGATCAATGCGGATCAACTCTCGCGAATGTCGTCGGCCCTGCCCGGCTTCGGCGAACTCGATGCCGCGGCCGGCGGCGGCCTGTTCGACAGCGCCCTGTCCGTCGTGCGATTTCTTCTTTGCCCGCTCCTTGTCGTGGTCTTTCTCGTCCTGGCCCAACTCCGCTTTCGCCGCGCCTATCGGAAGATCGCCGGCCCCGCGGTGGCCAAACTGCCCATCCACGAAGTCTAGACCGGTTCACTGATGACCGGTCGGCGACGACGGCCGCCAAACTGCCGGCAGCGCGGGCGCGCGCCTTCCGTTGCGCGGCGCCCGGGATTCCGGCATGGCAGGGTCCGGCCGCGCGCGTACAATGCCGGCGTTGATTCGCCCGATCGTTTCAGGACGACTCCCCGATGACACCGTCGCCGTCCATCTTCCGCCCCACCCGGTTTCAGTCGCTTCTCCGTATCCTGCTGATCGGTCTGGCGATTGCCGGCTGCGGGGTGACCGGCCTGCTCGCCACGCGGAGTCTGCCTTCGACGACGCCGGAATCGCGTCACGACATGCCTTTGTGCACGCCGAGTGCCCGCGTCAACTGCGACTATGTCTTGAGCAGCCCGTGGGCGAAGGTCGGGCCGTTTCCCGTCGCGAGCCTCGGATTCGTTTACTTCGCCGCGCTGGCGGCCTGGTTTCTCCTGGTGGGGATTCCCAATCGCCGGGGTCGCTTCTGGCACCTTGTTCCGCTGCTTCTCGCGACGGCCGGGGGATGCGGATCGCTCTGGTTCGTCTATGTGATGGCCGTTTACCTGCCGGTCTGGTGCACCTGGTGTCTGGCCGTGCATGTCGTCAACGCCTTGTTGTGGCTCGCGGTCGTGGCTGCCTGGCCTTGGTTGATGCGGAAGGTGCGCGTCGCAACGGGCAAGGCGGCCGGCGCCGCGGAGGCAACCGAGCCGGTCTATCCGTCGTCGGTGCGGGCCGGCGTGGTGCTCGGGGGCACCGCCTCGGCGGTGCTCATGGTGCTGCTGGCGAGCCTGGTCTTGACGCATCAGGCCGCTGCCCGGCTGTTTCAATTGAAGTACCTCGACGCGACGAACAACGCGGCGTACATCGCCTGGCGTCATTCGGAGTCGGTGCGCCGCGAGATTCCGATTCGTCCGGACGATCCGTCCTACGGCGCCGCCGAGGCGCCCTTTACGCTCGTGGTGTTCAGCGATTTCGAATGCGCGAACTGCGCGGTGTTTCATCACAACGTGCTGCGTCTCGTGTCGCAGTTTCCGCAGCGGCTCCGTTGCGTGTTCAAGCACTTTCCGGTGTCGGCCCGGTGCAATCCGCACGTCGGCGCCGGTCTGCACTTCTTCGCCTGTGAGGCCGCGCGAGCCGCCGAGGCGGCGCGCGCGTGCGGATCGCCGAAGCAGACTCAGCAGTACTACAGCCTGCTGCATCGCGTTCACAGTCGTTTCGCAGACCAGCCTTATCTGGGGCTTGCACGCAGTATCGGGATTGATGCGGACGCCTTCGCGGCGGCCATGGCGGATGCGGCGTCCGACCGCCGGGTCCGGGAGGACATCGAACTCGGTCATCGTCTCGGCGTGGAGGGAACGCCTGCGCTGTTCCTGAACGGCCGGCGGCTCTCGACGTGGCGGATCGTGACGCGCGATGCCCACCCGAGGATGGACGTGGACAAGACGCTGCGGCTGTGGGAACGTCTGCTCGGGGCGACCGCGCGCGTGCATCAGAAGAAGACGGACGCGACGACGCGCCCGGGAGGTTGACGGCCGCCAAACGGCAAGCCGGGTCGTCGTGTACGCGCCGCGGTAAGCCGGGTCTCGGGGCGGCATGACGCGCCAAACGGCAGACCGGGTCTGAAGGCGATGTGCCGCGTCGGGCGGGTGGGCCGTCGCGCGTCAGGCGTTCACAGCGGCGACGAGTTGTTCGATCGTGCGGCGGAGCAGGGGCTGTCCGCCGAAGGTCATGCCGAGTGACCTCAGCCGCGTCGTGTCGATCTGATGTTTGGGCCCGGGGTTCTCGCCGCCGACGGTGGCGCCGCTGCCGCTGATCTCTTTGGCCAGCATGGCGACGGTTTTCTCCGCGACGTACAGGTCATAACAGTTGAAGGACCGGCCGCGCACCTGATCGGCTTCGGCGGTCAGCAACACAGTCACGGCCCTGGCCACGTCGGCGGCGTGGACTTCCTTGCCGCCGAGGTCGCTTGCGAACGGTCCGCCGCGGACCACCGTGCGCACGATGTCAAACCAACGGCTCCGCCGGGGCGGTTGGTTCAGGCCGTAGATGCCCGTGGGGCGCAGGGCGCAGACATTCCACCCCTCGCCGAGCCCGAAGCTGTGGACGAATAGCTCCACAGAGGCCTTGTGGGCCCCGTAGTGCGTCCTGGGCCAGAGCGGATGGGTTTCGTCGAGCGGCCGGTCATCGAGGATGACTTCGTGCACGGCGCAGGTCGAGATGAAGACGAATCGCGCCACGCCGGCGTCACGGGCCGCCCGCATCAGGGAGAGCGAGCCGAGCAGGTTGACGCGGATGAACCGGTCGAAGGCCTCCTGTCCGGCGGCGCGGAATCCGAGTCCGGGCGGGCGGTAGAGGGCACCGTGCACGACGGCGTCGGCGCCGCGACAGAAATCGGCAAACGCATCCGGCGCCTGGAGGTCGCCGGCAACCCAGTCGATGCCGGCCGCGGCCTCTTCGAAGCCGGACCGATCGGACTCGGGCCGATGCCAGCATCGACAGCGATGGCCGTCTCGGGTGAGTTGTCCGACGATGTAGCGTCCCAGAAAGCCGGTGGCGCCGGTGACGGCGATGAGCATGGCGCATTCCCTTGATTGGACGGTGAAGCCGACTCGCTCGTCCGAGGGCACTCAACGTTCGACTTCGATGACTTCGATCCGCAGTTGCCCCAGCAGGGGGATCAGTTTCATGACGAAGTCGATCATCCCCTCTTCGCCAAGCGGCATCAGGCTGACCGCGAGATGGTTGGGGGCGCAGTCCGTCTGGCGGAGCGCCGCGTCGATGTCCACCCACTGATCTCCGATGTAGACCTGCGTCCACATGTGATAGCCGAAGCTGCTGCCGCCGTTCGGCGTGGGATACCCGGAGGGGATTTCAACAATGCCCCCGACTCCCCGCGCCGGCAGGCCGGCGGCGCGGGCCACGGCGGCGAGCAGGACGCCGTGTTCGGTGCAGTCGCCGCTGCGGTTTCGGGCGACGTCCGACGCCGTGGCGAACCCGACGTCCATGTTCTTGTCGGTGATGTACCGGGTGACGAACTTGCGAAGGGCGTCGGCCATGTCGGCCGGTGTCTTCTTCCCGCGAACGGCCCGGCGGGCCAGGCGCTTGATCTTTCGATCGCCGGAATCGCATACCGCCGAGGCGGTGCGGTAGACCTTCATGTCGGCGGGGAAGGTCTCGGGAACGGCCTCGACTTTCCTGATCTTGTGCCAGTCGATTCGGCGGAGCGTGACAATCGCTTCCCGGTCACTGACGCGCCGATAGGTCTGCATCGCCGTGTCGGGCAGCGTGGGCAGCGGTCCCTTGGCGTTCTTCTTGAGGGTCAACCGGAGCTTGACCCGCTTCGCATCGTTGCCGATTCGCCGGTCGATCGGAATAAAGGTCGTGAGAAACATTTCGGGCGGAGCGCCTTGTTTCATCGCGTCGGTTTTGGTGGTCTTGTAGAGCTTGACCTTCATGATGCCGAGGTCCATGGTCATGACCACGGGGATCAGATCGTCGTCAACCCAGGTGTCGCTGTCGATTTGCCTGCCCCCGAGGGGAGAGGCCCCGCCGCCGGGTGCGCCCAGGGCGCCGCCGGCCCCCTTGTCGAGCTTCATCGACGTGGTGATTCGCGTCAGCCGGCGCCGACGGCCCAGGACTTCGACGGTCTCCTTGCCGTGCACCGTTACGGTGACATCGACCGGGCCGTCCATCCGGAGCGAAGGATCGTAAATCTTGCTGTCAAACGTCGTGCCGGGTTTGAGACCGTGCTCATGCTGCTGAAGCATCAGTCCCCAGGAGAAGCGAATCTCCGGATCGAACGGGTAGGTCTTCTTCGTCTCGACGCCGAACTGCTCGCTGATGAGCGTGAGAACACCCTTGTCGATCGTGCCTCGGATCGTCTGCGGCGCGGTGCCGAAGGCGATGCGGTTGCCGAAGGCGAGCGGTCGGCCTTCGAGTGTTTCGCGGGACGTCTGGGTCACCGCGATCTTGATCACCGCCTGGCCGCGCCTGATCTGAAACTTCATCTCGTTCCGCGCGTGCATCTCGTCGCCCGCGCGGCGGAGGACGTTGTGCATGTAGCCCGCCTGCTGAGATCGCCCGGTTGCCGGGTCTTCCATCGTGACGACGTACCAGCCCTCATCAAAGTCGGGCGGCGTGAGCGGCTTCGCCTGCGCGGGCCTCGCGACGAGGGCAACAGCGGCGACGGCCAGCAAGACGCGACTTCCTCGAATCCTGTTCCGGTTCATCATGACTCCCTTTGCCGTGTTCCGGCCCGCGCCGCGGCGACCCCCGCGCCCGTGTCTCTCAAAACGGTCGAAACAGGCCGGCCTCACGGCAGGGGCCCGAGGCTTGTTTCGCCGATCCGCTCCGCTTTGACGAGGCCCGACGCCGGGGTATCATGCTAACACGATGCTGAGATTCCCGCGAAAGCCCGAGCCCACCGGTCGTCGACTCGCGGTCCGGCGCGGCGCCTTCACCGGGGGGTGCCTGGCGGCTCTGCTGTTGGCCGGCGGCTGTCACCGGCCGACACCGCCGGACGAACCGACCGCGGCGGTCCTGGGCGAGACGGACGACCTGACGCCGCTCTGGAACGCGACGCTCTCGGTCCTGCGCAAGCACGGTTTTCAGCCGGATCGACAGGACCGGGCCATGGGCGTCATCGAGACGCGCCCGACGACCGGGATGCAATGGCACGAACCCTGGCGACAGGACGTCGCGGATGCCTACAGCCTGTTCGAGTCTTCGATCCACACGACGCAGCGGCGTGTGAAGATTCGCTTCATCCGGGGTCCGCAATGGTCGGTCGAAGTTGAGGTGGGCGTGTACCGTCTCCGCCGGCCGGAGACACAGATCACGACCGCCTCCGCCGCGCTGCACGGCTTTTCGGGCCGGCTCCCCACGCGCGAGGGAAAGGTCTACGAACAGGGGCAGTTGCCCGATCGCTGGGTGTTTCTCCGCCGGGACCCGGTGATGGAATCCCGGCTGCTCCAGGCGATCCTCTCCCGCGCCGCAGAACAGATGTAGCAGACGCGCTCCTCTCTCTTGCTGCGGAACAGACACAGCGTCCGCTCCCTGCGGCAGGCCGCCGCCGCACGCTCGCCTCACAAGGCGCGATTCGTACACCGAAGAAGCCGAGAAACTGTCGGAAGTATTCAGCTTGGGGTATGTTGCGCGTGCATGTCGATCGTCTCGACCACGATGTGCTATCCGACGCCGGCTGCGCCGACGCAGGGCGTGTTCATCGCCCGGCGTCTCGAGGCGATCCATCGACTGCTGCCGATTCAAGTGGTCGCGCCGGCGCCGTGGTTCCCGTTCTGGCGGCCGGCAGCGCTTTCCGCCGATGCGGGCTCGGCAACAGAGACCGCGCCGCCGGTCGTGCGGCCTCGGATGCTCTATGTTCCCGGCGTGATGAAGCGATGGGACGCCGGGTGCTATGCGCGGGCGTTTCGGTGCGCACTGGCGGCGCTTCAAGCCGCGGAACCTGTGCGGCTCATCGACGCGCATTTTGTCTGGCCGGACGGGGTGGGGGCGTGGCGCGTCGCGTCGGCGGCGGGTGTGCCCTTTGTGTGCACGATCCGCGGCAAGCTGGTCAGTCAGCTCGCGGCCGCGCCCAAGCGGCGGCGGATCGTCGAAATGCTCCGCCGCGCCGACGCCCTGATCGCCGTGTCCCGGTCGCTGGCCGATCTGGCCAACGCCGCGGCCGACATCGATCTGCGGGTGCGGGTCATTCCCAACGGCATCGATCGCGCGCTGTTCCACCGGACGGAAAGGGGTCGAGCGTTGCCCGATGGCCCGGCGCATCCCGACGCGCGCTCTGTGGTTTCGGTCGGACATCTTCAGGCCCTGAAGGGTTTTCATCATCTCGTCGAGATCTGGCCGGAAGTTCGCCGGGAATCGGGCGATATTCGACTGATCCTCGTGGGGGGAGACGCCGGGGAGCCGGCCTACGCCCGTCGGCTCCGGGCGCGGATTGACGCGGTCAACGCGCGCTGTTCGCCGCGCGGCAGCGCCGCCGCGGTATCGCTCTTGGGTCGCCAACCGCCGCAGGCAATCGCGAAACTGCTGAACGCCGCCGATCTGTTCGCGCTGGCGAGCCGGTCCGAGGGGTGGTGCAACGCCATCGCGGAGGCGTTGGCCTGCGGGTGTCCGGTCGTCGCGACCGACGTGGGCGGCAATCGCGAGATCGTGCGCGATGAGCGGCTGGGACTTCTGGTTCCACCGGCGGACCGCGGCGCCTTGCGTGACGCGGTTTGCCGGGCGTTGGCGCGGCAGTGGGATCGCTCGCACATCGCCCGGCTCGGCGGGCAGCGTGATTGGCAACAGGTCGGGCGGGAATGCGTCGATGTATTGGAATCGGTGCTGAATCGGCACCGACGCGCAGAGTGAGCGGGATACCGGCTCTGCGTGTTTCTTCCAGATACGAGACGCCGCCGCGACAAGGCATGATTTCAGGTCGCAACATCCTCTGCTTCGCGAGCAATTGGTCGTACGATCCGACCAGCAAGCATCACATCATGACGCTTCTCTCGGAGCGCAACCACGTCGTCTGGGTGAACTATCACGGCTCGCGCCGGCCGAGGTTGACACGGGCCGACGCGGGATCGGTCGCCGGCAAGCTGCGGCAGTTCATCACCGGGCCGCAGCGGGTCCGCGAGAATCTCACCGTGCTCACGCCGCTGGTCGTGCCCGTGCCCGGCTCCGCCGTTGTGGAGCGGTTGAATCGCCGGTTGATCCCCGCGCAGATTCGCCGCCTGTTGCAAGCCCTGCCGGCGCGGCCCGTGCAGGTCTGGTCATTCGCGCCGGACGTTGATTATCTGTGCGGGCGCTTCGGTGAAGAGGCGCTGGTCTATTACTGCGTGGATGCGTTCAGCGCCTTTTCGGGGTATGACCGCGAGGCCGTCCTGGCCGCCGAGCGTCGGCTCGCCGCGCGGGCCGACCTGGTCGTGGCGACCTCGCGGGTGCTATATGAAGCGAAGCGGCCGCTCAACAGCAACACGATGCTTGTGCCGCACGGAGTGGATGCCGATCACTTCGCACGCGCCAGGGGTGAGGCGCCGATTCCCGAGGACGTCGCCTCGCTGCGCGGTCCGGTGCTGGGCTTCTGGGGCTTGCTCCAGGATTGGCTGGATGTCGAACTCCTGGCCGCCGTCGCCCGGGCGCGGGCGGACTGGTCGCTGGTTCTGATCGGTGAGGCGGCGACCGATGTGTCGTCCCTGCGGAAGTTGTCGAACGTGCATTTGCTGGGCCGCCGGAGCTATGCAAGCCTGCCGGGCTATGCCCGGCGATTCGACGTCGGGCTGATTCCTTTCCGCGTGAACGAACTGACCCGCGCGGTGAACCCGATCAAGCTGCGGGAATACCTTGCGGCGGGCCTGCCCGTTGTGTCCACGCCGTTGCCCGAGGTGGAGGGCTATCGGGCGTGGGTGCGAGTGGCCGACGGCGCGGGGGCCTTCGTGGCGGCGTGTGAGCGGGCGATGGCGGCCTCGGACGCGGCGAGCGCCGCGCGTCGGATGGCGGCCATGCGCCGGGAGACCTGGCCGGAGAAGGTGGCGGAGGTGTCGGAGCGGTTGCAGGGGTGTCTCGACGCCAAGGGCCGCCAAAGGGCAAGCCGCACGGAAGCGCCTGTTCTTGCGCGTGTGCACACGGCATGCCGGGGCGAGGCGTCGCGTCGCGTCTAACCGGCGCCGTAGGCCGCCGCGGAGGCTTCGTCGATCGCGCGGTTGATGTGCTGCATCATCTCGACGTAGTCGGTCTGACACTTCATCATCCGCTTGAGCAGATCATCGCCGGCCACTTCGGCTTCGGCCTCGGCCAGCGCGTGCTTGTCCTCGACCTCGATCGGTTTGTTCTCGAACTCAAGCCGCCTGATCTTCTCGGTCAGCTCCTGGTACTTTTTCAGGGTCGCCTGCGCGGCTTCGTTTTCGGCGACGGCTCGCGCGGCGGCCATGAACGCCTTCATGCGGGGATGGTCCGCAATCTTCTTGCCTAATGCCTGGGCGTCCGCGATGATGTCTTCCATGGAACAACCTCTGCAGTCGGTGGAGCCGCGGCCGCCCGCGTTGCTGTGTTGAGCGCGCCACACGCGCTCACCCGGTGCCTCATGGTCGTCGCTTTGAACCGATCCGGCAAGGATGGACCCCTTCGATGTCCGAACGTTTCTCAGAACGCATCCTGAAGTACCTCGGAAAACCCGGCTATGAGCCCGTCCGGGCTCGCAAGCTCGCCCGCTCGTTGGGGATTGCCGAGGCCGAGTACGGCGACTTCCATGAGGCCGTCGATGCCCTGCGCCGCGTGGGCCGGGTGGTCCTGGGGACCCACAACGCCCTGATGCTCCCCCACCCGCCCGGCGAGGTCACCGGCACCTATCGCGCCAACCCCCGGGGATTCGGCTTCGTCGTGCCCGACGGACCCACGTCCCACGGCGATCTCTACATCGCCAAGGGCCACGCCCTCGACGCCGTGACCGGCGACACGGTGCAGTGCCGGGTCATGCGTCGCGGCAAGCGCGACGGGAAGCAGCTCTTCGGCGGGCGGATCATCCGCGTCATCGAGCGCGGCAACAGCCGATTCGTCGGCCAACTCCGCCTGGAAGGCAAGGTCTGGTATGTCCATCCGGACGGGCACACCCTGCACGTGCCGATCCTCATCGGTGATCCGCGGGCCAAGTCCGCGCGGGCCGGGGATCAGGTCGTCGTGGAAATCACGCGGTATCCGGGCGACGGTGTGACCGCCAAGGGCGTGATCGTCGAACGGTTGGGGCCTTTCGGCAAACCCGGTGTTGATCTGCTCAGCATCGTCCGGCAGCACGGCCTGCCGGACCGTTTTCCAGAAGCGGTGCTGAAGGAAGCGCGGCAGGCGGTTCGATCGTTCTCGGCGTCGGCCGCACCGGCGGATCGCGAAGACCTCGCCGGCCGGACGATCATCACGATCGACCCCGACGATGCCCGGGACTTCGACGACGCGATTTCGCTCGACCCGGTCGCGCCGTCCCCTCGAAAAGGAGGCGCCGCCCGCGGTCGCCGCAAGGTCCGACAGGCCGTGTGGGAGCTGGGGGTCCACATCGCCGACGTGAGTGCGTTCGTCACGCCCGGTTCGGCCCTCGATCAGGAGGCGGAGCGGCGCGGCACGAGTGTCTATTTCCCCGGCCATGTCATCCCGATGTTGCCGGAGGTGCTGTCCAACGGCGTGTGCAGCCTCCAGGAGGGCGAACCGCGGCTGTGCAAGAGCGTGTTTATCTGCTATGACGCCGGCGGCCGTGTGTGCTCGACGCGCTTCGCGAACACGGTGATCCGCTCGGCCAAGCGGCTGACCTACCGCCAGGCGACCTCGGTCCTGACGCGTCGATCGGCCCGGCTCCCGGCCGGATGCGGCGGCAAGCGGGTCGCCGAATTGTTGAAGAAGATGGAGGCGCTGGCCCGCGCCATCCGCGCGCGGCGACTCGCCGAGGGCATGATCGTGCTCGATCTGCCGGCGGTGGAGTTGGTTCTGGACGACGACGGCCGTGTCGTCGATGCCCGGCCCGAGGACACGAGCTTCACCCACACGATCATCGAGATGTTCATGGTCGAGGCGAACGAGGCCGTCGCCCGGCTGTTTCATCGACTGGAGGTGCCGTTTCTCCGGCGGATTCATCCCCCGCCGGACGAAGAGGCGCTGGAGGCGATGGCGCGGTTCCTTCAGGTCGGCGGCGAGAAGATGCCCCGTCGCGTGACGCCGCAGGCGCTCGAGCGGTTGCTCGACCGTCTCCGCGGCAAGCCCGAAGGCTACGCCGTCAACCTGGCGGTTCTGAAGTCGATGCAGATGGCGGAGTATTCACCCGAACCCATTGGTCATTTCGCGCTGGCGAGCGATCACTATACGCATTTCACGAGCCCCATCCGCCGCTATCCCGACCTGATGATTCACCGATTGCTCGATGCGTATCTGCGCGGGGGTCTGGGGGCCGGGAAAAAGTCGGCGCGGCGCGCCGGCAGGACCGCGTTGGTCGCGGCGGGCAAGCAAATGTCCTATCTCTCCCGACGGGCCGAGAGTGCCGAGCGAGAGCTCAAGTCGCTCAAGGTGTTGACACTCCTCCGGGACCGGGTCGGCGAGGAGTTCGACGGCGTTGTCACGGGCGTGACCAACTTCGGATTGTTTGTGCAGCATCCGAAGTACCTGATTGACGGCCTGCTCCGGCTGGAAGACCTCGGCGACGATTGGTGGGAGGTCGACGTCCGCGTCGGCCGCGTCGTCGGCGAACGATCGCGACGGTCGTTCGCCATTGGAAGCGCCGTGCGCGTGCGGATCGCCGGGGTGGACCTGCCCGCGCGACAACTCGATCTGGCGTTGACGTCGGAGCGCGGTCGGCGAGGCGGTCGCGGCCGTGCCTCTGCGGCCGCTCAGCGCAAGCCGCGTGCCAAACGCGGCAAGCCCTCGCGCGGGGGCGGCCGGCGCCGGCGCTAGGTGTCAGGCGCGACTGAACTGATCGCTGTTCTTGAATCGCGGGCGCCGTCAGGGGATTGCGTGGAGCACGGCGGCGATCGCGACGATGACCAGCACCAGGCTCACGTTCCGGCCCAGCCAGCGCTTGCGTCGCGCCCGGATTCCCTCGAACACCTTGGCGCGGCCCATCAAGGCGCTGCCGAGGACGAACACGATCAGGGCCAGGATGATCTTGACCCCCATGAGGGCATGGTAGATCGCCTGGCCGGAATGAGCCGGCATCTCGTTTACGATGTAGTTATAAAGGCCTGAGACGACCAGTGCGCCGATGGCGACCATGAACAGCTTGCCGAAGCGCCGGCGAATGTTTTCGTCCAGGCGCGTCCGGTCTTCCTTCGACAGGGTGGACGCCGCGGGCAGCAGGGCGAACAACGCGAAGATCGAGCCGCCCGCCGCGACGATGGCCCCGGTGATGTGGAGCATTCGCATGACCACGCCCAGCATATTGATGTCTTGCATGAGATTGCCTCTTCAGAATGCCGCCGAACCGAGCCCAAACAGGTCCTCGTCGCGGCCTCCGCCCCCGTGCCTTCGTAGCGTCCGCCCCCCGTGGCGGACGTGGGAGGACGCACCCTTTCCTCACGTGATCCGCGCCGCATAGGCGGCCAGCTCCTCGCGAAAGTCCCGCATCTTCACGCCGAACGTGCGCTCCACCGGTTCGATGTCGCAGATCGAATCCTCCTGCGACATCTCCACCTGATCCGTGTTGAAGCGGAGCATTCGCGGGAGGATCGGCAGCCGCATCACGGTCTGTGCCATCACCTTCGCGGCCCAGACCGGCTGGCCGAGCATCGGCTTCCAGTGTTTCGCGCCGGGCATCAGATCGCGACAGGTTCGGAACAGTTCCTTCCAGCTCATCGCCTCCGGGCCGCCCAGTTCGTAGATCTGTCCGATCGTCTCGGGCCGGCTCAGCGCCGCCGCGAAGCATGCCGCGACGTCTCGCACCGAAACCGGTTGGACGCGGCGCTGCCCGTCACCGAAATAGGGGATCACCGGAAGCGGGCAGGGAACGAAGCCGAGCACGCGCACGGTCGCGTCGCAGAGCAGCGAGCGCATCATGCGCATGAACTCGCCGTCCGGCCCGTGGATCAGGCTCGGGCGGAAGATCGTCCAGTCCAGGTCGCCCTCGCGGACGAGGTTCTCGGCGATCCATTTGGTCTGGTGGTATCGGCTCGTCGCGCCCGGGCGCGTGCCCAGGGCCGACATGTGGACGTATCGTCGAATGCCCGCCGCGGCACACGCGTTGAGCACGCGCTCGGTGCCTTCGACGTGAATCCGCCGGAAGGTCTGATTGCGCAGGGGGTTTTCGATGATGATGCCGACCAGGTGGATGGCGGCCTCGGCCCCATCGGCCGCCTGGAAGAGGGCGTCGGCGTCGAACAGATCGCCGCAGATGATTTCGTAGCGGTCCTCGGGCACGTCCGACAGCGCGTCGAGCAGCTTTCGGCGATCCCGGACCAGGCAGACGGGTTTGTGTCCCCGAGCGACGAGTTCACGCACGACCGCCCGGCCGACAAACCCGCTGCCGCCGGTGATGAAGACGCGCGTCAGAAAGGGCGGTTCTTCCGGCTCCCGCTGGGCCTCGTCGCCAGGTTGTAACTGTGCTTCGCTTGTCATGAATCCGGCGCCGCATCTTATCCGCGGGATTAGGCGCGGTCCAGTCAGAGGGTACAATGAAGCGCATGTCTCGCCAGTCGGCCGTGCGGCGCGTCAGGTGGATCGAGCAAGGATGAGGTTGTCGATTCCTCGGTCGAACGCGCCGGTCGGCTCTGCCGTTTGGCGGATTACACGTTGACGTTGTCTTGGCCCGACGCCTCGGCAGGTTGGCACGGATGCGGCGAAAGATTGTTCTGACGTACCGGGACACTTCAGATTACTCAAACTGAGCAGTTTCCAGAGGAAGCTGCCGCGGACTTCAGTCCGCGCGGCCTCTCGAGTCCTGGTCGGCGGCGTTCCTCTGCATCAATCGGCCGCGCGTCATCCGGCGGCTCGGTGGGCTAGATCTTCTTGCTGGCGCGAAGTCGCAGGGCCGCTTCGATGAACGGGTCGAGGTCGCCGTCGAGGACTTTCTGCGGGTTGCCGAACTCCACGCCCGTCCGCAAGTCTTTGACCCGCGGATCATCCAACACGTAATTCCGAATCTGGTTTCCCCACGCGATCTCTCCCTTCGCGCTGTAGATCTTGGCCATGGCCGCATCGCGCTTGGCTTGTTCGAGTTGTTCGAGCTTCGAAGCCAGAATCCCCAAGGCCTGCCGCTTGTTCTGCGCCTGGCTGCGCTCGTTGACACATTCCACGACAATGCCCGTTGCCTTGTGTTTGATTCGGACGGCCGTCGCGACCTTGTTGACGTTCTGTCCGCCCGCCCCGCTGCTGCGACAGAACGCCGTGATCTCGATGTCTTTGTCGGGGATTTCGATCTTGCTTTCCGGGAAGACCGGCAGGACATCCACCGCCGCGAAACTGGTCTGTCGCTTGCCCTGGGCATTGAACGGGCTGATGCGGACCAATCGGTGCACGCCCATCTCGGTGCTGAGATAACCGTAGGCGTAGGGGCCGCGGACCAGAAGATTGACCGACTGAATCCCGGCTTCCTCGCCTTCTTTTCGGCCGAGTTCTTCCACCTTGAAACGCTTGCGCTCGAAGTATCGCAGAAACATGCGAAGGAGCATGTCGGCCCAATCGCAAGCCTCGGTCCCGCCCGCCCCGGCCTGGATGCTGAAGTAGCAGTCGCGGCCGTCGTTGGGACCCGACAACAGGGCCATCAGCGCCACGCGGTCGACGGCCTCGCTGAGCGCGACGCGTTCGGCCTCGACCTCGGATCGGGCGTCGTCGTCGCCTTCCGATTCGGCGAGTTCGGCGAGGACCCGCAGGTCTTCTATTCGCCGGACGACCTGTTCGACCGGATCGATGATCGCCTTGATGGATTTGAGCTCGGCGACCGTTTCCTGCGCATCGGGCGACTCCCAGAATCCGGGTTTCGCCATCCTCTCTTCGATGCGGCGGTGCTGAGCGTTCTTGGCGGGGAGGTCAAAGAGAGTCCCGGATCGAATGGATGCGGGCGGAAAGTTCTTCGATTGTGGGGGTTCCATCAGGCATCGGCATCGGCAATACTCCCTCAGCGTCTTCTCACTATAATTCGTCTCACGCCGTCCCGCAACGTGAGCCGGACCCGGATGCCAGACACCTCGTGCCCCGAAAGGACGCCGCCCCATGGCTCGACGCGCCTCGAAGGTCAGAACAACCGTTGCGATCGCCGTCCTCGCGACGACCGTGCTCGGCGCCGCGGGGTATGTCGCCTCCGAGAAGGCGCGGCCGCTCCTGATCGCCGGTCCGATGGTGCACATTCCGGGGCCGGACGCGGTTGTGGTGTCCTGGCGCGCGGGGACCGTGTTTAGCGGAGGGTGGGTGACCTTCAGGCGGGCCGACGGCTCGGAAACCGTCGTCGAGGCCCGGCGAAAAGACGAACGCTATGAGGCCGACCTCGACGGCCTCCCGCCGGGCACAGAGGTACACTATTCCATCTTCAACGAGGGGCTCTTCTGGCGGCGGGTCTTGATGTCGGGGCCGCATCCGGCCAGCGCTCCTCCGCCGCGCGGGCGCGCCTTCCGCTTCGTCGCCTTCGGCGATTCGGGCATCGGCAACAACGCGCAGGCGAATGTCGTGGAGCAGATCGTCCGGCAGGCGCCCGATCTCGTCATCCACACGGGGGACCTCGTCTACCCGGCCGGAGCGGCGAAGGACTATCGACGGGCGTTCTACGAGCCGAATGCCGCGCTGATCTGCTCCGTGCCGTTCATGCCCTGCCTGGGCAATCACGATGTCGCGACCGAGAAGGGGCGCGCCCTGCTCGACACGTTTGTTCTGCCTGCCAACGGGCCGCCCGGCATCGAGGCCGAGCGCTGCTATTACTTTGACTTCGGAGATGCCCGGTTTGTCGCGCTGGATACGAATGCCCCGCTTCAGGGAGGGACGATCACCGTCGCGGAGATGAAGACCATCGTGGCGCCGTGGCTTCGCCGCGTTCTGACCGACTGCGACGCGCGATGGCGGTTCGTCTACTTTCACGAGCCGTTCTACACCGGAAGTGAACACGCGCCGGCCGAAGCGGCCTACATCAAAGAGGCCTTCGTCGGCATCTTCGAGTCCTGTGGGGTGGATCTCGTCTTCTGCGGGCACAACCACCTGTACGAGCGGACCGCGCCGATCCGCGAGGACCGGGTCGTGCCGGAGGGCCAGGGCGTTGTCTACATCACGACGGGCGCGGGCGGCGGGAACCGGTACGCCGAAATCCTGCCCGCGCCGGACTACATGCGCGTCCACAACGGAGACGTGTTCAGTTTCACACAGATCGATCTGCGACCGGACAGGCTGGCGTTGCAACAGATCGACGACAGCGGGAACGTGATCGACGAATACGTGATCGAGAAACCGCCGCCCGCGGTTTCCGCCGCGCCGGTCGAACGTGGCGACATGCTCGTGGTGCGCCCGATCGCCGGCCGCGAATGACCTCCCCGGGCCTCGCGGTTATTCCCTCAGCGCGGTCTGCAACGTGAGAATGGTCAGGCCGGTCACGTAGTTGGCGTCTCCTTCAAGCCAGCGCGGGCTCGCGTTGACCCAACTGCCATCGCTCTTCTGAAGCGACATGATCTTGTGACACAATTCCCGCCGCCAGTTGTGCGGGCGCCCGCGCGCGTCGATCAGGATGGGATCTCCCCAAGCGTCCCTCGCCTTGGCGAAGACGTAAAAGTAGTAGTAGAGGCCCTCGGCGGACTGGCGGCCCGGCATGTTCGGATTCGTCTCGAGGGTGTAGTGGTTTCGAATCCATTTCAGGCAGGCCTTGATTCTCGGGTCGTCGCGAGCC
>JBHHUY010000019.1:0-21714 GCA_046753965.1 Phycisphaerae bacterium
GCGGCGGAGCACCTGTGCGTCCCGACGTCCGCCACGGGGGGGCGGACGCTACGAAGAAGGGCTGCGCCGTCATCCGCCTGAACTGTCATGGCCCCGCCCACGTGACGGGCGTCCGTCAGACGCAGACGACCCGCGTCACCTCGGGAATGCGGTCCTTCAGGGTCTGCTCGACGCCCAGCCTGAGCGTAATCGCGGCGGAGGGACACCCGATGCAGGCGCCGTGGAGACGCACTCGGACCACGCCGCCTTCGTCGACCCCGACAAGTTCGAGGTCGCCCCCATCGCCTTGCACCGCGGGGCGAAGCTCCTGGATGATCTCGGCCACCTTGGCTCGGAGCCCGTCAGAGACTTGAAGAGGCTTGGTCATCAAGGGCTCCTAATGTCCATCTCCGGGCCGCCACAGCATCATTGTACGCGCCGGCCGATCGCTTCCGCAACGGCGAGATCATTCGGGAGCCGCCCGGTTGATCGCGCGGTGGGGCCGGGTTTCGGGCCATACACCGCCCGCCCGCAGGCGGTTATCGTAGGACCGACATGAATGCGCCGGACAACGACATGACGATCTCGGAAACGAGGAAGCCCTCCCGCGCGCTGTTCGATCGGTGGACGGCTCTGACGCTGGTCGGCGTGGGGGTGTTCATGTTCTGGGGCGCTGGGCACTACACGGTCTTCGACGACGAGGCGCTGAGTGGCCGCCTCTATGCGTTGCCGATGGGTGAGATGCTGCGCGCGTTGTGGCGGGGCGTCGATCCCGACCCGCCGCTCTACTACATCCTGGAGAATCTCTGGGTCCACACCTTCGGCATCGGGCCGATCGCTCTGCGAAGCCTGTCCATCGTGTTCTTTCTGGCCGCCCTGGTCGTGATGCGGGCCGCGGGGGAAGCCTGGTTCGATCGCCGAACAGGAATCGCCACCCTGGTCATTTGCGGGTTCCATCCGGCCCATCTGTTCTTCGGGTTCGCCGCCCGATGGTACAGCCTGATGTTCCTGATGGTGGCCGTCCTGCTGTGGGCGACGGCTCGGGTCTGGACGGAGGAAGGGGGCCACCCGAAACGCATCCTGGCCTGGGCGGCCGCGGCGGCCGGCGCGTGCTACACCAACTACTTCGGGCCGATCGTCGTCGGACTGCTCTGGCTGGCCGTGCTTTGGCGCGCGCGGCGCACTCCCGCCGTGGTGAGGCGGTGGCTGATCGCAGCGGCGCTGGCGACGGCCCTCTGCGCGCCGTGGTTTCATCCGTTCTGGCAACAGCTTCACGGTTTTCAGCGCCCGGGCGTCGCGGGGGCATCGTTCCTCGCGACGGCCGCCCGGACCGGGATGGCCCTGCTGGCGGGCAATCTGGCCTCGCCGGAAGCCTGGTGGGTCTGGGCGCCGTTGTTGCTTCACCTGGTCGCGACGGCGGCGCTGACAGTGCGTTCCTCCGACCGCGCGCGATTGTCGGCGTACGTCGCTCTGGGCTGTTTCACGGCCGGGGTCGCCGGGCGAACGATGATCGACAAGTACGTCATGACCTTCAGCGGCGTGGCCTGCCTGTGGGCGGCGGCTGTGCTGGTGCAGGGGTGGTTCGGCTCGCCGGGCCGCCCGGCGCGACGGCTGGCGGCCATGATGGCGGTGGGGCTGGCCGCGGGTTGGATCGGCTGCGGGATCAACCTGGTCACGGGGTCGCACTGGTCGAGCCTGCGGTGGCACGACCCGTTTGAACGCGCGATCCGCGACCTCGCCGATGATCCGACCGCGCCGCCGCCCGAAGCCTGGGTCATGACGCACCCCTCGGCGCGCTACTACTACGAGCTGCTCCTCGCCGACCGGACCGAAACGAACGGAACGGCCGGCACACCGCGCAGCGTTCTGGACGCGATGCAGACGGGCAGGCTCCGGCGACTGGTGACATTCGAGACGGCGGGCTTCGCGCGCCTGCCGGATTGGGCGGCGCTGCACGCGGCGATCGACGCCGCGTACGACCTCGAAGGCGAACCGCGGCGCTATCTGGAAGATCCGAACGCCGCGTGGAAAGACCGGATCGATCCCGCCGTGCGGCACCCGCGCTGGCGCATCGTCGTGCGCCACTGGCGGCTCAACAAGTGAACCGACAGCGGAAGTGCCGGAGGGCCGCGCGTAGATCTGTGCTAAGACTTCTCGTGGTGCAGCGCAGCCATCCATCGGCCGCAGCCGAACTGTGGCACGGGCGTCCCGCCCGTGGCTCCACCGGCGAGACGCCGGTGCCACAGGGCTTTCAGGACGCAGTCTACAGCGAATCCATCTCCTGACGGGCGACGCGAGCGTACTTGGAATCGGGATACTTCTCAAAGACGCGGCGATAATACTCGGCAGCCTCGTCGGTCTTGCCCATTTTCACAAGGGTCCGCGCCGTGTCGAGCCAGCTTTCGCACTTCCGCCGCATTTCACGGCGGCGAATGCCGGCCATGATCTTCTTGTCGGCCTTGATCTTCTTGGCCTTGCGCAGCGCCTTCTTGGCGTAGAGCGTGCCCTTGTGTTTTCTGGCGATCTTCTCGAACGCCTTGAGCGCCTTGGCGTATCGGTGCTTCTTGTAGAGCTTCAGGGCCTTCGCATAGGCGGTCTTCGCGGCCCGGGCGACGAGCAGATTCCCTCCCTTCGGCGGGTTCTCCTTGAGCAGGCACTGAATCGTGCCCTCGGCCTCGGGCCGCATCGGATGGCCCTTCCAGGCGATCTTACCGTCCGGATCGATGATGAAGGCCGTGGGGTATCCCTTGATGCCGTACTCGTTCTTCGTCTTCTCGGCCTCGCTGGCGACGATGTACGAGATCTTGTGCTTGGGAACGTAGGGCTTGACCTTGGAAGTGGGCTCATAGGAAAGAGCCAGGAGGACGAAACCCTTCTTGCCGTACTTCTTTTGCATCTCGACCAGATGCGGAATGCCTGCGCGGCAGGGCCTTCACCAGGTCGCCCAGAACTCGACCATCACGATCTGTCCCTTCAGATCGCTCAGGGAGAGCTTGGACATCCCCTCCGGCAGGTTCATCCATTGGCCGACTTTCAGCGGCGGCGCCTTATCGCCGACCTTGACGCCGGCGGAGGCGGCGACCGGTGCGGCCGCCGTCGCACAGAGGGCTGCCAAGACCGCTGTCCGTAGTCTCGTCATGACACTCTCTCCTCTTGATCTGAGATCCGAACGAACCTGGATCCGGCCGTTGATCGTCCGAGCGTCCTGGGACGCCTACCTCGCCACATTTACCATAGCACGAACCACCGCTTTTTGCGAGATCGAGCCGGCGTCATCGACTTGAGACAGGCCCCAGCGGCGAGGACCGAATCGTGGTCGGGCCCGGGTCTGTTGCGTCTGGCACACCGAGGCCGATAGGGTTAGGATGGCGGATATGCCGATCCGGTGGGCCGGTCGGTGAATCGGAGGGGCGGTGTCGGGCATGGAGGCCTGATTTCGTAATTCATTGCGGCATGGAGGCTTGCAGCACTCATGATCCTCAAGAAACTCACGGCAACGGGCTTCAAGAGCTTCGCGGACAAGACCGAATTCGAGTTCGACCGCGGGATCACCTGCATCGTCGGACCGAACGGTTGCGGAAAGTCCAATGTCGTCGATGCGCTGAAGTGGGTCCTCGGCGAGCAATCGGCGAAGAGCCTCCGCGGCAAGCAGATGCTCGATGTCATCTTCAACGGCTCGGCCACCCGCAAGAGCTGCGGCATGGCCCAGGTCGATCTCACCTTCGACAACGCCGACGGCACCCTGCCGACCGACCAGACCGAGGTCGTGGTCTCGCGGCGGCTGTATCGAACCGGCGAGAGCGAATACCTGCTGAACCGACAGGTGTGCCGGCTGAAGCAGATTCGCGAGATGTTCCTGGACACGGGAATCGGGCTGGACGCCTACAGCGTCATCGAACAGGGCAAGGTGGACGTCCTGCTCCAGGCGAACCCGACGGAACGCCGGATGATCTTCGAAGAGGCAGCAGGGATCAACAAGTACAAGGTGCGAAAGAAGGAAGCGCTGCGCCGGCTGGAGCGAGTCGATCAAAACCTGCTGCGAGTTCAGGACATCGTCGAGGAGGTGGAGAAACGGTTGCGGAGCGTCAAGCTCGCGGCCGGCAAGGCGAGAAACTACCAGGCCTATGCCCAGCGCCTCCGCGAGCTGCGCAGCCGATACGCGCTCTCGGAGTATCACCGGCTTCGGGTCACACAGGATGAACTGACCGGCCGGACGACGGAGCTGAGCGATCAGGTCACGCGGCTTCGCACGGAGCTGTCCGAGACGGAAGCGAAGTCGAGTGAAGCCAATCTTCGAATCGTGAAGGCGGAGGAAGAGACGCAGGCCATCGAGAGCCGTCTGCTGACCGTGCAATCCGAGGTGACGGCGCATGAGGAGCGCGCGGCGGCCTCGGAGCGGCGGATCGGAGACCAGGAGAACCTGCTGGCCCGATCTCGGGAGCGGTTGTCGGGGTTTGACACCCAGATGGCCGCGCTCGATGAGCGCTTGGCGACCCACGAGCGAGAATCGGCGTCCGTCGAATCGGAACTTTCCGCGGCCAGAGAGACGCAGGCCCGGTGCGCGGCCGAGGAGACGGCCTGCGCCGAGGCCATCGGCGAGAAGACCGCCCGTCTCGACGAAGCCAAGGAGGAGATCATCGAACTGGTTCGCCGGACGAGCCAACTCCACAACGAGATTCAGGGGATCCACCTGCAACGTGACGCGATGCTGCTTCAGAAGAAGAAGCTGGAAGATCGCGACGCGGAGATCACACGCGACCTCGAAGAGGTGGCCTCGCGCCAGCGGTCCCTGGAGGGGCACGTGGGCGAGCTCGATCAGCGACTGGCAGACACCGCGCGGCGGTCGACGGAGATCGAAGCCCGATTGGCCGGCGTGGCGCGGCAGCGGGCGTCGCTGGCGGAACAAGTGACCGCCGCCAAGGAATACCGCGGCGGACTGGAGAGCCGCCGCCAGCTTCTGGAAGAGATGGACCAGAAGCACGAGGGCCTGCTGGCGGGCGCGCGGGAGATTCTCGAACGCCGGGACGCCGACGCGACCGGCGCGACGTTCGGGTATGTCCGGGGTGCCGTGGGTGAACTCCTGGATGCCGACGTGGCTCACGCGAGCATCGTTGAGGCCGTCTTGGGCCAACGAGAGACGGACCTCGTCGCCGACCGGCGAGAGCGGTTGCTGGCGGATCGTGAAGCGCTCGGCGAGCTGAAAGGCCGAATCCACGTCTTCTGCCTCGACACCCTGCCGCCGCCGATCGGGGGTCCGGACCTCTCGAGCCAGGAAGGATTCATCGCGAAGCTCCTGGATTGGGTGCGCTACCCGGAGGACTGCGCCCGGTTGGCGCGACACCTCTTCGGACGAACCTACGTCGTCGAAACGATCGAGCACGCATTGAACATGGCCGGGCTCGATCCGCACGGACGGTTCGTGACGATGGAGGGGGTCGTGGTGGAACCGGACGGGCGGCTGGGCATCGGATCGCTCGGCTCGGAAACGGGTCTGATCAGTCGGCGGAGCGAACTCCGCGAGCTGGCGAAGGAACTGGAGGAAGTCGCCGGCCGGATCGAGCGTCTGACGAACGAGAACGACCAGGCGGCCTCCGAAGAGCGCCGGCTCGACGCCGAACGGCAGGCGCTGCACGACACGCAGTATGCACTGAACACCGAACGGGTGGAGACGCAGGCGGCCCTGGCCGCCGTCGAGCAGACGGTGTCCCGGCTTTCCGAGGAGCGACCGCTGATCGCCTCGGAAGCGGCCGTGCTGTCGGCCCGGTTGGAGGAACTGTCGGAGCAGTCGGAGGATCGCCAGGGCGCGTTGTCGGTGGTCGAACGCCGACACCTGGAAAGCGAGCAGCAGGTCGGCCGACTGCGCGAAGAACTGGAGGCGCTGACGGCCCGGCGAGCCGTCGTCGTGGAGGCGTCCACCCGGGCGCGGGTCAGCATCGGTGAACTCGGGCAGCGGCAGGCGAGCCTGGCCGAGGCGCGCCGAGAGTTGCAGGCGGCTCGGGTCCGGCTCGAAATGGATCGAGAGAAGACCCAGCGGGACGTGCGCGAGGCCGAAGAGCGGATCGACCAGTCCCGAGAGCAGATCGCGGCGGCGCGGGAAGCGTTGTCACGACTGACGAGCGAACATGAGACTTTGAAGCGCCGCGCAACGGCGCTGCGGGAAGAACGAGAGCAACTTCGGGAAACCATGGACCGATGCGCGCAGGCCACTCGGCGCTTGCGGCATGATCTGGAAGACGCCGAGTCGTCGCTGCACGGCGAAGAGATGAAACTTCAGGAGGCCCGCGTCCGGATCGAAGACCTCGTAGCCCGGATCGCGGAGGAGCTGTCGGTGGACCTCGCGGCGCAATACGCGGACTACACGCCCGACGAGGAGGAGGACTGGCCGGCGGTGGAGGCCGAAATCGAGGCGCTGCGCGGCAAGATCGACCGACTGGGCAGCGTGAATCTCGACGCGATCCGGGAGCAGCAGGAGCTGGAGGATCGGCTGGAGTTCCTCACGTCGCAGTTGGACGACCTGCGGACGAGCGAGCGCCAATTGCAGGGCCTGATTTCAAAGCTGAACACCGAATCCGAGCAGCGATTCCTCGAGACGTTCCGCTCGGTTCAGGAACATTTCTCGAAGCTGTTCAAGAAACTGTTCGGCGGCGGCAAGGCCGAGATCACCCTGCTGGATCCCAACGATGTGCTGGAGTGCGGAATCGAGATCATGGCCCGGCCCCCCGGAAAAGAACAGCAGAGCATCAGCCTGCTCAGCGGCGGCGAGAAGACGATGACGGCCATCGCCCTGTTGATGGCCGTGTTCCGCAGCCGGCCGTCGCCGTTCGTTCTGCTGGACGAGGTGGACGCCGCCCTGGACGAGGTGAACAACATCCGGTTCAATCACGTGGTTCGCGACTTCGTGGAACGCTCTCAGTTCATCATCATCACGCACTCGAAGCGGACGATGAGCATGGCCGATGTCATGTACGGCGTCACGATGCAGGAAGCCGGCGTGTCGAAGCGGGTGAGCGTGCGGTTCGAGGAAACGCCGCGGCCCGAATCGGCCGTGGCCTGAGGATTCGCCGCGCGCGGTGGATCGCGATCCCGATCGAGTGAAAGGCCCACGGAAGTGAATCCGTGGGCCTTTGCATGTTCGCGGCGTCGCATTCGCTTCCCTCTCGCGGGCGAGCTATGCTGACTGCTTCCGGCACCGGACCGTGGCCACGGCACGGGCGTGCCGCCTGTGATCCCCGTGCCGAAGCCGTCGTGCCGAGAGAGTTCTTGACAGAGACCCGTCCGATCCTGGGAACGCATCGGCGATGGCAGAGACGAAGAAACGCATCCTGGGAGTGCTCGCGCATCTGCCCCGCCCTGCCGCGCGGTGGAGTCGCCTGTTCGGATTGGGCATGGTGGTCGGCGTGCTCGGCGGCGTGGCCGCGGCGGGCCTCGACTGGGGGCTCGAGCACGGCGCGGAACTGCTCGTCGGACGAATCGCCAACCTCTCCGGCGCGGCCACCTTCCGGTTTGAATGGTCCATCCTCCTGCTGCCGGCCCTGGGCGGCCTGTTGTCCGGCATCGTCGTGTGCACACTGTGCCCCGAGTCCGTCGGACACGGGACCGACCTGCTGACTCGCGCGTTCCACCGGAATCTGGGGGCGATGCCCGTGAAGGGACCGCTGATCAAGGGCGTCGCGGCGGTGGGGGTCATTTCGTGCGGCGGATCGGCCGGGCCGGAAGGACCGATCGCCGCACTGGGCGCCGGGCTGGGATCGAGCGTTGGGAAGTTGTTCGGTCTGACGCCGCAGGAGCGCCGGATCCTGCTCGTGGCCGGCTGTGCGGCGGGCGTGGGTGCCATCTTTCAGAGCCCGTTGGGCGGCGCTTTTTTCGCGACCAGCCTGCTGTACAGCGAAGAAGAGTTCGAGTCCGGGGCGATGGTGCCGTCGTTTGTCGCGTCGGTCATCGGCTACACCGCGTTCATGGTGATGCGAGGCGGTCTCGGGCGCTTCGACTACATGCTGCACAGCGATTCTCCTTTGGTGTTCTCTCATGCGGCCGAGTTGATCCCCTACGCCCTGCTGGGGCTGCTTTGCGCCGGCGCCGCCATCTTCTTCAGCGTCTGCCTCCGTTTCGTCGAGCACCGGCTCGTGCCGTGGTCGCGATTGCCCCGATGGTTGGCGCCCGCACTGGGAGGGCTGGCGACGGGCGGGATGGCGTGCATGCTGCCGCAGGTGATGGACGGCCAATACGGCTTTATCCAACACGCGATGACCGGCTTCGAGTCCATCTCAAGCATGTCCGACTTCGGCTGGTGGCGGTGGGCGGGGCTGTTCGGCGCCGTGGCGGCGCTGAAGTGCGTCGCGACGGCCTCGACCCTCGGCAGCGGCGGCTCCGGCGGCATGTTGGGGCCGAGCGTGTTCATCGGCGGAGCGGTCGGCGCGTTTCTCGGCGCGGCGATTGAAGCGGTCTATCCCGGCACGCTGCCGGAGGGCGTCCGGCAGGCCTTGATCCCCGTGGGCATGGGCGGGGTGTTGGCGGCGGGGATGCGGACGCCCGTCGCCGCGATCGTGATGGTGACCGAAATGACGGGCAGCTTCGGCCTGATCGTGCCGCTGATGCTCGTGTGCATGAGCGCCTACGTGGTCGGCCGGCGATGGGGGCTGAACAAGGAGCAGGTGCCCACCTCCGCCGACTCGCCCGCCCACACCGGCGACGCAATCGTCCACATTCTTGAGCGCTGGCAGGTTTCCGACCTGATGGAGCCCGCCTGGGAGGACACGGTGCCGCCCGGCACGCCGCTGTCCGCGCTGGTCGAACGGATCACGCCGGGCACGCGGCCGGTCTTTGCCGTGGCGGAAGATGGGAGACTCCTCGGGCTGATCTCGGTGCCCGATATTCGCCGGATCATGGAGGAACCCGCGCTGGCCGAGGCGATCATCGCCGCGGACATCATGACCGAGCGTCTGGAGACGGTGCATCCGGACATCGATCTCTATCAGGCGCTCAACGTGCTCAGGATCGGAAACCATCAGGTGCTGCCGGTGGTTTCCCGTGATCGATCCCGCCGCTGGCTCGGGATGCTCAGCCGCGAGCGGATCTTCACGGCCATTCGCGACAGCCTCGAGGAGATGCACGGGCTCATGTTCCGCGAACACGCGGGACTGGAGGCGATCAAACAGGAAGGGCAATTGCAGCAGTTGGTCATGGGCGTGGCGCCCATGCGCCGCGACATGATCCAGCGACTGCTGGTACCGATGGACGCGGTAGGCAAGTCGTTGCGCGAGGCCGACTTTCGCAAGCACTACGGGGCGCAGGTGATCGCCATCGAACAGCCGGACGGACAGATCCAGTGCCCGCCCGACCTGGACAGGCCCCTGGAAACCGGCATGCGGCTCCTCGCGGCGGTGAAGTACGAATAGTGTCTGCCGCTCGCCTGGAGGCGGTCCTCCCCCCATCGCGGAACCGGTTCAGTCGCCGGCAGAAGCCCGGTCCAGCCGCCGCCGCTCGATCTTGAGAGGACAGACCGCTTTGAAGGATGCAAAGGCCATGAACTGCCATGTCACTCACCTCGAGGCCGCCATCGACGGAACGCGCCTGGCGGCCGACCGCGCTCACACGATGCACAAAGACCGGCCGCTCTGGGTTCGGTACGACCTCGCGTCGGTGAAGCGATCCGTCGGTCCGGATGATCTTCGCGCCCGCCCCTCCACCCTGTGGCGATATCGGGAGCTTCTGCCCCTCGATGCGGCGGCCGTCCCGGTCAGTCTCGGCGAGGGCCTTTCCCCGCTGCTGCCGGCGGCGCGGCTGGGCGAGGCGCTGGGCCTGTCCGACCTGTGGATCAAAGATGAGTCGCAATTGCCGACCGCTTCGTTCAAGAGCCGCGGGATGGCGGTCGCGGTGAGCATGGCGAAACAGTTCGGCCTCCGCCGCCTGGCCGTCCCGACCGCCGGGAACGCGGGCGTGGCGCTGTCGGCCTACGGCGCGCGGGCCGGATTGGAAGTCTTCGTGTTCATGCCCGCCGACACGCCGGCGGGCATCCAGGAGGCGTGTGCGTCGGCGGGCGCGCGGGTCTATCTGGTCGATGGACTCATCACCGATTGCGCTCGGATCGTCCGGGAAGGCCGATCGGCGATGGGGTGGTTTGACATGGCCACACTGAAGGAGCCCTACCGCATCGAAGGCAAGAAGACGATGGGGCTCGAACTTGCGGAGCAACTCGATTGGCGGCTGCCCGACGCGATTCTCTACCCGACGGGCGGAGGGACCGGACTGATCGGCATGTGGAAGGCGTTCGAGGAGTTGCGAGCCATCGGCTGGCTTCAGGGTGAAACCCTGCCGCGCATGATCGTCGTTCAAAGCGACGGGTGCGCGCCGATCGTCCGCGCCTTCGAGAAAGGAGAACGCTTCGCGGAACCGTGGGAGTCGCCCGCGACAAAGGCGTGGGGAATCCGCGTGCCGGCGGCCGTGGGTGATTTCATGATCCTGGACGCCGTTCGGGCGTCGAACGGCCTAGCGGTCGCGGTGCCGGAAGCCGAGCTCCTGCCGGCGATGCGCGAGGCGGGCCGGCTCGAAGGCATCGCCCTTTGCCCGGAGGCGGCGGCGTGTTTCGTCGCGGCTCGACGGCTGGTTCACGAGGGCCGACTCGGGCCGGACGAACGGGTCGTTCTGTTCAACACCGGTTCGCCGCTGCAATACGGCGTGAGCGGCCCATCCGACCTGCCGCGGATCGCCGCGAACGAGGCCGTTGACTACACCCGGCTGTAGGGGTCGGGGCCCGCGTGGAAAGGCCATCGTGAAGAAACCGGTTCATCATCAACGGTTCGGCGCCCACATGTCGGTGGCGGGCGGCCTGGAAAAGGCCTTCCACGCGGGACGCGCGGTCGGGTGTGACTGCATCCAGATCTTCGTCAAGAACCAGCGGCAGTGGACGGCCCCGCCGCTGCGCGACGAGCAGGTCCGGGCGTTTCGATCGGCGGGCCGTGAGACGGGTCTGCGGCCGGTGATCGCCCACGCAAGCTACCTGCTGAACCTGGCCTCGCCGGACCGGGCGAACCGGGACAAGAGCATCGCCGCGCTTGCCGACGAGCTGGCGCGCTGCGAGGCTTTGGGCGTTTCAGGACTGGTTGTTCACCCCGGCGCGCATATGCAGGCGGGTGTAGCAGCGGGAATCCGACACATCTGCCGGTCGCTCGATCGTGTCCACGCGCAGACGCGCGGGTTCTCTTGTCCGATCCTTCTCGAGACGACCGCAGGACAGGGCAGCGCGATCGGATATGAGATCGAGCATCTGGGGCGGATTCTCGGCGGCGTGAAACAGCCGGATCGGCTGAGGGTCTGCCTCGATACGTGTCATCTTTTCGCCGCGGGATACGATCTGCGGACACCGGCGGGCTATGAGCGGATGGTCCGGGACCTCGTGACCCACGTCGGCATCGAGCGGGTTCGGTGCATCCACACCAACGATTCGAAGTCGGAATGCGGGAGCCGCGTCGATCGGCATGAGCACATCACGAAGGGTTGTCTGGGCAAGGCGGCGTTTTCTCATCTTGTGAACGACGCGCGGCTTGCCGGAGTCCCCCGGATTCTGGAGACGCCCAAGGGGAAAGACGGCCGGGGCGCAGACCTCGACAAGGTGAATCTCGGACGATTGCGCCGGCTGATCCGTCTTGAAGAACCTGCTTGAGGAATCCTCTTGAGAAACGATGACAAGACGAGCCGCGGGCTTCAGCCCGCGCGGCCTTGCCGTCACACACGACCACCCTCACGCAACAGCCGGCGCGTCGCAATGGGATCGGCAGCTATGTCCCCGGCAGCGGTTCGCCGGTCGGGCGGTCGAGGAGAAAATCGCGTCCACGCGCAAGCACCCGCTTGATGTCGAATAGGATCAGATAAAACGCCGGCAGGCCGAGCAGGGTCAACGCGGTCGCAAAGGCCAGGCCGGCGGCGATGGCGATGCCCATCGGGATGAGAAACTTGGCCTGGAACGAGGTCTCGGTCAACAAGGGCGCCAGGCCGAGAATCGTGGTAATCGTGGTGAGCAGGATGGCGCGGAGCCGGGCGGTCCCGCCCCGGATCACGGCTTCGTAGGGGGTGGCCCCCTCGGCGCGGGCGCGATTGATGAACGTCATGAGAATCAGCGAATCGTTGACCACGATTCCCGAGAGCGCGACGAGCCCGATGAGGGAGAGAAACGTGATCGGGTAGCCCATGGCGATGTGCCCCACAACCACACCGATCATCCCGAACGGAATGGCAAACATGACGATGAGCGGCTGCGTATAGCTTCGAAAGAGGGCGGCGAGGATGGCGTAGATCATGAGCAGCCCGGCGAGAAAATCATACTTGAGTGAGCCCAGCGACTTGGCGCGTTCGCGCTGCTGGCCGCCGAATTCGAGTTTGATGCCGGGATATGCGCGTGCGATCTCCGGGAAAATCGCGGCCAGGCTGGCGTTGATGCGCGAGGCGTTGGCGTTGGGATCGCGCTCGTCGACGTCCGCGGTGACCGTGACCGTGCGTTTCTGATCCTTGCGGCGGATCGTGGCGAACCCCCGCCCTTCGTTGAAGCGCGCGACTTCGGAGAAGGGCACGAGCGTGCCGTCGGGGACGGCGACACGCATCGACTCGAGGTCGTAAATGCGCCGGCGGTACTGCGCCGGATAACGGACCATGATCTTGACGTCCTCGCGATCGCGTTGGACGATCCGCGCTTCGAGGCCGTAAAACGCGCCGCGGACCTGAGTGGCGAGCGATTCGGTTGTGAGCCCGAGCGCGCGGGCGGAATCGAGCAAGGTGATCTGAATCTCCCGGCGGCCGGCGTCGAAATCGTCCTCAATGTCGTACACGCCCTCATAAGCGCTCAATTCCCGTTTGATGCGATCGGCGACCGCGGTCAGGTCCGCGAGGCGGTCTCCGCCGATCTCGATCTGGATCGGCGCGCCGGCCGGCCCGCCCTGCATGCTTTCGAAAGTCAGGGCGTTGGCGCCGGGCAAATCGCGGGTCTTGGCGCGAAGCTCGTTGATGATCTCGTCGCTGGTGCGGTCTCGCTCCTCGACCGGCTTGAGTTCGATGATGGCCTGCCCCAGATGCGTCGCCTCGGCGGCGGCGGAACCGTCGACGCTGTACCGGGTCCCGATCAGGGTGTAGAGCGACCGGACCTCGGGGACGTCGGCAATGGCGTTCTCGATGATCCGCATCCGCGTTTCGGTGGCTTGAATCGGCGTGCCGACCGGCATTTCGAGCGAGGCCGTGATGGTCTCGGAATCCATCTTCTGGATGAAGACGAACGGGACGTGCCCGCCCGCAACAAAGCCCGCGCAGACGAGAAGCGCGGCCATCAGTGTGGCGGCGGTGACGTAGCGGTAGGAGGCCGAGAGCCGAAGCAGTCTCTGATAGTTGCGCTGCAAGAGGCCCTTGACGAAGAAGGTCTGGACGGCGCGAACGCGGCCGGCCCAGGCGCGTGAGCGCGATGCAAGGGAGGAAGCGCGCGCCGGTTCGTGCGGCCGCAGCCACTCGGCCAGGTGCGAGGGCAGAATGGAGAGCGCCTCGAACAGCGAGACACTCAGGGCGAACAGGACAATCAGCGGTAGAACGCCCATGAAATCGCCGAGGCGTCCCTTGATGAACATGAGCGGCGCGAAGGCCACGATCGTAGTGATGACCGCGCAGACGACGGGCCAGGTGACCTCTTCGGCGCCGGTGATCGCGGCGAGCCTGGGCTCGACGCCCTGCTCCACCTTGGTGAAGATGTTCTCGCCCACGACGATGGCATCATCGACGAGCATGCCCAGGACCACGATCAGGCCGAACATGCTGAGCAGGTTGAGGCTGTAGCCGAGGAGCTTCATCAGGAGGACGGTTCCGAGCACCGAGATGATCAGGCCGCTCATAACCCAGAAGGCGACGCGCCAGTTGAGGAAGATCAGCAGCGAGACGAAGACCCAGATCAAGCCCCAGAAGCCGTTTCGGGTGAGCAAATCCAGGCGACCGGCGATGTAGTTCGCCAGGTTGGTCGACGTCTGGATCTCCCCGAGTTTCGGGTAGGGGTCGTTGTAGGCCTGTCGGTAGACCGCCACGCGCTCGCGCTCGTCTTTGAAGCCGAGCCGATACTTCAATCGATCCATCCAGTCCTGCTCCAAGGGCTCGCGGCGTTTCCCCGCAACGAGAGCCTGGACCTTCCTCGAGATCTCGATGGCATCCTGCGTGGGCGTCTTGTAGGCGGTCACCGTGACGGCCGGCTGCGCGTTGAACCGAGAGATGACATCGACATCCACAAACGTGTCGCGGACGTCGGCGACCTCGCTGAGACGAACCACCCGACCCGAGGCGTCGCTGCGGACAATGATGTCCCCGATGGGCTGCGCCTGATCGGACTCCCCGAGCGTTCGGACGGCGACGTTCGCGCCGCCGGTCTTGATCTGCCCGCCGGGCAGGTCGAGATTGGCGGCCGCGACCGCGCGGCTGATCTCGGGCAGGGAGAGACCGTATTCGATCAGCTTCTCGGGGCGAACCTCGATGCTGATCTCATCCTTCCGCGTTCCGCTGAGGGCAACCTTGGTGATGCCCGGAACCGCGAGAAGATCGTCGCGCAACCGCTTGCCGAGCCCTTTGAGCTGTCTGGCGTCGAGGTCTCCGAAGAACGAGACATTGATGACGGGCAGTTGCGGCTCGAACTTCGTCACCTGGGGTTCTTCCGCCTCCTCGGGAAACTCATCGCGCGGAATCGTATCGATCGCGGCCTTGACATCGGTGACGACCTGGTCGACATCCTCCACGTCGTTGTAGAGCATGGCAATGACCAGGCTGACGCCCTCGCTGTCCGTCGTCCGAATCTCCTCGACCCCGTCGACATCCTTGATGACCTCCTCGATCTTGGCGGAGATGCCGTTCTCCACCTCGACGGGGGTCGCGCCGGGGTAGAGGGTGCGGACGCGGACCTGGTTGGGGGTCGTCTCCGGGAACATCTCGCGAACGAGGGTCACGCCCGAGGCGACGCCCGCGACGATGGTCGCAACCATCAGCAGGTTGACGATCACGGGGTTCTGAACGCTGAAGCGCGACAGCGACATGTTCTTACTCAAACCGGCAACATCGGGCGGGCGGCGCACCGCTACGGAGCGCCGGAAACGGCTCGGACTTCCGGTAGCGGGGCGATTCCGTCGGCGTCCGATTCCCGCCAGCGAATCGGCGCGCCCTCCGACAGGACATCCAGATTCGTCAGAATGATCCGATCACCCGCATGAACTTCACCCGAGACGACGGCGCGATCACCGATCAGCGCGTCCACGTGGACCCGTCTCAACCGTGCCTCGTTCCCGTTGACCACGAAGACTTCGTCCCGAACGATGGCGCCTCGAGGAATGGCCAGGGCATCCGGAATCACGGGGCCGTCGACATGGGCGGTCAGGAAGGAACCTGGAATCAGGGGCGTCGCCTGCTTCGCGTTGTCGACGTCGAGAAAGGCGGTAAAGGTCCGGCTCGCAGCGTCGGCAACAGGCGACAGGCGCCGGACGTCCGCCCGCCAACGAACGCCCGGAAGGCTGTCCATGCTCAAGACGCAAGGCCGATCAAGCTGAACCAGAGGCCGGACCGAAAGGGGAAGCTCGACGGGCACCTCGATGAAGCGCGTGCCGACAAACCGGCAGACGACGACGCCGGGCTGCACCCGATCGCCGGCTTCGACCATAAGCTCCTGAATCTGTCCTTCAAAAGGCGCGACGATGGTGCACCGCTCGACATCGAGGCGGGCCATTTCAACGTCGGCCTGCCGCGCGTCGCGCAGCGCTCCGAATCGAGTCTTGCGAACAGGGATGAGATCACGCTCGTTCTCGAGTGTGCGCAGCTCGCGGTTCGAGCGCTCATAGGCGAGACGGGCGAAGTCCCACTCCTTTTTCGACGCGGCGTTCCGTTCGTAAAGGGCGCTCAGCCGGTCATACTCGCCCTTGTTGACCGCCACCTCGTTCCGGGCAATGTCGATCAGGCGCTGGATGTTCCGCTGTTCGACGTCGAGGCGATCGAGTTGGGCCTTGACATCGGCCAACTCGGCCAAGGCTTTGTCCATCTCACGGCGATAGCGACGATCGTCGATCCTTGCGAGGACCTCGCCCTGCGCCATGTGCGCGCCGTCATTCACCCCCGGAGGGATCTCGACGATCTGCCCGGCCACCTCGGCGGCGACGGTGACGGACCGATCGGATCGGGCACTGCCGTAACCGACGAAGACCTGTCGCATCGGCCGGGGCTTCAGGGTCCGGACCTCGACGAGGGGCGGCAAGACCTCATCCGCGACGCGCTGCGCCGCGGGCTTCATGTGGAGCAGGAGAAAGAACAAGGCGATGCCGCCGCCGGCCAGGAAGAGTATCAGGACAATCGAGACGACAACCCGCGCGAACAATGAGCGTCGGGCGGACGGGCCGGTGGCCGAGGGGCGATGGGATGCCTCGGTGGACTCGGCCGATGTGGGTTCGTAGTCGGTTTTCATCGTGGGTGTTGCGGTGGAACACTGCGGCTTCCACCGCCCATCAGCGTCTCCCCCGGTGTGGCCTCGCAGGATGGATCGAATCCCGCCGGACCGCGATTCAGTCCGACGCGAAGATCGGGCACAACGGCGAACGGGGCCTGCTCCAATGCCATTGTAGTCCCGATTCCACATCTTGGCACCCCACGGACATCGGGCGCGGCGATCCATAGAGCCGAGCCATACGGGGCGCGGGGGCTGCCTGCAAAAGCCGGCCCAAACGAGGACGGTTGTGTGAAGGCGGTTGTTCGCTCTCCAATGTCCGACGCAGGACGCAGACACTGCGGAAACCGGCCGCACGTCATCTCGACTGACACCGGCGGTCGCGGCGCGTTCGACGCCGGTGTAGAATGATCCGCGACGAAGAGAGAGCCGGGCGTTTCTCTGCAACGCCTGTGCCACGGGCGTCCCGCCCGTGGGCACACCGCCGCCTGGCGACGATGCCACAGGACATTTGCGGTGTACTCCAAGCCCATGAGCGGAAGCACGGGTGGCGCCTTGCCGGACGACGAGAGGGAGACGCTCGGTCTGATTGCCGGGGAAGGCGAGTTCCCGAAGCTCGTCCTTCGGGGGGCGAAGGCCGCCGGGATGCGCGTCGTTGTCGTCGGGCTGCCCGGTTGCACGGCGACCTGGTTTCTTGAGACCGCCGACGCGTTTTACCGGACGGGCGTGGCGCGACTTGGGCGCTGGATTCGCATTTTTCGCCGCGAAGGCGTGACCCGGGCGATCATGGCGGGCAAGGTTCGGAAGGCGCAAATGCTGGCCCTGCCGCGGTGGCGCCAGTGGTTTGCGTATCTGCCCGATTGGGCTAGCATCAAAGTCTGGTTCTTCTCGGGGCGCGACCGCCGAAACGATGCGCTGCTCGGATCGGTGGCGGACGCCATGTCGCGCAAGGGTGTGGAGTTGATCGATTCGACGCGTTACTGCGGCGAGGCGATGGTGACGGCCGGACGCATGACACCGCGCGATCTGTCGCCCGCCCAGCAGGCCGACGCCGAGCTCGGCTGGCGGATCGCGAAGGAGATGGGGCGCCTGGATGTGGGCCAGTCGGTGGCTGTCAAGGACAAGGACGTGATCGCGGTCGAGGCCATCGAGGGCACCGACGCGATGATCGAGCGCGCCGGCTCGCTCTGCCCCAGCGGAGGCTGGACGCTGGTCAAGGTGGCCAAGCCGAAGCAGGACATGCGCTTCGACGTGCCGACGATCGGCCCGGACACGATTGAGAAACTGGCGGCCTCGGGCGGCGCCGTGCTCGTCGTAGAGGCCGATAAGACGCTCTGTCTGGATCGAGACCGCGTCATCCGGCTGGCGCGGCAACATCGCATCGCGCTGGTGGGTCGCCGCTCGACGGAAGACCGACAGCGCGTTTGAACCGCCGGGGCGCGCCGAATGATCGGACGGTCACCGGCGGTGCGAAACCGCTTGATTCTACGGATGCGGCGGCCGCGGGGTGCCGAAACAAGAGAAAGCGGCAAGGCTGTATAGGAGTGGTTCTTCAATGGGATTCTTGGTCACGGGAGGCGCCGGGTTTATCGGATCTCATCTCGTTCACCGGCTGGTGGAACGAGGCGAACGGGTCCGGGTGGTTGATAACTTCGTCACGGGCAAGCGTGAGAACCTCGCGCCGGTCGCCGGCAAGATCGAGCTGATCGAAGGCGACCTTGCCGATCCGGCCGTCTGCCGGCAGGCCTGTGCGGACATGCGCGTCGTGCTGCATCAGGCGGCCCTGCCGTCGGTGCCCAAATCGATCGCCGACCCCGTGAAGAGCCACCAATCCAACATCGAGGGCACGTTCAACCTGCTGATGGCAGCGCGGGATGCGAAGGTGCGGCGCTTCGTGTACGCCGCGAGCAGCTCGGCCTACGGCGAATCGGAGCAGCTCCCCAAGGTGGAGAGCATGCCGTCGAGCCCGCTGAGTCCGTACGCGGTCCAGAAACTCACGGGCGAATCCTATTGCAGCGTCTTCAGCCGGTGTTACGGGTTGCAGACGGTTTCCCTGAGGTATTTCAACGTCTTCGGCCCCAGGCAGGACCCGCAGAGCCAGTACGCCGCGGCGATCCCCGCCTTCGTCACGGCGATCCTGTCCGACCGACCGCCGACGGTTTACGGCGACGGCGAGCAGACGCGAGACTTCACCTACATCGAGAATGTGATCTCGGCGAATCTGCTCGCGGCGGACGCAACAGAAACCCACGGTGAAGCGGTGAACATCGCGTGCGGCGAACACATCACCATCAACGAGATCATCCAGCAGATCAACGCGCTGCTCGGGAAAGATATCCGACCGGACTACGTCGACCCGAGGCCGGGTGACATCCGGCATTCGTGGGCGGACATCGCCAAGGCCGGAGAAGTGATCGGGTACCGGCCGCTGATCGGGTTCGAGGAGGGCTTGCGGCTCGCGATCGAATGGTACACGAAGCATCCGTGATTCGGAGCCGGCCGCTTGCGACTTCAACCGGCGGCCGAGACTCATCCCGCACTGCAATTGGGCAAACCAAGATGTATCGATTGCGAACTTTTACCGTCGTCCCCTCGTTGCCCGAGCCACTCCGCCGGATGCGCGACCTCGCCTACAACCTGTGGTGGAGCTGGAACAGCGAAGCGAGCGATCTGTTCCGTCGATTGGACGCCGACCTGTGGGACGAAGTCGCGCGGAACCCGGTCCAGTTTCTCGCGCACGTCTCGCAGCAACGCCTCGAACAGGCCGCGAATGACCCGGCCTACACCTCCGAGCTCGGCCGCGTCCTGGACGCATTCGATCGCTACATGACCCGACCCGCCTGGTTCCAGCGCGAGTACGAGCGCGTCGGCGAGGCGCGGATCGCCTACTTCTCGATGGAGTTCGGCCTGCACGAATCGCTGCCGATCTACTCCGGCGGCCTCGGCATCCTCGCCGGCGACCACCTCAAGAGCGCCAGCGACCTGGGCATCCCGCTGGTGGGTGTCGGCCTGCTCTACCGCCAGGGGTATTTCCAACAACGGCTGACGACCGACGGCTGGCAGCTTGAGGAGTATCCCTCTCTCGATTTCTATCAGATTCCGGCGGCGCCCGTCCGGGGAGAAGACGGCGAGCAGATTCAGATTCGATTGCCCATCGGCGAGCGCGAGGTCGTCTGCCTCGCGTGGCAGGTGCAGGTGGGCCGCGTACCACTGTATCTCCTCGATACGGATCTTCCCGCAAACGAACCGGAGGACCGGGAGATCACTTCCCGGCTGTATGGCGGCGGGGACGAGATGCGAATCCGCCAGGAGATCCTCCTCGGCATCGGCGGCATCCGGATGCTTGACGCGGTCGGCCTGACGCCGGAAGTCTGTCACATGAATGAGGGGCACGCCGCCTTCCTGGCCATCGAACGCATCCGCCTGTGCATGGAACGGGAGGGACTCGACTTCGACCAGGCACGCGATGCAATGGCGACGAGCCACGTCTTCACGACGCACACGCCGGTCCCCGCGGGGATCGACCACTTCCGGGAAGACCTCGTGCTCGCCACCCTCGCGCCGCATATCCAGGCGCTCGGCCTGACGCCGGAATCGTTCATGACCATGGGCAAGAAGGACCCGGGCGAACCGGAGGCGGAGTTCTGCATGGCGGTGCTGGCGCTGCGCCTGGCCGGGGCGGCCAACGGCGTGAGCGCGCTCCACGGACACGTGTCGCGGGAGATGTGGCGGTCGGTCTGGCCCGGCGCGCCGCGAGACGAGATTCCGATCACGTCGATCACCAACGGCATTCACACGAACACCTGGATCTCGCCGGAGATGTCGCGGCTCCTGGATCGTTACGTCGGGCCTCAGCGCGAAGACAACCCCGAAGACCAGGACCCGTGGCGACGTGTGGACGACATACCCGACATCGAGCTGTGGCGACTGACCGAGCGGCGTCGCGTGGCGCTGGTGGCCTTCGCCCGTCAGCGCACCCGAGAACAGCTCCGCCGTCGGGGGGCGCCGCCTTCCGAGATCAAGGAGGCGCAGGAGTACCTCGACCCCGATGCGCTGACGATCGGTTTCGCCCGGCGATTCGCGCCCTACAAGCGCGGGGCATTGATCTTCCGTGATCCGGAGCGCTTGCTGCGAATCCTGACCGACGAAAGTCGGCCGGTGCAGATCATCTTCGCCGGCAAGGCGCACCCGCGCGACGACAACGGCAAGAAGGTCATCCAGGAGATCCTGTCGAACATCAAGAAGCCGGAGTTTCGCCGACACATCGTGTTCATCGAGAACTACGACATGGCCGTCGCCCGGATGCTCGTTCAAGGCGTGGACGTCTGGCTGAACAACCCGATCAAGCCCCGCGAGGCCTCCGGCACCAGCGGCATGAAGGTGGGACCGAACGGCGGGCTCAACTTCTCCGTGCTCGACGGTTGGTGGCCCGAGGCTTACGACGGAGAGAACGGCTGGGCCATCGAGGAGGGACGCATCTACGACGATCCGGAGTACCGCGACCACATCGAAGGGGAGGCCCTCTACGAACTGCTCGAAAAGGAGATCGTCCCGAAGTTCTACGACCGGGGGACCGACGGCCTGCCGCGCGACTGGATCACCCGCATGAAGGCGTCCATGCGAACGATTTCACCGGTCTTCAGCACCGCCAGGATGCTGAAGGAATACGCAAGCCTCCTCTATGTTCCCGCGGTCGAGCGCTGGCGGCATCTGTCGGCAGAGGGATTCAAGCCGGCCAAGGCCCTGTCGGGCTGGAAGCGGGCGCTGATGGATCACTGGGGCGACGTCCACATCGAGGAAGTCCAGGCCAATGACGCGACCGAGTTGCCCGTCGGCGCCGAAGTGGCGGTCCGCGCCCGGGTGCACCTCGGCCCGGTGAACCCCGAGGATGTGGCCGTGGAACTCTACCACGGACGCGTCGATGCCGGCGGACAACTCGCAGAGGGACACACCGACGCGATGCACTGCCGCGACCATCTCGACAACGGCACATACTGGTTCGAGGGACGAATCCCCTGCCGAAGAAGCGGGCAACACGGGTTCGCGGTTCGGGTGATCCCCCGGCATCCCGACCTCACGCACCGCTTCGAGACCGGCCTGATCCTGTGGGGATAGGACGGAGTCGAGCGGCCGCGGGTCCATGACAGAATCGGCGGGACGGAGGATACGCGTAGCGGCCGCCCCCCGCGGCGGCCGACGACCGCGGATGGGCTTCTATTGCGTCGACGTCGGGCACGGGGACCGCACGCTACGGCGACACCGTGTCGAGATCGCCGCGAAACCTGTCATGCACCTGCGGCCGC
>JBHHUY010000020.1:0-21197 GCA_046753965.1 Phycisphaerae bacterium
CCGGCTGCGTCGGAACCGCGGGACGTGGCGGCCTGCCGCGCTCTGCTGGCGCTGTCGCGGGCGCAGGCCGATCGGGCCGACCCTCGGATTGAGCGGGCGATTCTGCGAAGTGTGGCTTACTACAAGCCTCGCCTCGATACTGGAATCGATCCTGCCGCCGCGGCCGCCTTGGCTCGGGCGCTTGCCTTACTTTATATCAGGACGAACGATGCGCGTCTCAGCGATCTGACCTTTCTTCTGTTGGACCGATTCGCGGCTGCGCAGGTTCGCCCTGAGGCGTGTCCTTATCCCGAGTTGCGTGGCGCGATCCAGCTTCGCGGACCGGGGCTGGTGGGTGCGGACACCGCGCTGTACCTCGCGGCGCTGGCCGACGGGCTCGCGTTGGCCGAGCGGATCGGGGACGCGCCGCGCGTGGCGCGCTATCGCGAAGCGGTTGCGGCGGCGTCGCGGTTCGTCATGCAGTTGGAAGTTCGGCAGGCGGGCTGTTACTTCGTCCGCAGCCCGCGCGACGCGCTGGGCGGTGTTCGCAGTGCGCCTTGGAGTTCACGCCTTCGCGCCGATCATTGCGCCGATGCGGTCACCGCTTTGATTCAGGCGCGGACCGCGTTGTTCGGCGGTCATGCGCGGCCATAAGCGCGCATCTCAAGGCGTTCCGTCTTGGATGGGTGGTCCGCCGAACGGCAAGCCGATCCCTGAACATTCTGTTGCAAGGCGGTTCTTGCGAAGCCGGTGTCGCGGTTTTTGCCCGACCCGCTCCGCGCCGTTCGGCGAATGTTGCCGCTTTCAGGGCTGGCAACAGTTTCACATGAGATTCTTGCCTGACCGTCCGAAAAAATGGCATGGGCGGCAGGCGCACATCTCGCCGATAAGTCATTGTCTCGGGCGGCTCGACGCTCCGCATGCGATGCGGGCGAGCGGAGTCGTTCGACCGAACGCAGAATCCTGAGCGATGGCGATGGGTTCTTGGAGTGTGTCCTGAAACCTTTGTGGCACGGGCGTCCCGCCCGTGTCCGCACCGCCGAGACGGCGGTGCCACAGGACTTCTAGGTCGCACTCTTATTGATGGGTGCGAGGTTTTCGATGCGCGCGACCCAATCCGTATCCTTTCGCGCCGCGATGTCCGGTCGGTGGCAGATTCCGCTGCTCGCCGTGAGCCTTTGTGTGCTCGGCGGCGGTCTGAATCGAATGATCGCCGCGCGCGAACCGCTGACCTTCGAGCAGCGCCTGGAGAAGGTCCGTGTGCTCCGAGAGGCCGGGGCGCTCACGCGGGCGCATGCGTATCTGGTCTACCTGCTCAAGGATCCGGATCGACCGTCGGAAGAAAAGGCCGAGTTGCACCGGCGTCTGGTCGGGACGCTCTATCAGGCCGAGGCCGCGTTTCGTCATCACAACCCGAAGAATCTGCGGGCGATCATCACAAACTTCTACACGGCAGTCCGTTACGGCGCCGACCCGCGGGTGTCCGATTGGATCGCGCTGGCGAACGCCTACCAGTGGTCGGGTCAGACCGAGGACGCGATCAAGGCATTCCGGCAGGCGTTGCACATGGGCCCGCCTCGTCCGGATCGCATTCGCCGTCAGTTGGCCGAGCTGCTCTCTCCGCCTGGGGCGCCCTTGCCCGGCGAGGCCGTCGCGGCGATCGAGGAGATTCTCGAGGACGATACCGCCTCTTCGGAGAACTACCTGTGGGCCGTGGAGCGCAAGATCGATCGATTGCTCGCCCGAGGGGAGACGGCCGAGGCGCTCGCACTGGCCCGGCGGGCCAAGGAGCGGCTCGCCGGGACCGCCGAACGGCTCGCCGTCGAGTACTCGGAGGCCCTGTGCCTGCACAAGTCCGGCCGGTCGGATCGGGCGGAGATTCTGCTCCGGTCGCTTCGGAACCAGTGGACGGTCCACGATGAGTTGTGGGGTCGGTCCGGGTGGCTGTTGGGACAAATCGAACAGGCGGAGGATCGCCCGCAGTCGGCGCTTTCCTTCTACGACGAAGTGCTGGCGGCGTTTCGGACGGGGGACCTGCACGACGCCTGCGAGTTCGGGCGGGCGCAATGCCTGGTTCGTCTCGAACGGTATGACCGGGCGCTGGAGGTGTTTGAACGTGTCAAGGACGTGATTCTCGCCGCCGGTCCGGACAGCCGTCTCGATCGGGATGTGGTCCGGGCGTCGATCACGACGGCGGGGGAGACCGTGTTCCAGGCCGGTCGGCGCCGGTTGGCGCTTCGCTTTTCTGAACTGGGCCTTGCGTTGACGGACGCGTCGGACTGGCGGCTTCGATCGCAGTATGCGTTCCGGATCGCCGCGGGACTCGCGGCGCTCGCCGAGGAGGTCTCGAACGGAGCGACCGGTTCGGCGGCCTCGGCGGAGGCGCGGGACCTGTTCGCTCGCGCGGGGGAGATGTTTGTCCTTCAGGCCGATCTTCAACAGCTTGACGAGGACGGCGCGGTGCTGGCCTTGCAGCGAGCCGCCGACAACTTCGACGCGGCGGGTCGGATCGACCGGGTCATCGATGCGCTGCGTCGCGTCGTGAAGGAACACCCCGCCCACCGGGATCGGGCGGACGCGCTGTTCCGGCTCGGCGAGGCTTACCGGGCGGTAGAGGATTTCGCCGGGGCGATCGCCGCGTATGACGAGGTGATTCGGGAATACCGGCGGTTGCCGGCCGCGTTGCGGGCGATGGTTCCGCTGGCTGAGTCACTTCTGAAGGAAGGGGGACCGTCCGCTCAGCGTGGCGTTCGGTTGTTGATCGACATCGTGGACGATCGCGGGCCCGACCCGCTCTTTGAGCCACAGGCGACGGAGTATCGCCAGGCGCTGTTTCAGTTGGCGGAGTATTACAGCCGGGCGGATCAGGCGGAGGTGCCGGACCATTGGGCGCTGGCGATCACGCGATTGGAAGACGCGGTGGCGTTGTATCCGGACGATCCGCAGATTCCGCGGCTGCGTTTCCTGCTGGCGGAGGCCTATCGGCGCAGCGCGCAGGTTCTTCGAGAGGACAAGACGGCGCGGCGCGATGCGGCGGTGACCGCGGAGGCATCCCGCCGGTTGGAACTGGCGCTGGCGAACTATCGTCGAGTGCGCGATGTGCTCGCCCGCCAGGACGCCGACGCGCTCAGCGCGTTGGAAGAGACCTACCTCAGGACGTCCTATCTGTATATCGGCGATTGTCTATTCGACCTCGGGCGGCTGGATCAGGCGATCGAGGCCTATCGCGAAGTGGCATGGCGGTATGAGAACGAGCCGGCCGCCGTCTCGGCCACGACACAAGTCGTCCATTGTTTCGAGCGACTGGCGCGGCCGGCCGAGGCCCGCGCGGCGCTCGCGCGGTTGCAGTGGTTGCTCAGGAAGATTCCGGCGCGAGCGTTCGACGCCGAGCGCGGGATGTCTTCCAAGTCGTATTGGGAAGCACTGGTCCGCCGCATGGCGCAGACGGGCCTTTTTTAGGGCTGAAGAACAATGCACGAGCGACAGACGGAATTCAGCGCGGAACGGTTGATCGAGTTGCTCCGGCATCAGCGGACGCTTCATCGCCGGCTGCGACTATTGGCCGATCGACAGAAGGCGTTGGTGGAGCAGGAGGATCCTGAGCCGTTGCTCACCCTCCTGGCGGAGCGCCAGCAGCTTGTGGATGGTCTGGTCGCGCTGAATGGGAAACTCGCGCCCTTCAGACGGCATTGGACCGAATGCTATGCGCAGTTGGATGAGGCTAGCCGCCGCGAGGTGGCGGAAGTGCTGGAGGAGATCAACCACTCGCTGGGTGCGATTCTGAAGAGTGACAGCCGGGATTCCGCAACGTTGACCGCGCGGCAACGAAACATGGGCAGCCGCCTGGCGGCGTTCGACGCGGGCAGCCGGGCGAGCACGGCCTATACGCAACAGGCCAAGGGGCGAGGGCGGTCCCGGTTGACGGAGGCCGAAGCATGAGCGCACCGCTGCCGGATGAACAGATCGGTTTGAGCGATCGCGAGCGGGAGCTGGGTGCGATCATCCGGGCCTACAGCGAAGTCACCGAGCGGTTGAAGGATGCGCACGATCAGCTCAACGGCGAAGTGGCCGGTCTGCGGGAGGAGCTTCAGCGCAAGAACGCGGAGCTGCGCCGGCGCGATCGGCTGGCGGCGCTGGGCGAGATGGCTGCCGGCCTGGCGCATGAGGTGCGGAATCCGCTGGGCGGCATCGCGCTGTACGCGTCGATGCTCGAGCGCGAGTTGGCGCGCCGTCCGAAGGCGCTGTCCAGCGCGAAGAAGATTTCGCAGGGGGTGCGATCGTTGGAGCGGCTGGTCTCGGAGATTCTGGATTTTGCCCAGGAAGACCGGCTCGATCGTCGGGCGTGCAAGTTGGGCGGCGTTCTCGAAGAGGTGTTGCCGGCGCTTCGACCCTGGGTGGAGGAGTCCGGTGCCGCCGTCACGATCGAGGACGGCGCCGAGGCGGTCGCCCTCTATTGCGATCCGCCGCGGATGCGACAGGTGTTGATCAACCTGTTGATGAACGCGGTGCAGGCGGCAGGTCGGGGCGGTGAGGTCCGCCTCGGTGCGCAGCGGGAAACAGAAGGGCGCAACGCGTGGGCTCGGATTGAAATCACGGACAACGGCGAAGGCATTCCCACGGAGCTTCTGGACCGGATCTTCAATCCGTTCTTCACGACGAAGGCATCGGGAACCGGCCTGGGATTGGCCATTGTTCATCGGATCATCGAGGCCCACGGCGGCACGATCCGGGCGATAAACCGGTCGGAAGGCGGCGCGCGGTTTGTGTTGAGGTTGCCGCCTGCCGCCGAGGCCGCGGCGCGGCGTGCGGAGGTCCCGGTTTCCACGGCCGGCGCCGTTGTTCATTGAGATGGGTGGTTTGCAAGATGAATCGTTTCGGCGGGATCGGGTGTTGTGACGGTGCCCGTCGCTGACGCGCAGGAAGGAGCTAGAGAATGGCGTGTGTATGCGTGATTGATGACAAGGATGTCATGCGGGATTCGTTGGCGGACATTCTCCGGATGCAGGGGCATGAGGTCGTGACTTATGCCGATCCGCATCGGGCCTTGGCCGAGCTGGCGTCGATGTCGGCCGACGTGATCATCAGCGACTTGCGGATGCCCGGCATGGACGGCATCGAGGTCCTGCGGTCGCTTCGGTCTCGCGGGATCGAGACGGCGTTCGTGTTGATGACGGCCTACGCGAGTGTTCCGACGGCGGTCGAGGCGATGAAGCTGGGCGCGTTCGACTACATCCAGAAGCCGTTCGAGGCCGACGCCATCGCGCTGATCGTCGAGCGGGCGGTCGCGATGGGCCGGCTTCGCGGCGAGAACGAGGCGCTGCGCGTTTCGCTTCGAGACTGGGGAAGCGGATCGGAACTGGTCGGGGCGGGCCGAGCGATGCGGCAGGTTCGGACACAGATCGAGCGCGTGGCGCGGAGCCAGGCGACCGTCCTGGTTCACGGCGCGAGCGGCACGGGCAAGGAACTGGTGGCCCGCGCGATCCACGCCGCCTCTTCGCGCGCCGACGGGCCGATGCTCTGCGTGAACTGCGCGGCGCTCTCGTCGAATCTGTTGGAGAGCGAATTGTTCGGGCATGAGCGCGGCGCGTTCACCGGCGCCGAAAAGCTGCGAAAGGGTCGGTTCGAACTTGCGTCGGGCGGCACGCTGCTCCTGGATGAGATCAGTGAGGTGTCGCTGCCGGTTCAGGCGAAGTTGCTTCGGGTGCTTCAGGAGCGCGAGTTCGAGCGCGTCGGCAGCAGCGTGACGTTGCGGACCGACGTTCGCGTGATTGCCACGACCAACCGGGATCTGTCAGACTGGGTGGCCCGGCGTCGATTCAGGGAGGATTTATTCTTCCGGATCAGCGTGCTGCCCGTCACCCTGCCGCCGCTGCGCGATCGTCGTGAAGACATTCCGGAGTTGGCGAATCACTTCCTTGCGCAGATCGCCCGGCGCGAGGGCGGGCCGGCGAAGCAGTTTACCACCCGCGCGATGTCGATGATGGAGAACTACCACTGGCCCGGCAATGTCCGCGAGCTCGAGAACGTGTGCGAACGCGCCGCGGTGCTCTGTCAGGACGATCGGATCGACGGCGTGCTGATCGAACCCTGGCTCGCCTCGCCCGACGTCCGGACCGAGACGCTGGTTCGCCCCGCCCGTCCGGGTCATCTCATGGCGGACATGGAGCGTGCGCTCATCGAGCAGACGCTGGTGAAGTTCAACGGCCACCGGGAGAAGACGGCGAAGGCGTTGGGCATCGGTGTTCGGACGCTGGGCATGAAGCTGAAGCGGTGGCGCGAGGAGGCCGCCGAGCAGCAGCAGCGGCGTCGCGCCGGCTGAGATTTGATCGCGGTCCTCGGCGCAGATTCTGCGCGGCCGGGCAGGAAGTGCGGCCCGTTTGCCGGGGGAGAGCGATAACTGGGGCGTTGGCGGGGCCGGGACCGGTTCGCGTTGCCTGGCACATGCCTTGCAAGCGTCGGCGAGGGAGGATCGAGCGTGTTTCTTTCGGATGTGACGAGCGGCGGCGCGTTTCCTCTGCTGGAGAAGACGCTGGCGTTCTCCGAGGCGCGGAACCGGATGCTGGCGACCAACATCGCCAACATCACGACGCCGGGCTATCGAACGAAGCAGTTGAGCGTGACCGCGTTTCAAGAGGCGCTGCGCGGGGCGGCGGCGCGCCAGGCCGAGCGCGGCGGCAAGTTCGAGATGGACGCCACGGATGAGTTTCGTCTGGATGACTCGGGTTTTCTCCGTGTGACGCCCAGCGAGGCGCCCGCGGACAACCTGTTGTTTCACGACGGGACGAACGCGCGGGTGGAGCGACTGATGGCCGACCTGGCGGAGAACACGATGACGCACCAGGTCAGCGCGGAATTGCTCAAAGGGTACTACGACGGCATCGCCAAGGCCATACGGGGTCGGACCCGGTAAGGGCGGCGGCGGGCCGGTCGTGATTTGAGGTCAGTGGCATGTTCGGGGCGTTGGACATCAGCACGTCGGGACTGGTCGCGCAGCGCGTCCAGCTCGACACGATTGCCGGCAACATCGCCAACGCGCAGACGACGCGGCGGCTGGACGGCAAGCCGGGCCCCTATCTTCGTCGCGTCGCACTGCTGGCGGCCGGCGACGGCCGGGGCGGCCCCGGCGTCCGTGTGGACAGCGTCGTCGAGGACATGCGGAGCCGCCCCCGATTGGTGAACGACCCCAGCCATCCGGACGCGGACGAGAACGGGATCGTGGCCTATCCGAACGTGGACACGGCAACGGAAATGATCAACGCGATGGTGGCGCTGCGGGCTTATGAGGCGAACGTCACGGCGATTGAGGCGACGAAGTCGATGATGGCCAGTTCGCTGCGGTTGCTGGCCTGACGGCGCGTCGACCGCGCAGGCTGAAATGTGAGAGGGCGTGATGGCAGATCCAACGATCAGCGGCGGGCTGGGACCGATCCGAAACCTCCAGCCTCCGGTGACCTCGGCGCCGGGCAGTTCGCCCGCGTCCGCGCCGGAGAAAGGGTTCAAGGAGTTCCTGCTGGAGAGCCTCGAGAAGGTGAATCAGCTCCAGACCGAGGCGGATGCGGGGGTTCAGCGGCTCTTGACGGGCGAATCGACCAACGTGGCGGAGGTCTTCAGCGCGAGCCGAAAGGCCGGCATCGCCTTCGACCTGCTCATGGAGATTCGCAACAAGCTGCTCGACGCCTATACGGAAGTCAAACAGATGCGGGTATAGCGCGGTCTGTTTCCGGGCGGTGGTGCGCGCCGGTTGATGGCCGGTGTGACGAGTTCCAAGGAGGCGTCGGACGCGCCCGGGCCGCGGAAGCGGAAGGCCCGTCGATTCGTAACGGATGATGATGGAGTTTCTGAGGACACAATCCAGGTACGTCGGCGACCAGTTGCGCGGGATGTCCACTTCTCAGCGGATCGCGGTCGGGTTGCTGCTCGTTCTGTTGCTGGGGGGGATGTGGCAGATGATGCGGTGGGCGGGCGAGCCTGCGTGGACGCCGTTGCTGGATCAGGCGTTGAGCGCGGAAGAGATCCAACGCGTCCGAGGCGAACTGACCCTTGCCGGAATCAAGACAAAGGTCGAGGGCGACCGGGTGTTGATTCAGGGCGGGACCGAAGCGCGTCAACGATCGCAGGCGGTGTTGGCGCAGCGGGGCGCGATGCCGCAGGACACCAGCCCGGGCTATGAGGAACTCATCAAGAACAGCAGCAGTTTCATCAGCAATCTCGAACAGGATTGGCGCCACGATCGCGGATTGGAGACGGAGATTTCCGCCGTGCTCCGGCGCTTCGGCGGCATTCGCGAGGCGCGCGTGCTCCTGGACAAGCCGAAGAAGCGCGGTGTCGGCCGGGCGAAGTCGGGCGCGCGGGCGAGCGTGAACGTCACCCTGGCGGGCGGCACGGTCTTGGATCAGCAGCGCGTCGATGCCATCGCGAACTTCGTGGCGGGCGCGGTTCGCGACCTCGCGGTGCGTGACGTGAAGATCACGGACGGTTCGCGGTTCTACCGGCCATCCGATCCGCAAGAGGGAGTGGCGAGCAATCTGCTGAAGAAGCAGCGAGATCACGAGGAACACTACACCAAGATGATCTACGACCAGTTCCGCCACATTCGCGGACTGGTCGCGAACGTGCGCGTCAAGCTTCGCGACACCGACGAACGTGTGGAGAATCGTGAACTTGGGCAGCCGGCCCCGTCGGAAGAGACCGAGGAGATCGAGGAAACGAAGAGCGCCGCGAGCGCGACGGGCCCCGGCGTACGACCGAATCGCAGTGCGGCGATCACGAACGGCGGCAGCGGAAACACGAGCAATCGGTCCAAGACGGTCACGAAGTTCAGCGAGAACCGCAGCACCAAGCTGACGCGGATCAGTCGGCCGGCGGGTTTTGAAACGCAATTGGCGGCGTCGGTCAACGTGCCGCACAGCTACTTCGAACAGGTGTTGCGAAAACAGTTGGGCCTGGGCGAAGAGGAATCGGTCCAGACGAGCCAGGTTGATGACGTCGCCAAGATTGAATTGAAGAAGATTCACGACCAGATCAAGACCTTGTTGCAGGTCGAGGACGACAAACAGGTGACGGTATCGTCGTATTACGACGTCTCAGGTTCGGTGGCCGGCGCGGTCGCGGCGGCGGCGGACCCGGCGGGTTATCTCGCCCTGGTCACCCGCTACGGTCCGCAGGCCGGCCTCGTCGTGCTGGCGTTGTTCAGCCTGTTCGCCGTCTTCCGCATGGCGGGCAAGGCACAGGCGAGTCTGGCGGCGCCGCAGGGCACAGGGCGAGGCGGCGCCCCGGCGTCGGCCGGCGAGGCGGCGGAGCTGGCCGCGCTGGGCGGCGGGCCGCTTCCGGTGGGCGAGGCCGAGGGGATGAGCAGCGCAATGGTCGGACACGAGGTGGACGAGGGTCTGGTGCGAACCCAGCAGATTGTTGAGCAGATCGGTCAGTTGGTGAAGGAAGACCCGGACTCGGCGGCCGGCATCGTCCAGAGCTGGCTCCAGGACGAGCACTAGGCTCGTCGCGCTGAGGATCGAGGGGTTCGCGGGTATTGCGAGACCGAGAAGTCGGAAGGATGCCGGGACATGGCCCCAGCGGCAACGGCGGAAAAGCAGCAGACGCGCGGCGAAAACGACATGAGCGGCGCGCGCAAGACAGCGATCCTGCTGGTCAGCCTGGATCAACAGACCGCGGGCGAAATCCTGAAGGGGCTGGACGAATCCATGGTCGAGGCGGTCACGCGCGAGATTGCGCATCTCAAGGGTGTGTCGCCCGAAGAACGGCAGGCCGTCGTCGAGGAGTTTCACTCGCTGGCGCTGGCGCGGGCCTACTCGGAGACGGGCGGCCTGTCATACGCGCGCAGCCTGTTAAGCCAGTCGCTTCCGTCGGGTGAAGCGAGCCGAATCATCGAGCAGATCGAGCGCCAGTTTTATGCGAAACCGTTCAATTTCCTGCACAAGGCCGAGACCGAGAGCCTGTTGACGTTCATCATTGACGAACATCCGCAGACGATCGCGCTGATTCTGGCGCATCTTCCGCCGGAGAAGGCGAGCGAGATTCTCGTCGGCCTGCCCGACGACAAGAAGGTCGAGGTCGTCAGCCGCATCTCGCGGATGGAGCAGACGAGTCCGGAGGTCATCAAGGAGGTCGAGCACAGTCTCGAGCAACGTCTCAGCGGGCTGATGGCGGACGGGCTTCAGCGCGTCGGCGGTGTCGAGGCTGTCGCCGCGGTCTTGAACCTGACCGATCGGGCGACGGAGAAGGGCATTCTCGAGACGCTCGATCAGGAGGACCCGGAACTTGTCGAACAGATTCGAAGGCTGATGTTTGTCTTTGAGGACATCCTGCTGGTCAATGATCGCGGTATTCAGGCCTTCCTGAAGGAAATCGAGACAGCCGACCTGACACTCGCCCTGCGGACGGCCACAGACGAGCTCAAGGAGAAGATCTTCTCGAACATGTCCGAACGGGCGGCGACGAACATCCGGGAAGAGATGGAGTACATGGGGCCGGTGCGACTGAACGACGTGGAGCTCGCGCAGCAGCGCATCGTGGATGTGGTCCGACGCCTGGAGGAATCGGGCGAGATCATCATCGCGGGGCGCGGCGGCGATTCGGAGTTGATCGTATGAGCGGCGTGATCCTCAAGGCCGGCGAGACAGCGCGGTTGTCGCGCGGCATGTACAGCCTCGACCTCCGCGACATCGCCGAGCGTGCGGAGTCGATGTTGGAGGCGGCGCGGGGCCAGGCGGCGAAGATCGTCGACGCGGCGCGCGTGCGCGCCGAGTCCGACGGTCGGTCGTTGCGTGAGGCGGCTCGGCGCGAAGGCTACGAGCAAGGCTTCGCGGCCGGTCGGCAGGCGGGCCTGCAAACCGCCCTGGTCGAGGCGCGCGAGATGTTCTCGAAGGAGCACGAATCGCTGGCGTCGGCCCTGACGAAGCTCGTTTCCGATTTCGACCGGCAGCGCGACAGCCTTTATGCCGAGGCCCGGCGGGATGTGGTCGTGCTCGCGATTGCGATCGCCGCGCGTCTGTCCAAGGCCTTCGCGGCGATGGAGGACATCGCGCCGGCCGCGGCGGTCGGCGCCTGCGAGGAGGCCTTGGCGTTGCTCGGTGGGGCGACCGACGTAGTGATTCGCACGCATCCGCAGGACGCGGCGGCGATCGAACATCTGGCCGACACGCTGTCGGCGAGCCTGAAGTCGTCGCGGCATCTTCGGATCGTGGAAGACGAGTCCGTCGAACGCGGCGGCGTCGATGTGGCGGCCGCGAACTGCACGGTCGACGCGAAGATCAGAGAGCGCGTCGAGCGCATCGCGGATGAACTGGTGACCGATTGGCGCCGGCGCATGAAGGAACTTTCACTCGAATCATGAGCCTCCTGGCCGAACCCATTGCGACCGCGCGTCACACCGCCACCCTGGGGGTGGAAGGGCGCGTGCAGTCCGTCGCCGGTCTGACGGTGCATGTGTTGGGCCTGCCTGTGCCGGTCGGGGCCCTGTGTGAGATTCGGTCCGATTCCGGCCGGGCGATCCCCGCCGAGGTGATCGGGTTTCGGAAGGACACGACGCTGTTGATGCCGCTTGTCGAGGCGGAGGGGCTGACAAAGGGCCAGCGGGTTCGCCACCTGACGAACACGCAGAAGGTGCCCGTGGGCTCGGCCCTGTTGGGGCGCGTGCTGGACGCGATGGGCGAGGCGTGTGACGGCGGCGATCCGATCTGCGTCGATCGCTATTACCCGCTCTATCGCAACCCGCCCGACGCGATGCAACGCCCCGCCATCGACACGCCGATCTCCGTCGGCATCCGATCCATCAATGCGATGTTGACGGCGGGCCGGGGGCAACGGTTGGGCGTCTTCTCGGGAACGGGCGTCGGCAAGAGCGTGCTGCTCGGCATGATGGCGCGCTACACGGCGGCGGACGTGGCGGTGATCGCGCTGGTCGGCGAGCGCGGACGCGAGCTTCGCGACTTCATCGTCAAAGACCTCGGTCCTGAAGGGCTGAAGCGCTCGGTGCTGGTGGTGAGCACGTCGGATCAGTCGCCGCCGCTGCGGTGGCGCGCCTGTTTTACGGCAACGGCCATCGCCGAGTATTTCAGAGATCGCGGGGCCGACGTGTTGCTGCTGATGGACTCGGTCACGCGTGCGGCGATGGCGGCGCGTCAGATCGGCCTGGCGGCGGGCGAACCGCCCGCGACCAAGGGTTACCCGCCGAGTGTGTTCGCGAAACTGCCCAGGCTCTTTGAGCGGAGCGGACGGACCGAGCGCGGGTCGATCACCGGTCTCTATACCGTGTTGGTCGAGGGCGACGACGTCAACGAGCCCATTGCCGACGCGGTCCGCGGATACCTGGACGGGCACATCTGGTTGTCACGGAAGCTGGCCAATCGCGGGCAGTATCCGGCAGTTGATGTGTTGGAGAGCATCAGTCGTGTGATGCCGGACGTGGTGGAGGCCGACCACCTGCGGGCGGTACAGCGCGTAAAGCGTCTGCTGGCGGTCTGGGAAGAGATCGAGGACCTGGTCAACATCGGGGCCTATGCAGCGGGAACAAACCCCGAGTTTGACCTGGTGATTCGGTTGCGTCCTGTGATCGAGGCGTTTCTGAGGCAGGGCATGGACGAAGGCGTGGACTTCGAGTCCGCCTCCCGCGCGTTGCGGGCCCTGGGCGAGCAGATTGACAAGGCGGCCGACGAGCTGGCCGAGGATGCGCAGCGCCAGTCGCCCGCCAAGTCGGCAAACCGGGTCGCCGGCGGGGCCCGGCCGGACAAGGCGTGATTGAGGAACCGAACGCATGGCCAGGCGTCACATCTTTCGCTTTGAGCCGGTGCTGCGACTCCGGCAGCGCCGCGAGGACGAGCAGAAGCGCGTTGTCGCGGGCCGCCTGCGGAAGATTCGACAGATCGAGGATCACCAGCGCGCGCTGCGGACGCGCATCGCGCAGCAGACCGAATGGACGCGCCGGTCTCTTCGCGGTGAGTCGGTGGACATCGACGCGTTGAAGTGGGGGCGGCACTGGATGATCCGCCTTCGCCGGGGCGTGCTCGATGCCGAGGGGGAGATCGGCGTGCACCGCGCCCTGCTTGCTCAGGAGCAGGCGAAGCTCGCGCAGGCCGCCAAAGAGAAGCGGGTGTTGTCGCGGCTTAAGGAACGGCGGTTGGCGCTGTATCTGGCGGAGCAGGAGCGCCGGGAACAGCTTGAGTTGGACGAGATGAACGGGGTGCGGTTTGCGCGATCGGTCATCTCGGGAGATGAGGCGTCATGATTCGGAACGTGTTCAACGCGATTGCCCTGATGGCCGTGTTGAACCTGGCGGCGCTGGGGGGCCTGGTCGGCTTCGCCTACAGCCGGGGCTGGGTCGAGCCGCAGCGCGTCCGCCGGGCGTTGGCGGTGTTGAAGGGAGAAGAAACCGATGCCGCGCCGCCGGCCGTTGCGGAGAAAAAGGCGCCGGCCGCACCGCCTCGGGGAACGGGCGAGTTGATCCGAAGCAACGAGGAGCGCCAGGAGCGCTTGCGGATCGAGTTGCAGCGCCGCGAGAGCGAGGTCAAGAAGCTCTGGGCGCACCTCGAGACTCAGCAGCTCGAACTGGTTCGGGCCAGGGAAGAACTGGAAGCCGAACGCGAGCGCTACAAAGCGCAGCGCGAACAACTCGCACGACGCGAGGGCGACAGCGGTTTGCAGGCGGAGATCGAGACGATTTCCGGCGTCGACGCCAGGACGGCGAAGGCATTGCTCAAGCTCAAGGACGACGCCGACGTGGTGCGCATTCTGAAGGCGATGAATGCCCGGAAGCGCATCAAGATTGTCAAGGCCTGCAAGACAAGCGAGGAGCGTTCGTGGATCGAACGCGTTTTGGAGAAATTTCATGATAGCGATGCGGAACAGGCGGAGGACCTGGGCGCGGGCTAGCGGCCAACGCAGGGAGCCGGCCCCATGGGTCTTCAGTTGTCTCTGGCGGATGCCTTTCGGACCGTCGGTCTAGGGTCGAGCAGCGCGCCGAACGCGCGCTCGGAGCAGAGCGCCGGTGGATTCGGAGATTATTTGGATGCGGCGCGATCCGCCGCGTCCGGCGGTTCGACCGATGCGCCGGAGGAATCGGCTGAGCAGGACAGGGAGGGCGAGCAGAACGCCGAGGCGCCCGACGGTGTGACCGAGGCACCGAAGGATTCAGAGGCCGCCGTTCCGGTGGTCGTTGTTCCGGACGCCGAGGTGGTGCTCCCGCTTGCGAAGGAAACCCCTTCGGACGCCGAGGCCCCGCCGCCGCTTCCGCCTTCAAATGACAATCCTGTCGTCGGGTCGAAGGCAGGCCCGGACACGCGTCCGCTGATTCATGCGGAGGCTCCCCCTTCCGTCGGTGGGGCCGTTGACGAGCCGGCGGTCGAATCCGAGGGCAGGCCCGAAGCGAACAGGGCGACGACATCGGGCGCCCCGGATCGAGCGGTCCTCTCACCGAGCGCGGCATCGGACGACACCGCGCAGAAAACAGACGAGCATTCGGCGGCTCGGCCGGATGTCGGCGCCGAGCCGCGAGAATCCGCGCGGGAGCCGGTCTCGGTCGGCGCGCGGAAGCAGCCGTCTTCTTCAGAGATGCGCTCTGACGAGCGGGGGTCGTACCGGTCTGATTCGTCCGGCGAGAAGGTGTCGCCGACGCAGGTTGATGTCGAGCCGCAGGACCCCGCCCGTAAGGCGACGCCCCGCGGACCCGTCAGTCAACCCACACTTCACGAACAAAAGGTAGACGCCTGGATCGCGGGACGGCGCGAGGGCGGATCCTCCGGACAGCCGCGCGACGGCGAGAGCGGCGGCCCCCGATCGAACCGATCGGGGCCCGCGGGCGCGAAGCGCGCCGGCGCGCCGACAACACAAGCCGGTCGGGGGGAGGCGAAACGGGCGACGCTTCAGGCGTTGCGGACGATCTCGACGGGCGCCGGTCACGGTGACGGCGCCGCCGCGGCCATGGCGCGGTTCCTCGTGGCGCAGACGCCGGCGGGATCGGAGGCGGGGAGAATCCAGCCGGTCGATCCTCCGATCGGGACGGCCACGGCGACGGCCACGCTGTCGCGGCCGTCGAGTCCGGCTGCTGCGGCTCCCCTGGCCGGCGGTCTGCTCGGCGCTTCGGCGCCCACGTCCGATCCGATCGAGGGGATTGTGAAGGTGCTCAACGGGTCGAACGGAGCGGGTCGTTACCAGGTGACCCTCCAACTCGACCCGCCCGAACTCGGCCAACTTCGCCTACAGATTCGGATGCACCAACAGGTCATGACGCTGCACGTCCGGGCGGACCGCAGCGATGTGGCCCGGCTGATCGAGTCGCGCATGTCGGAGCTTCGTGATTCGCTTTCGACGCACGGCATTCGGGTGGACCGAGCGCAGGTGGTCGTCCAATCGCCCGATTCAGGGGATTCCGGCGCCTCGCATGATCGGGAGTCGGGTCAGGCCTCAGGGGAGGCGTTCGGGCAGGGCGGGCATCATTCAGACACGTCTCCCGACGAGGGGGGTGTTCCGGGCAACGGAAGACAGGCGTCAGACGGCGAGGAGCCACGGGGCTTCGGCGTGAACGGCTCGGCGCCGGAGGATGAGGATGTTGCGGCGGTCGAAGTGCCGACGACGGATCGGTCGGTGAATCTGGTGGCGTGATTCGGTCGGCGGAGTCGACCGGTTGCGTGGATGTCGAACACGAGAGGTTGAGTCATGGATGTGTCCACCGTTGCGGAGACGACCGCGACCGTTGCCGCGCAGCGCGCGACGACGCGCGGCTTCGACTCGTTGAGCAGCGAGGATTTTTTCGCGCTGTTGATTACGGAATTGCAATCTCAGAATCCGCTGGATCCCAAGGACAACCAGCAATTGCTTGCGCAGATGTCGAGCATCCGAGAGATGGAGCAGAACGCCACGCTGACCAAGACGCTGACGTCGCTCGCGCAGGAGCAGCGGTTCGGGGCGACGACCAGCATGATCGGGCAGTATGTCGCCGGGGCCGTCACGGATCAGGCCGGATTGCCGACCGAGATTCAAGGCCTGGTGATCGGGGTGCGTTTCGAGGGAGAAGGCCGGGCGATTCTCGAGCTGCACAACGGCCTCTCGCTGCCCGCGAACAAGGTCGAGCAGGTCACGCTGGTGGAGAATCTGCCGCCGGAACTCCAGGCGCAGCTCCAGGAAGAGCTCGGCGCGTCGGCCGACACACCGCCCGCCGGATCAGGCGGCGAGGACACCGGCGACGCGGCGGCGTCCGCGCGGGTGATCCGCGGAGATGCGAGCGGACGGGCGTCGACGATCGGCGATCCGGTGCGAGACTTCGCGCGCGGCGTGGATGTGGTCGGCGATCTGCTGGATTCGCTCTTTTCGCCGGGCGTCGCGGTCGGCATCGGGAGTTGATCGCTCATGGACCGGTCCGAGTCATGCCATGTGGATGCGCCGCGGGCTTCAGCCCGCGCGGACTCGCGAGGCAGGACGTATCGGAACAGCGTCTTGAGTCGGGCCCTGCAAGAGAGCGCGGCGGCTTGTGCCGGTTGAAGGCGACTGCCGCGGGTTGTCATGGATTCGGTTTGAAAGTTCATCGCCGCCTGAAACACGGAGAGCATGAATCATGGGGTTGACGTCAGCACTATTCACGGGTCTTTCGGGATTGAACGCCAGCCAGTTTCGGCTGGATATCATCGGGGACAACATCGCGAACATTAACACGACCGGGTTCAAAGGATCGCGGACGCTGTTCCAGACGCAGTTTGCGCGAACCTTGAATGCGGGCACGAAGCCCAACGGCGCCCAGGGCGGCACCAACCCCACCCAGGTCGGACTTGGGGCCACGATCGGCGCCATCCAGCGAACTTCCACGCCCGGTTCGATCGAGACGACGGGCGTGCCGAGCGATCTGGCGATCGAGGGGGACGGTTTCTTCGTGCTTCGGACTCCGGAGAATGAGAACGTCTTCACGCGAGACGGCGCGTTCACGCTGAGCGCCGACAATCGCCTCATCACCGCCGACGGGTTTTTTGTTCAGGGATTCTCGGTGAACTCCGATTTCGAGCTGATTCCCGGTTCCGTGGGCGACCTGACGATCCCCATCGGGACACTGACGACGGCCCGTGCCACGAGCACTGCCGATCTTGATGGAACGTTGGACTCAACGGGCGTCGTGGCGACGCAGGGCACCATTCTCCATTCCGAGATTCTCTACAACGCTTCGACCGGCGTTCAACTGAACGATATCACCGGGCCGGGCACGGCGTTGACCAACATTCGGACAAGCCCGGGCGTCGGAACGGCGCTCTTCAACACGGGCGACGTGATTTCGGTCAACGGCGTGAAGCGCGGCGGCCGCGACATTCCGAACGAGCAGTTCATCGTCGGGACGACGGGCACAACGATCGCCGATTTCCTCGCCTGGTTCGACGAAGTGGCCGGGATCGACACGACGGCGGGCGTGGCGGGCAATCCGGGCACGGGGGTGACGGTGAACGGCGAGCTCGAGCTGCGTGGAAACGCGGGGACGGAGAACGCCCTGTCGATCCAGCCGGGGACGTTGACCAGCAGCGGGGCGACCCAGGTTCCGTTCACCTTCAACGAGACCCAGGCTGCCGACGGCGAGAGCGCCCACACGACGTTTGTCGTGTTCGACAGCCTGGGAACGCCGATTACGATCGATCTGACGATGGTGTTGGAATCGCGGACGACGGCGGAGAGCATCTGGCGGTACTACGCCAATTCCGCAGACGATTCCGACGTCGAGTTCGTCATCGGCACGGGAACGCTGAAGTTCGACGCGAACGGCCAGTTCGTCGAGGCGCCGCAGAACGGCGTGATCGTCAACCGCGTCGGTACCGGAGCGAACGATCCACTCTCCATCTCGTTCGATTTCTCCCGGTTGAGCGGACTAAACGTCGCGAGTTCCGCGTTGGTGATGAGTTTTCAGGACGGGTTCAGCACCGGAACGCTTCTCGACTTCAACATCGGCCAGGACGGCGTGATCACCGGCACCTTCACCAACGGGCTGAACCAGACCGTCGGACAGGTCGCCCTCGCAACGTTTGCGAATCCATCGGGCCTGCTTGCCCGATCGAACAACGTGTTCTTCGTCGGTCCCAACAGCGGCGAAGCCCGTGTGACCGCGCCGTTGACGCTCGGCGCCGGCAAGATCACGGCCGGCGCGTTGGAACTGAGCAACGTCGACCTGTCCCGAGAGTTCATCAACCTGATCACCTCGTCGACCGCGTTTTCGGCCGCGAGCCGGGTCGTGTCGACGTCAGACCAGATGTTGCAGGAGCTCCTGCTCGTCGCGAGGCGGTAATTGCGCCGGACCACGCCGGTTCGGGCCGGCGCGACGGACAGGGAGTGATTTCATGATTGTCGTCACCCGGCTGAATCAGAACGAGTTGGTGGTCAACGCCGAGCAGATCAAGACGGTCGAATCCACGCCCGACACGATGATCACGCTCATTAACGGCGAGCGGCTCATTGTGCGGGAGTCGGTGTCCGAGGTCGTTAAGCGGGCGATCGAGTACGGGCGCCGCGTCCGCGCGTTCGCCACGTGAAGGCACGTCGGTCGTGAAAGACGTATCGGCAAGAATTGCGCTGCCGGCGCGATTGTCGCGCGGGTTCTGCCTTTTTTATCGTCCGGCGGCGGTGGAGTCCGCGCAGGATTCGACCGATAAGTATGGGTGGGATCGGTTTTCCGGAGGGGTGGTTCGGCGCGGGTCGGACGGATGAATCATGGCTGAGGAAGCAAAGAAACCGGAAAAAGAGAAGGCGGAGGCGGCGGCCGCGCCGAAGGCGAAGCGCCTGTCGATGGGCACGATCGGCGTTTTCGGCGGCGTCATGGTCCTCGAGGGCGTGGGCATCTTCTTCGCGATGAAGATGCTCGGCGCCGATCCCGATCCGACGGTCGGCATGGAGAACCAGTTGCAGGTCACGACCGCGCCGTTCGAGCAGAGCAAGGAGTTTGAGGTGGCGCGGGTTCGCGTACAGAACGACCACGGCCAGCGAGTCATGCTCTACTCCGCCACGATCACGGTCCGCGTAGACCAGAGCAAGGCTGATCTTGTGGAAGACTTTCTGAAGAACCGTGCGGCGACGATCAACGACTCCGTCAGCCGCATCTTGCGCAGTGCCGAAGAGCAGCAACTGGCGGAGCCGGGCCTCGAGACGTTGAAGCGGCAGATTCGTTTCGAGCTCAGTTCGCTTTTGCGCGACGAGACCATCATCGAGCAGGTGTTGATACCGGAGTTTACCCCTCTGCCGACGGGGTTCTGAGGGCTGCGCGACGTGTCGGCCGCCGCGCACACACAAGCGGCAAACGGACAAAGGAACCAGGCATGGAAGCCGACTCGCCGCCACGGAAGGTGATTCCCAATGGCCGCTGATGCTCCCAACGAGCCCCAAGAGGTTCCCCAGGATGACATCGACGCCGCGCTGGCCGCGGCGGCCGATGATTTGACGGGCGGCGCTGCGACGGACGGCTCGGCGGCGGAGAGCGATGCGCCCGCCGAGGCCGCCGCCGCTCCGAGTTCGGAAGCGCCGGCCGATTCCCAAGCAGCGCAACCCGACCCGGACGGTCACGGCGACCAGTCGGGCTCGTCCGCGGGAGATGCCGAGGGCTTTTCCAAGGCTGAAATGGATGCCGCCCTTTCCTCGGCACAGGAATCATCGAGCGGTTCGGAGGGCTCCGCCGACGCCTCCGCAACCGAGCCGGCCGCAGCCTCGCCGACCGCAGGGGTCGAAGGGAAGCCCGAAGCCGGTTCAGGGGACTCCCTCACCGGTTCGCCGTCCGCCGGCGCCAAGACCCAGGCGCCGCCCCCCTCCGCCGGTTCGACACCTCTCGAATTGCCGGATTTCAGCGGCCGTGCGGGTGTCCCGCGAGAGCAGGGCATCTCGCTGCTCAACGATGTCAACCTCAACGTCAGGATCGAGTTGGGCCGCGCGAACATGCTGATCGAAGATGTGCTGAAACTCGGCGAGGGCTCGGTTGTGGAGCTCGACAAGCTGGCGGGCGATCCGGTTGACGTGCTTGTCAACGAGCGGCTGGTGGCCCGGGGCGAAGTGCTTGTGCTCAACGAGAACTTTTGCGTCCGCATCAGCGAGATCCTGCAGCCTTCGGAAGAAGGCGTTTCGGCAGGCTGAACATGCATTCCGAGAGACTTGAGGCCGCGTGGCCGGTTGCTCCGTGACCGGCATGAGGCCGATGCTCTCCGGGTTCTGGAACCTCAGGCGCGATGTGATGGTGTTTCGCCGAATCAGATTAAGAGTGCGTCCTGAAACCTTTGTGGCGCGGGCGTCCCGCCCGTGTCCGCACCGCCGAGACGGCGGTGCCACAGGGCTTTCAGGACGCGCTCTCAATATGATCGTGCCGGTGGGCGCGTTCTCGTGCTGGCTGTTGCTGGTCCCGGTGCCGTTGGCGGTGGGCGATGCGGGTCTCGCGGGCGGGGGTGACACGTCGGCGTCGGCGGAGACCGGCCTGGATGCGGGCGCGTCGGTAGTGGCGACCAACCGGCCGCGGCGCGTGCTGCGACGATCCGAAAAGCAGCGGGACGCCGGTCGTTCGACCGTCTTACCTTCCCGTATCGGGAAGCCGACCGGCGTGTTCGGCGCGTCTTGGCCGCTGTGCGTCGTTCTCGGGCTCGTCGGGCTCTTTGCGATCGGTGCGCGGCGGTGGATGCCGCGGTCCGGTCGATGGGGTGGAGGCGAGGCCATTCGGGTGCTCGCACGGCGTTCTCTCGGCGGCAAGCAAAGCCTCTGTCTCGTGCGGTTGGGACGGCGTCTTGTGCTGGTCGGGATCACGCCGGATCGCATCACCAGCTTGCTCGAGGTGGGTCAGCCCGAGGAAGTCGCTTCGCTTCTGGGTGATCTGGAGCGCGCGCGGCCGGAGTCGTTCACGAGCATGTTCGCCAAGTTCACCACGCGAGAGGCCGCGAGCGAGCCCGACGCGGTGGAAGACGGCGGGCGCGAGGTCGTCAAGGACGACCTGGTCGTTTCGTCGGCCGGTCTCGAACAGGCCGGCGGTCGTGTGAGAGATCTCGTGCAGCGCGTCCGCGCGCTGTCTTCGGGTGTTCAAACGTCGGCGGAGTCGACGTAGCAGTTCCGCGCCGCGAGCGCGTCGCGGGGATTGCGATTCTGCGCAAAGGAGTTGCGCGATGTTCAGCGGGCGAGGCCGCCCTGGGCGGCCGTGTCTCTTGATCTGGTCGATCTCGGTGGCGTTCGGCGCCGTCGTGCTGTCGGCCGCCCCCGCCCGTGCCGAGGGGTCAGAGCCC
>JBHHUY010000021.1:0-20858 GCA_046753965.1 Phycisphaerae bacterium
CACAGGTGGCCGCTGCGGCCGTGAAGGCGGTTGACGTACCGGGTGTAGGAATAATCCTGCCCCGCGTCGCAATGCCATACAAGGAGGCGTGCCGGGACACGGGCCCGGTGGGTCCGCCGAACGGCAAGGCCGGTCGGCCGGCTTCGCCCTGCCATCGACCCTGAGTGTGGTGTTCGTTTTCTGAGGAGGCGGGATTCATGATCGTTTCGCGAATGGGGTTCAGTGTGTGCGTGTTCTTGGCGGTCGCCGGCCGATCGCTCGGCCAGGATTGGATCATCGGGGCGACGCAGCCGAACGAGATTGTCCTGCTCACGTCCGATCGGACGGTGAACGGAGATGTCTTCATCATGAACAATGGGCGTCTGCAAGTCCGGGGGGCGACGCTGACGGTTCACGGCGACATCAACGTCTTCGGAACCGCAACGCTCGATGTGGCCGACGCGACGATCCGTTTCGTACAGACCTTTTCCTATCAGCGGTCGCTGATCGCGGGGGATGACGCGACGCTGAAGTTCACGGACACGACCATCGACACGGGCGGCGCCTTCGCCTACGGCGTGACGATGTTGGCCAACGCCACAGCGGAGTTCACGCGGGTCACCGTGCCGCCCGAAGGCGGCGCGACCTGGGCCTTCTTTGAGAACGCCTCGCTGGTGATGACCGACTGTGTCAACGGCGATGAGTTCGTGCCCATCGGAACCGGCAGCATCACCATCAGCGGCACCGACGGGCTGATCTTCTGGCTGGCGCTTCCAGACGGCAGCGTAGTGGACACGACGATCCCGCCTCCCGGCGCAGTGGCCGCCTGGTCGGTCGGACCGAACGCGACGTGGGCGACCGGCATTCCCTACTCGGCGACCTTGACGAACTGCACAAACGTCATCTGGGGTGTGATGGGGCAAAGCGGGTGCGACGGCACGTTTCGTGATTCGACCCTGCGGGCGGTGGGCAGTTTCTTCAGGCGGTCCAACAGTATCTCGATTCAAGGCATCGCGAACAACCAGTTCATGAACGACACCTCCTATGCGTGGGGCGACGTGCATCTGCGGTTTGTCAACAGCTCGGTCCAGAGTTGGAACTTCTACCCCTTTGGGACGACGCAGCTCACGCTCGACGGGTGCCTCTTCGGCGAGCTGATCGCGTCCGAATCGGGCCAGGCCTGGGTGCAGTCGTCGCTGTGCGACGGCAGCGGCGGTTTTGTGGGTGTCGGTGAGAACGGGCAGCTTGTCTTCATCCTGTCCACCAATCTGGCTCAGACGACCGTCAGCGAGAACGGCCTGCTGCTTAGCTTTCGCAGCGCTCTGTTGAATCCACTGACCAACGCGACCGACAACGCGATTGTGCAACTGCTGAACACCGAATCCGTCGGTGACCCCGCGGCGCACGACGCCGCGACGATCTTTGATGTCGCCGTCGACCCGGTTCAGACCGAGGCCGGCGCGCCGGTCACGCTTCGCGGCACAGCCCGGATGATTGCCGGTCCGCAGAGCTCGTTCGCGTTCACCGGCTACACGCTGGAATACGGCGCGGGGTCTCAGCCGAGCGTGTGGACGCCGATCGGCGGACCGTGGGCGAACGAGGTCCGCGACGCGCCGCTCGGCACCTGGGACACCTGCGGGAACCTGCCGGGGCCGTATTCCGTGCGCGTCTCGCTGATGCACAGCCTCGGCGCGCCGGCGACCGCCACCAGTGAGGTGACGTTGCTCGACGTGCTGGGCGTGGGTCGGGGGACAGGCGACTTCAACTGCGATGATGTCGTGGACGAGAGCGACCTGCCCGTGTTCGTGTCGGTCCTGCTCGGTTCGAATGCGGACCCCGCGGACGCGTGGATCGCGGACATGGACGGCAACCTGGCGGCAGACGGCAACGACGTGCAGCCGTTTCTCGCAGCCCTGCTGGGTGCCTAGCAACCGGCGAATCTGTTCCAAGCGTGCGTCCCGAAAGTCCTGCGGCACCGCCGTCTCGGCGCCGCGGACACGGGCGAGATGCCTGTGCCACAAAGGTTTCAGGACGCGCCCCAAGTCCGGCCGGGCGCACCGGCGCGCCCATCATCGCTTCGCGTTGAGCGCTGCGCACCACACGTTGACCTGATGGACTCGATCCGGCCGCAGCAGCGAGGCGAGCAGGATGCGCATCGTGTGATAGGCGGTCATGTCGATGACGTGACCGGTCGCGTCGGCCGGGCCGAAGGCGAACCAGCGCTCGGGGCTGTGGTTCCGCGCGTGGAGGAACAGGCAGACCGTGCCGTCCTCGAAGCGGTAGCCGTTCCAGTGGGGTTCTTCCTCCAGCAGATAGGTCCGATCGCGGATGCGGCCGAGGATTCGGCGCGGCCGGCCGGCCGGGTCGATGAAGAAGCCGTCGCGCCGAGGAAACGCGCGCCAGGACGCCTCGCTCCCGAAGAAGTTGGGCTTCTTGATGAAGGGGCCGTCATACTCCGGGCAGAAGGTGTCGCAGTTGCCGCAGTCGTTGCAGAAATCGGCGAAGTTGGCGATCTGCTCGGTGCGCGCGACGACGATTCGATGCTCGGGTCCGGCGGCCAGATCGCCGTCGCGGATCACGTAGTCGGTGAAGCGCAGGTCTTCGTGGTCGGTGGGATAGACGAAGTTCGCGGCGTTCGGACAGACGGGGATGCACTTGTCGCAGGTGATGCAGTCGAAGGTGTCCAAGTGCGAGTCGATGCGCCGGGGCGTCTTGCGATTCTTCGCAGCGGCGTAGCGGGAATCGGCCCGCGCGGCCTCGGCGATCGCTCGCAGATTCCGCGCGGCCGCCTCGGCGACGTCGTTTTCGCCGCCGGCCGCCCCGGCAGCCATGAGGATGAAGTCGTCGATCTTCGCCGCGCCGATGCGGGTCATTTCGGCGCTGAGCGCGGCGAGGTAAGGCGGCAATCGGCCGTAGCCGCCCGGCCGCAGCAGGTCGGTGCAGGTGGTGACGGGGCGGAAGCCGCAGGCGATCATGTTCGCGAAGTTGAGGCGATCGACGCCGGCGCTGAACGTCAACGGAACGTTCGGGCCGACGGCCTGCCGAAACGCGTCGGCGAGGGTGAGCGTGAGGACATGCAGCGGCTGGCCGGAGAGGTATTGCGTCTTGTTCTCGGCTGAAAAGAAGTCGCGATGGTTCTCGACTTCGAGGGTGTTCGAGAACTTCGCCCCGAGCCGGCGGCCCCGCGACGCGGCCAGGGCGGTCAATCGCGCGCACATCTCGATCGACTCGTCGAACTGGAGCCCGCTGGTGTAGGCGTGATCCGGCACGGTGATTTCGGTGTAGCCGAGCACGTCGTGCAGCAGGTGTTCGAGCCGCTCTTTGCCGAGCATGGGCGGGTTCATCTTGATGACCACGTCGCAGTCCATCTCGGTGAGCAGAAACTCGCAGATGCGCTCGATCTCGCCGGCCGGGCAGCCGTGGAAGGTAGAGAGGGTCACGCTCGTGGAAAGCCGCGTGGGATAGTCCGCGTCGCGCAGGGCTCGCAGCTCGCGCGGGATGTCGTTCCGCAGTTGCTCGACGACGGCCGAGGCGTCGCGCATCTGTTCGACGAACGCGCGAACCGGGGCCGATCGGATGCCGGCCAGGTCGTAGCCGAGGCTGACGTCGTAGATCGTCTCGGTCGCCGCCCGCGTCTGCGGCGCGTCGCCGAGCAGGCCGCCGCGGGCGAGCATGTGGATGAGCATCGCTCCGGCGACGTACTCGCGGAGGGCCTGGCCGATGCGGAGTTCCTGCGACCATTCGATGTTGTAGCCGACGTTGGTCATGTCGATGCAGGGCCGGGCGATCCGCAACCGGTCGTTGATCTGCACGGTCTTGAGTTCGAGGATGCGCGATCCGGCGAGCCAGCTCAGGACCAGGTTCTGGGCCATCTGCGTCTGCGGGCCGGCCGCGGGGCCGACGGGCGTGCCGGCGGGCCGACCGTGGAACGTCACCGAAAGATCCGGCCCGTCGGGATCGGGCGTCCACCACCTGCGCCGGGGCAGGTGAAAGACCGCATCCTCGCGGGCAAGCTCGTGGCGCATGCGCTGAACGAGGTCGGTAAAGGGAGCGGGAACGAGATCGGCCATGGTGGTGCGATTGTACCTGAGCCGCGCGCGGTTTGATATGCGCACCGCGGGCGCGGCCGGGACACACAATCCTGTCAGATGCCGTCAGCCGCGATTCTCAGACCGGCGGGGATGAGCAGGCGGACGCTCAAACGGGGCCGCGCTCCTGAGTCGGCGCTTTGATCTTGCCGGGCCGCCAAACGGCAAGCCGTGCGGAAGCGACCGCGGGAATCGTCGGATGCACGATTGACCGTGCTAGAGGTTGCAGCCGAAGATCGAGCCGATGCCGGAGGCCAACTGCGGGGCGGTCTGGCCGATCAGCCCGAAGAGAAAGTCCAGCAGGCCCTGCGGCACGCCGATCAGAAGATTGAGCCAAAAGCAAAGGAAACCGGTATCCATCTTTCGTCTTCTCCAAAACGATGCGAAGCCTGTGGGAGATTATACCCCCGCGGCGGCGGGAAGTCTCACCCGGCCGCCCGCTTGGGACCGGCGCAGCCCTGTAAGACCGATGGCGACACGCCGTCCGTTCGACAGCCCTGTGGATCTCGACTATCGTACTCAATCTCAGCGGTTTGTACTCAATAGGCGGGATAGCATTGGCGAGCCGCGAGCTTCAGCTCGCGCGGCCGTTTGATGCAGAGGAACGCCGACCCCGGCTCGAAAGGCCGCGCGGACTGAAGGCCGCGGCCACATCGCAGGAGACGCCTCATGCTGCTCGGCATCGTGAGGGGTTCGATCGTCTCGACGATCAATCACCCGTTCTATGACAATCGCCGTCTCCTGATGGTCGATCGCACGGATGCGAACTGGCGGCCGAGCGGAACCTACCTCATCGCCATCGACACGGTGGATGCCGGCATGGGCGACCGCGTCCTCGTCCTCGACGAGGGCAACGGCGCCCGGCAGGTGCTGGACGACCCGAGCGGTCCGGTCCGGTCGGTCATCGTGGGGATTGTTGACGCGGCCAACGAAACGCCATGATGGAGTATCTCCTTCTGGCCCTCCTGCTCCTGCTCGCCCTGGTCGGCGTTGCGCTTGTGGTGTTTCAACTGCCCGGCACCTGGCTGATCCTCGCGGCGGCGGTGGGGTATGACTGGTACTACGACTGGAATCGCCTCGGATGGGTCTGGCTGCTGGCGCTCGGTCTGGTCGCCGTCGCGGCCGAAGTGGCGGACACGCTCGCGGGGCTCGTCGCCGCCCGCCGGGCGGGCGCGAGTCGACGCGCCGCGCTGGGTGCTTTGGCCGGGGGGTTCCTCGGCATGGTCCTGCTGTCGATTCCGATTCCGATTCCCGGCCTCGGCGCCGTCGTCGGCGGCCTGCTGGGCTGCTTCGCCGGGGCCTTCATCGCCGAGTGGTCGCTGAACCGGAAGCTCGCGGACGGCGCCCGGATCGGCCTCTTCGCGACCCTCGGCAAGGTCGTCGGCCTGGTCGCCAAGACCGCCGCTGCCGTCGTCCTCGCCGGAACCACCCTCTCCCTCGCCGCCTGGTCGCTCTGGTCGACCCGAGGCTGAGCGAGGCCGTGACGCGCCGGGCGGACGCTGAAACCTCCGCCCGGACGCCCCGAGAGGCTATAATGTGTGCATCCAGGGAGCACGATCATGGCCGACGTCGTGAACGCAACGAACACGCGTGAAGCCCGCTATCACGGCCTGCGCATGACGGCCGAGGCGTTTTTCCAACTGGGGGAGGACCCGGTTCGATATGAGCTGATCGATGGAGTGGTCTGCATGTCGCCAAGCCCAAGTCCCATCCACCAGGCACTGATTGCTGAAATCATCACGCAATTCGGCATCTTCTTGCGATCGAATCCGATGGGTCGTGCATCCTGCGAGGTGGATATTCACCTCGGGCGGGGGCCACAGGGTGCGGATCTGGTCTACCGGCCCGACATTGTGTTTCTTCGAAGCGATCGGCTCGCGGAGATCGGCGACCACATCACCGGCGCCCCCGATCTCGTCGGCGAGATCGTCTCGCCCGCTTCACGAAGCTATCCCACCGAAACGAAGAAGAACGACTACGAGCGCTGCGGCGTGCGCGAATACTGGCTCATCGACCCCGAGCGCGAGTCGATGACCTTCTATCATCTGCAAGACGGCCGCTACGAAGAAACCCGACCGGAGGCCGGTCGCCTCGCAAGCAAGGTCGTCCCGGGCTTCGCCCTTGATCTGTCACGCGTTCGCAAGGCTTTCAAGCCCTGGTAGCCGGCCCGTCGCGCGCGGGCGTCCCATCCCTTCCGGGCCTCGGGAGCGGCCGGGGCACCGCAACCACCGTGAACGATCTGCTCGTTTGAACTAAGATGAACGGGCCGCATCCCTCGAGGGGGGCACCGCAAACCGGAATGTCAAGCTGCCTTGTGATCGCCAGTCTGCTGTTGACCGCGGCCGGTCCGCCCCCGACGAAACGCGCGGCGACGCAGCCCGGCGCCCGTGCGCCGGTCGGCCGTCCGACAACGCGGCCGGTCACGGGCCGCGCCACAACGACGCAACCAACCGCTGCGACCCGGCCGCCGAACGCGGAATCGATCAGGCGGCTCGTGCTCCAGCTCGGAGCGCCTGAATACCGATTGCGCCAAGCGGCCCAGGAGAAACTGGCGGACTTGGGAGGGACCGCGTTGCCCGTCCTGGCCGATTTCATCGACAGCCCGAACGGCGACCCCGTGCTCCGCGTGGAGATCGCGGTTCGCCTGTTGGCGACAACCGATCCCGATCGAATGGAGCCCGCGGTGTACATGCTGTTTGAGGACCCGATCGAGGATTGCGATCGCTTCGCGGCGCGCGTCCGAAACGCCGAGGGGCGGCGGCGCGCGGTCTTCGACGCCGTCGCCGGGCAATTGGCTGAATGGAAGAAGAACACGGAACGGTTCCGGAAACGACGTGCGCGGCTGCTCCGGGAAAAGCCCGAGGCGGCGGCAAGAGAGTTGAAGATGCAGAAGGAGTCGAAGTTCTACCAGGCGGAAGCGGCGTATTGGCAGGCGGTCGATGCCGCGGAAACCTACGGTCAACCCGTTCGGCGTCTCCCGCCCCCGACGAGCCGACGCTCGGACGACTGATGCCGGGCAACCGCCGGATCGAAACCGCAGGCCGATCAGGCCTTGCGACCGTTGCCCAGGATGTCGTTCAGATGGGTCGCGAGGAACAGCTCTTTCAGCTTGGCGGCGGCCTCGCGGTTCGCCTTGCTCAACGCCGCCTGAACCGGCGCGGGCAGGCCCTTGACGGCGTCCTCTTTCCGCTCAAACGTCACAATGGCGTCGACACCGCTGAAGACGTCGAAGAGCGAGATGTCCTCGGCCGGCCGGTTGAGGCGAAAACCGCCCCGTGGTCCGCGATCCGAGTGGAGGATGCCGACGCTCGCCAGTTGGCTGAGAATCTTGGCGGCGTAGGCCTTCGGCAGTTTGTGGCGCTGGGCGATGTCGCCGGCTCGGACCCCGCGTTGGTCCGGCGATTCTCGGGCTTGCTTGGCGATTTCGTACATCGCCAGCAGGGCATAGGTGGCGGTTTTTCTGCGAAGCATGGTGGTCTTCCTTTCCGGAGAGTTGCCCTCCTGGAAAGCTATCCCCAATCACTTCCGCGAGGCACCTCCCCTTTGAGAACACGCGACCGCGTTACATGATAGGAGCCCCGAACCGGACCCGCCGAACAGTATACTCCGGCCGGCCGGTTTTTCGACCTCAATCCGCCGGCCGGCGAGATCCGCAAGAGGACTCACCACCCGATGTCTCCAACCCCCCATCGACGACGACAACCGCCCAAGTGGCTGCGTGCCCTCGGGGCCGCGGACTTGCCTGACCAAATCGACCACGCGGGATGCCGCTACACACGCGTGCAAACGTTCAAACACGACTTCTTCGCCGCCACGGGCCTTTATGCCGGCGGCGGCAACAGGGTTGTCCTGAAAGTGGGGCGCCAAGCGCGATGCTTCGGCTTGCCCCTGGGCTGGGTGGGCCGTTTCCTGATGAAGCATGAGGTCCGGCTCTTTCGACACGCACGGTCGATCGACGGCGTCCCCGAGCTGCTCGGCACCTGGGGGGAGACGGGGCTCCTCCATGCCTATGTCGAAGGCCGGCCGCTCGCCAAAGGGGACAAACTCGACGACGACTTCTTCCCGCGGTTGTCGGCGATGCTCGACCGGATTCACGCGCTGGACATGGCCTACGTCGACCTCGAAAAACGCGAGAACATCCTGCTCGGCGCGGACGGCAGGCCCCACCTGATCGACTTTCAAATCTCCTGGCACCTGCGGCCCGAACACGGAGGCCGAACTTGGCCGGCCCGGCGAATCCTCCGGATCCTCCAGGCCGCCGACCGGTATCACCTGCTCAAGCACTGGCGGAGGGCCCGGCCGGACCAGATGAGCCCACAGCGCATCGCGGAATCCTACCGGGCGCCGTTCTGGATCGCCTGGCACCGGGCGGTCTTTCGACCGGTCACACGGCTCCGGCGGCAGGTGCTCGTCTGGTTGGGAGCGCGGCGATCCGCCGGCGGTCGCTCTCCGGGCTGATCTCGCGGGCGGGACGACGCATCCGCCAAACGACAAGCCGAACGTCGCGATCACTCGGACTCGACGGCTTAGGCATCGAGCGAGAAAAACACGGTCGATTGTCCGGCAGGACGCGCCGGCCGGCTTTGCCGTTTGGCGGATCGCACGTTGACCTTATCCTTGCCCGACGCCTTACGGCTCATGGGTGATGGACGCCAGTCCGCCGATCAGGTCCTGAATCGATCTCAGATTGTTGTCTTGCAGGTATTGCGAGAGCCCGTCGATGATGGATATCGGCGCATCGGGCCGGACGAACAGCGCGGTGCCGACCGCGACCGCCGTCGCGCCGGCCAGGATGAACTCGACCGCGTCCTCCCAGCAGGCGATGCCCCCCATGCCGATGATCGGTGTGCCCGCCGCTGCTGCGACGCGCGAATACACCTGATGCACAAGGTGAATGGCCATCGGTCGGATCGCCGGACCGCTGACGCCGCCGGAACCGTTGGCCAACACCGGCCGGCGCGCGCGGATGTCGATCTTCATCCCAAGCAACGTGTTGATCATCGAGAGCGCGTCGGCGCCGCCGTCGATCGCCGCCTGCGCCATCGCCGTGATGTCGGTCACGTTCGGCGAGAGCTTGACAATCAGCGCCCCCCGCTCGACAACCGGCCGCACCGCCGACACCAGCCGCGCCAGGAGGCCGGGGTCGGTGCCGAAGACGAGCCCGTCCGAGACATTGGGGCAGGAGACATTCAACTCGACGCCGGCGACGCCGGGCAGGGCATCGACGGCGCGGCAGACTTCGACATAATCCTCGATCCGGTGGCCCGCGACGTTGACAAACACCGGCGTGCCGAGCGCCGCCGCTTCGGGCGCCTTCTCGGCGAGGAAACGCTGGAGGCCGACGTTTGCCAGGCCGATCGCGTTGAGCAGGCCGCCGGGCGTCTCGACGACCCGCGGCGGATCGTTGCCGGCCCGCGGTTGCGGCGTCACGCTCTTCGTGATGAACCCGCCCAGGCGCGCCAGGTCGAGATAGGGCGCATACTCCCGGCCGTAGCCGGCGGTTCCCGACGCGGTCAGGACGGGGTTCTTGAGCCGTACCGGCCCGATCCGGACCGACAGGTCGGGCATCGACATCGACGAGTGCTCCTGTGAAAGGCCGTGACGACGGGCCCCACGATCCGCCCCTGCTTCCCTGCTGTCAAGGCACGGGCGTTTCTCGCCGGCGGTGGCCTTTCGAGGGTTTCGGCGTAAGATAGGCCGTCGTCGAACGTGGGCGGAGCCGGGCGCGGCGCTCGGGGGGAAACGTCGCGAGCAGAGGAAGGAGCCACGGCTGATGTCCCAGCGCACGATGGAGGCCCACTACAAGCCCAACTGGCAACTCACCCAGGCCCACGGCCTGACCGGTTACAACTGCGGCTATGCCGCTCGACCGGGCAGCGAATCATTCGAGGGCCATCAGCAGGCACTGGTCTGGCGCCTTCTGGGCGACACGCCGATCGACCGGGACGCCGTGATCCTCGATGTCGGATGCGGGATCGGCGGGCCGACCGGCTGGATCTTCGAAAGAGCGAATTGCCGCCTGGTCATCGGGCTCGAATACCTCGGGTTCAGTGTTCGGGCGGCGGAAGCCCGATGGAGAAACGCTTCGGCGCGACCCCGATTCATCCAGGGCGATGCCCAGCGTCTTCCGGTCGGCGACGACTCGGTCGACCTGATCTTCAACCTCGAGTCCGCCCTGCACTACGCCGACAAGGACGCCTTCATCGCCGAATGCGGGCGCATTCTCAAACCCGGCGGCCTCCTCTGTCTCGGCGACATCACCACCCACCGGAAAACGCTCTTCCTGCCGGTCGAGCTTCTGAACCGGCTGCCGAGTCAGTTCAACTCGAACGTGCATCTGTGGTCCGGCACGGATTACATCCTCGCGCTCCGGCAACACGGTTTCGAGGTCTTGCGACACGAAGAAGCTTCGCAAGAAGTGGCCGACTCGCTTGCCGACGGCCTCGACGAAATCAAGCAGAGGGGCTGGCGCGCCGCCAGAGGGTTTCGAGGCCGGGCCGCCTTCCTGGCCGGTCTCCGGTTTCTCCTGCGCCGGCGTCTGCTGACCTACGACCTGTTCCGCGCGCGGAGAAAGTGAGCCGCGGGGCATCGACAATCGCGAGGCCTCAGGGGCGGATGTCGACGCGCGAGCGGTGCGGAACGAGCAGGTCGTAGAGCCGCTCCACGTCTTCGGGGGCCAATCGGACGCATCCCATCGACCGGTCGGCGCCGATGCTGGCCCGGTCGATCGTGCCGTGGATGCCGAAGCCCGTGCGGCCCAGGCAGTCGCCGTCCACGCAGTCCAGCCCAATCCAGCGCTCGCCGATCGGGTTGTCCGGGTCGTCCGCCGGGTAGTGCCGTCCGTCGCGGGGATCGGTCCAGTCCGGGTTGATGAGCTTGTTGCGGATGGTCCATTGGCCCAGCGGTGTGCCGCCGTCGAGACCCAGGCCGACGGGCATGCTCCGAATGTAGGTATCTCCCAAGTAGAGGTCCAGTCGGTGCTGCGACTTCCAGATCACCGCGCGAAACGGCCCCCGGATGATCTTCAGTCGCGCGCCGACATAGAGTCGGTCGGGGTTGGTCATGCCGTTGACGGACATGAGCAGGGCCTCGGTGATGTCGTGCCGTTTGGCGATGAGGCTCAGGCTCTCGCCGCTCTGGACGACGTGGGCGTCGGTCAAGGGATCATCCTCGAGAATCGCTCGGCTGAAGAGCATGGCCTCGGAGAGGCGTGTGAGTTTTTTCCGGATGCGTTCCTCCTCGACGGGGGACAGGTCGAGATCGAGGGCTTGGGACAGGGCGCGTCGCGCGACGACCCACTCGCCCCGCTCCAGCGCGCTCTCGGCGGCGGCGAGGTCCGGCGGGCTTCCGCCCGGCGGCAGCCCGGTCGGTTCGGCGGCCAGCACCGTTGACAACGTGTCCGGCTGGAGCGGGGGCGCGATGGCCTCCTCCACGGGGTTGCCGATGGAAGCGGGCGCATTGGGTTTCACGGACGACGTCAGGTCGGGTCTGCGCTCGATCGGCGCGGCAGGCCGTGTCGCTCGGAGCGAGGTCAGGCGGGTGCCCGCATCGGCGCCGGCCTCCGGGGCCTGGGCCATCGATTCAGACGGGGCGATCGGCGGGGCATCCGACTGGCGCGCGAGCCGCCAGGCATAGAGCCCCCAGGTCCCGACCGCCACAACGCCGACGGCGCCGATCAACATCGCCGTCTTCCGGTTGACACGCATGCGTCTTGCCACGTTCGGATACTCCTGATCTTGCCTATGGACCCGGCGGCGGGCCGGCGCGCCGTTTGGCGAACCGGCGCACGGCGCGATCCGTCACAAGCATCTTAACCTTGACATCGTGCGGCTTCGACGGGATGGAATCGACGACCTGCTCTTCGAAGGCGAACCCGCAGGTCACCCCCTTGAAGCCCGGTCGGCTGAGGAACCGATCATAGCAGCCCCGGCCCCGGCCGAGACGATTGCCCTGCGGATCGAACCCGAGGCCGGGCACGATCACCAGATCGATCAGCTCGATGGGGAGCGGTGTTCCGCGCACCGGCTCGCGGACGCCGTTCGGCGTATCGGTAATGTCGGTGTCCAGGTTGCTGATCTGCACGGGAATCATCCGCTTGCTTTCCCAGCTTATCTGGGGCGCGACGATCCGCTTGCGGTCCTTCCACGCCTGAAGCACGAGGGGCGTCGTGTCCGCCTCCTGCGGCAGAGAGAGATAGATCATGATGATTTCGGCCCGCAGGTATTCCCGCTCGGCGAAGAGGTGCACCGCCGCCTGAAGGGATTGTGCCTGGCGCGCCGCCGGGGTCATCGCATCCAGCACGGCACGCAATCTGGCTCGGAGTTCTTTTTTCACCAAACCCTCATTCGACGATCCGCGTACCTTATAGACTCAGCCAGCCGGTTTCAATAGCATGATCCGCCGGAAGTTTGGACACCGCATCTCGGATGCCCCGACGGCTTCCCCACGAACCGGCGGTGCGTACACGGGCGGGACGCCCGTGCCACAGATGTTTCTCGTACGCACTCTCGACGGTCTCGGGGCATCGCGGTGCCGGTCGGGTCCTGTGACCGGTGTGACGCGGATGCGACCTGAGTTTGGCACCCACGGGGGCTTCTGGGGCGCAAGGGCAGCAACGATTTCGTGCTCACCGCACAGACCATGCCGTTGCTCGCGATTCCCGCCGGGGCGATCCTCTGCGCGGCCGCGACGCGGGCCGTTCGGCGTTGGGCGCTCGGCCGGGGGTTCGTGGATCGACCGGGCGGGCACAAGGCGCATGCCGCGCCGGTCGCCCTCGGCGGCGGCGTGGCCGTGACGGCAGCCGTGATCGTCCCCATTCTCGCCGGGCTGCTCGCGGCTCGGCTGCTGGTCGGGCAATCGGCCGACTGGATGCCCGCGGCGCTCGCGCCCCACCTGCGGGGCATTGTCGCCAAGTCGGCGCCGGCCCTCGCCATCTGCGCGGCCGCGGCCGCGATGTGCCTGCTCGGCCTGCTTGACGACCGCCGCCCGCTGCCGGTCGTCCTGAAGTTGCTGGTTCAGGTCGCGATCGCGGCGGTTCTGGTCATCGGCCTGCGGCTTCGGCTGCTCTCTCACCTCGCGCCGGTCGTGTCGATCGTCCTGTCGATGCTCTGGATCGTCCTGCTGACGAACGCGATGAACTTTCTCGACAACATGGACGGGCTCCGGGCGGGCGTGGCCGCAATCGCGGCGGCGCTCTTTGCCGTTACGGCCGCGCGGGGCGGGCAAATCTTCGTGCCCACCTGTTGCTGGCTGCTCTTCGGCGCGCTGATCGGCTTTCTGCCGTTCAACTTTCATCCGGCGCGCATCTTCCTGGGCGACGCGGGCAGCACCGTGATCGGCCTGCTCCTGGCGGTGTTCACGATCCTCACGACGTTCGCGAACCCGCAGCAGGGCGGCAAGCCGCTGGGCGTGATTGCGCCGCTGATCGTGATGGCCGTGCCTCTCTATGATACTTGCTCAGTGTTCCTTCTCCGGCTCCGGGATCACGTGCCGATCTGGACCGGCGACCGCCGGCATTTTTCCCACCGGCTGGTGCGCCGCGGCATGACGGTGCCGCAGGCCGTTCTGGTGATCTGGCTGGCGACGCTGGTGACGGGTCTGCCCGCGCTGCTGCTGCCGAACGTCTCCTGGGACGACCCCGCTGCGTGGATCATCGGGTTGCAGACGATCCTCGTGGTTCTGCTGGTCGGCCTGCTGGAAAGCGCGAAGCCTCATGGTTCGTCGTAGACGTGAAAGCGGTCCGCCCGCTCGCGAAGGCGCGGTCGCCGGCGCGACTCTTTCGTTGCTCGAACGGCTCGCGTTGCTGATTCTGCTGGCGATCGTTCCGCTTCGAACGGTGCTTGCGGAGACGCACACGTTCGAGCTGGCCCGGATGTTCCGGAATCTCGGCGCCTCCGGCGGCGCGCAGCCTGGGACGACCTTTCTCATCACGGGGCTCATCGCGGCGGTCGCCGCGCTGGTGGCCTGCGTGCGGCTTGTCGGCGGGGGGGGCCGGTATTGCCGAACGGGGGCCGAACTGGGCGCGGCGATTCTGTTGCTCGCGGGGGTGATCTCGATCGCTCGCGCGGGACAGAAACATCTCGCGTGCATCGGCGTCATTGATTTTCTGGGCATGGTGCTCTATTTGCTCACCCTGCGACAGTTGCTGCGTCGTCCGCGGCAGATCCGGCTCGCGCTCGCGGTGGTTCTGACGACGGGCGTCGTGGTCATCGTGAAGTGTGCGTACCAGCATTGGGTTGAGCTGCCTGAGACCCTTGCGTATTACGAGGCACACAAGCGCGAACTGGTGCAGGAGGACGGCGCGGACCCGGTCGGCGCGCCCAGCAGCGGGTTTCAGTATGACTACGAACAGCGTCTTCGGGCGGCGAGCCCCACGGGCTATTACGGCCATCCCAATCTGCTCGGCAGCCACCTGATTCTCTTCATCATGACGGCGGTGGCGGCGGCCGTCGGGCGGCGCCGCGCCGGCCGCGCGTGGTGGACGGCGGCCGCGCCCCTGGCGGTCGCGGTCGGCGGCGCCGCGGCGTTGGTGTCCACGAAGAGCAAGGGGGCGATGGTCGCCTGCGCGATCGCGCTGGTCTGCTGGCTCGTCGGGCAAGGGTGGGGCGGGCGGCTGGCGCGCCGGCCGCGTGCCGCGCTCGTCGGTTGCGCCTTGCTGCTTGCCGTCGGGGTCGGCGCGCTGGCGGGTGTGCTCCGCGCGAATCCGGAGGCGCTCGGCCGTTCGATCCTGTTCCGCACGATGTACTGGCGGGGGGCGTGGAAGATGGTCGCCGATCTCGGTCCGCTTGGGGTCGGCGCGAACAACTTCGGCCGCCACTTCACGAAGTACAAATCCGCGGACTGTCCGGAGGAGGTCGAGTCGCCACACAGTTGGCCCGTTCGGTTCGCCGCCGAATGGGGCGCGCTCGGGCTCGCCGGCATTCTCGCGCTGTTCGGCGGCGTGGCGATCGAGCTGACGAGACGGGCGCGGCGGCCGGGCGCCGTGCCCGTGAACGCGGATGATTGTCGCGGAGCGTCGGTGATTCTCTGGTGCGGCGGGATCGGCCTTCTGTTGTTCGGGTGGTGGACGCCCCTGTTGGCCGAGGCGGGCGCGGGCTTTCTCGCGATGACGCTGCTGGTTGCGGCGAGTCCGTGGTTTCTGGGTTTCATCGCGGTCAGCGCGGAATCGACGGATGTCGCCGTTGTGCCGGATGATGCGCTCGGGCCGATCGTTCCCGCGCTCTGTGCCGGGTTGATCGGTTTTCTCGTGCATACGGGCATCGACCTGGCGATGTTCGCGGGGGGGCCGGCCACGACTTTCTTCGCCCTCGTCGCCGTCACGCTGGCGGCACGAGCACTGTGTTCGCGTGCCGAGGGCGCGGTTGAGAGCAATGCGGAAGGCCCGCGCCGTCATCCGCCTCAACGGTCATGGAGTGGTCGCACGGGCGTTTGGATCACGGCGGTCGTCGCCGGGCTGGGGCTTTTTCTCTATGGTGCGTTCTTCGTCCGGCCCGCCGTGCGGCTCACGCGTTTCCTGGATGTCGCGCGCGTCGCGAAGGCACCGCCTCGATGGCAGGATTACGCCGTCTCCACGGGCGGCGTGGCCTATCGCCGCGCGAGCAAGGCCTATCGTCTCGACGGGACGGCCGAATCGGAGTGGATTGAACAACTCATTCCGCGGGTGGGCACGGTCGAACAGGCGGATGCGGCGATCGAGATTGCGGAGGATTATCGCCGGCGCGATCCGGACAGCGGTCTGGGGTTGAATCATCTGGGTACGCTCTACTATCAGCGCTATCGGCTGGGTCGAGACCCGGCGGACCTGCGCCGCGCGGTCGGGTTTTTCCAGGCGTATGTCGATGTCTATCCGACATCGCCGAACCGGCGGGTCTATCTGGCGAACTTTCTTGAAGAGTATGCCGAGATTACGGGCGACGGAGCGCAACTCGCCCGGGCCGCGCGCGAACTGCGGGCTGCGCTCGATCTTGATGCGCGCCGCGTCTATGTCTCGAAGCCGAATCGATTCACGGCGGAGGAGATCGGGCAAATCCGGGCGCGGATCGCGGGGTTGGCCGGGCGCTGAGGGATCCGCCAAACGGCAAGCCGCGCGTCGTGCGCGCTGCGGTTCGAGACGTGGCTACCGCTTGGAGATCTGCGCGCAGTCTCGCTCTGCGGCGAGGAGGTCGTCCGGTGTTTCGCGTCGCCGGATGAGGCGGAAGGCGTCGCCTTCGACGAGCACTTCAGGCGGATTCGGCCGGGAGTTGTAGTGGCTTGCCATGGCCATGCCGTAGGCCCCGCTCGAGAAGACGGCGAGCAGGTCTCCGCGCGACATCGGCGGCAGCGGGCGGTCCTTCGCGAGGAAGTCGCCGCTCTCGCAGACGGGTCCCACGACGTCGATCGGCACGAGCCCCGGCATCGAGAGGTCTTTCGCGCGATTGTGGGGAACAAAGCCCGGCGGCGGCCGGGCCGGCCAGACGAAGTGATAGGCGTCGTAGAGCGCGGGCCGCAACAGGTCGTTCATGCCGGCGTCGACGATGAGGAAGCGGCGATCGCCGGATTGTTTGAGATAGAGGGTCCGGGCGATCAGGATGCCTGCGTTGGCCGCGATGGTGCGGCCGGGTTCGAGGATCACGCGCAGGTTCGTGCCGCGGAGGAGGGGGAGGATCGCTCCGGCATAGGTCAGGGCGGTCGGCGCCTCGGCGGCCTCGTAGTGGGCGCCGAAGCCGCCGCCGATGTCCAGTGTGTCGATCTGGTGGTCCTCGGCGCGCAGTGCGTCGATCAGGGCCAGGCCCTTGCGGATCGCCTCGACATAGGGCTCGACGGCGTTGACCGGTGACCCGATGTGCAGGTGGATTCCGCAGAGCCGGAGGGAAGGCGACCGTCCGTAGGTTTTGAAGACGCGGCGCGCGCGTTCGAGATCGACGCCGAACTTCGACTCCTTTCGGCCGGTCGAGGTGTATCGGTGGGTGTGCGGATCGACGTCGGGATTGACGCGGAGGGCGGCGCGGGCGACGGTGCCGCGGGCGCGGGCGATGGCGATCAGGTTCTCCAGCTCCGCCTCGGACTCGACATTGAACCAGCCGATGCGTGCGTCGATGGCGCGGTGGATTTCCTCGTCGGTCTTGCCGACGCCGGCGAAGACGATGCGGTCGGGGTCGCCGCCGGCCGCCAGGGCGCGGACGAGTTCGCCGCCGGAGACGACGTCAAACCCGGCGCCGCGCTCGCGGAGCAGCTTGCAGATGTGGAGGTTCGGGCAGCTCTTGATCGCGTAGCAGATGATCGGGTCGAGCTCGGCGAAGGCGGCGGCGACGGCGTCGTAGTGGTGGACGAGGGTGGCGGACGAGTAGATGTAGGCCGGGGTTCCGACGGCATCGGCCATGCGCGAGATCGGCACCTGCTCGCAGTGCAGTTCGCCGTTTTGATAGTGGAAATGGTCCATGGGTTTGGGCGGGGGACGGGGGCTGGTATCGTGGGGGCCGCGCGGGCGGGAGCCCCCGGCTCGTACGTAGATGGGCTTGCTTTCTATTAGTTTCGCTTGCTTTCCATTCGATACGCTTGCTTTTTGTTCAATACGCCTGTGTTTCATTCAGGTCGCTTGTGTTTCATGCAAGTCTCTTGTGTTTCATTCGAGTCTTTGTTGATTTGTTTGTTTCTTCCGCGCGTCTTTCCCGGCGGCCGGCTCATCCGCTGCCGGGATGATCCGGCCCGAGAGGACGCCGCCGTAGTTCGAGCCGAACCAGGTGCCCGCGTAGAAACCGCGGTAGAACATGACGCGGGCGGAATAGGGCCCGACGCCGGGAATCTTCCAGTCTTTCACGGTGATGATCGGCGTGTCCTCGGCCCAGACGACGCGGACACTGATCGGCACTTCGAAATCCTTGTCGGCATAGGTGATGCGGGCCGTGATGACCCAATGATCGCCGAGCCCTTTCGAAACGCGCCGGATGTGGTATCGCTCGGGCCGGGGCGGGGTCAACGGGCCCTGCCCCTTGAGACCCTCGGCGCCTGTCATCCGCCAGGTACCGCGCAAGACGACATCCGTCAACATTGCCTTGAATCGCCGCTCTCGGTCGGCCTCAAGCCCGGCCGCGCGATCGGACTTCGCAGCCGGCCGGGTCGCGGTCGGTTCGGCCGGCGCGGGATCGTGCGCGGTCGCGGCGAGCGCGGCGACCGTGGCGAAGAATAAGGCCACCCAGCGTGAATTGATCATTGATCGCGCCCTCTCGGCTCGTGATTCGGTTCATCGTGCCCGCGGTCATTGTCCACGGGACGGAAGTTCGCGGCAAGCGCGGCGATCGCGCGAATCCCGGGCTCGGTCTTGCGAACGCGCTCGAATCCCGGACAATGTGCAGGCGCGGACGTCGGGTCCGGCAAGCCGCGAACGGAAACCAACCTCGGAAGGAGTGACAACGATGCACGTGAAGCATTCTCGGTGGCTGTGGTTCGCCGTCGCCTGCGTGACGGCCGCGCTGCCCGTGGGCTGCGGCGGACCGACGTCGCAGGTGGCGGCGCCGATCCGCTATCCGAAGGCGAAGACGGTCTCACAGGTTGATGTCATCCACGGCGTCGCGGTGGCCGACCCTTACCGTTGGCTCGAGGACGACAACGGCGAGGAGACGAAGGGCTGGGTGCGGGCGGAAAACGAGGTGACGTTCGCCTATCTGAAGAAAATATCCGCGCGAGAGAAGATCAAGCAGCGTCTGACCCGGTTGTGGAACTATGAGAAGTACACGACTCCGTTCAAGCAGGGGGGCAGGTATTTCTATCGGCGGAACGACGGGCTCCAGAATCAGTACGTCGTCTATACGATGGACCGGCTCGACGGCGAGCCGCGCGTGCTGCTTGATCCGAATGCGCTTTCCAAGGACGGCACGATCGCGCTGAACACGTGGAGCATCAGCGAGGACGGCCGGCGAATGGCCTACGGGCTTTCCGACGGCGGATCGGACTGGCAGACGTTTCATGTTCGGGATGTCGAGACCGGCCAAGATCTTCCGGACACGCTCGAGTGGATCAAGTTCTCCTCGGCGGCGTGGTCGAAGGACAACAAGGGGTTTTATTACAGTCGATACGATGCGCCGAAAAAGGGCGAGGAGCTTTCCAGCACCAACTATTACAACAAGCTCTACTATCATCGGCTCGGTACGTCGCAGTCCGAAGACGAACTGATCTATGAGCGCCCGGACCAGAAGGAGTGGGGCTTCAGCGGTTCTCAGACCGAAGACGGGCGGTATCTGCTCATCAGTATCTGGCAGGGGACCGAGCGGAAGAACCGGCTGTATTACAGAGATTTGAAACAGCCGGGCGCCCCCATCGTCGAGCTTCTGGACGATTTCGACGCGCAGTATGATTTCCTCGAGAACGACGGCCCCGTGTTCTACTTCCGCACCGACCTGGATGCGCCCCGCGGTCGCGTCATCGCGATCGACACGACGCGCCCCGATCGGTCGAACTGGAAGGAACTGATTCCCCAGGCGGCCGAGACCCTTCAGGGGGTCAATGTCGTCAACAACATGTTCGTGGCGTCTTATCTGCGGGATGCCCATACCCAGATCAAGATTTTCAATCTCGACGGCAGTTTTGTCCGTGAGGTGAAGCTGCCCGGCCTGGGCAGTGCCGGCGGTTTCGGCGGGAAGCGCGATTATACGGAGACATTTTACTCGTACAGCAGCTTCGCGACGCCGCCGACGATCTATCGCTATGACATGGTGACGGGCCGGAGCACCGTGTTCAAACGGGCCCGGGTTGACTTCAACCCCGACGACTATGAGACGAAGCAGGTCTTTTACAGCAGCCAGGACGGCACGCGCATCCCGATGTTTCTGACCTATCAGAAGGGCCTGAAGCGCGACGGCAACAACCCGTGTTATCTCTACGGCTACGGCGGGTTCAACATTTCACTGACGCCGCGGTTCAGCATCCGGAATCTCGTCTGGATGGAGATGGGGGGGCTCTATGCCCAGGCCAACCTCCGCGGCGGCGGCGAATACGGCAAGTCCTGGCATGATGCCGGTCGGCTCCTGAACAAGCAGAACGTGTTCGACGATTTCATCGCCGCGGCCGAGTGGCTCATCGACAACCGGTACACCCGCCGCGAGAAGCTGGCGATCGGCGGGCGAAGCAACGGCGGCCTGCTTGTCGGGGCCTGTCTGACGCAGCGGCCCGACCTGTTCGGCGCGGCGCTGCCCGGGGTCGGCGTGCTCGACATGCTGCGGTTCCAGAAGTTCACGATCGGCTGGGCCTGGACGAGCGATTACGGGCGGATCGAAGACCCCGAGATGTTCAAGGCCCTGTATGCCTATTCGCCCTACCACAATGTCAAGCCCGGCACGGCCTATCCGCCGACGCTGATCACGACCGGCGACCATGACGACCGCGTCTTTCCGGCGCACAGCTTCAAGTTCGCCGCCGCGCTTCAGGCCGCCCAGGCGGGCTCGGCGCCCGTCCTTATCCGGATCGAGACCCGCGCGGGGCACGGCGCGGGCAAGCCGACCGAGTATGTCATCGACGAGACGGCGGACGAATGGGGGTTTCTCGTTCACGCGCTGAAGATGGACGCGTCGAAAACCTGACCGCAGGGGGGCTTGGCGGGCTCAGCCTTCGCGGGAGGCGTCGGGACGGCGGCGGCAGGAGCCAGGGTGCATCTTCCATGCTGGATCGAGAATCCCTGCTCGGTCCTCCGCGCCGAAGGACTCGTGGAGAAGGGAACGAGAACGGATTCTCGTCCCAGCTTGAGACGCACATGTGCTCCGCCGCGTAACGGCCGCCACGGGGGGCGGCCGCTACGTGAGAGCCGCCTGAACTGTCATGGAC